>CAKUCX010000022.1 GCA_934643865.1 uncultured Kiritimatiellota bacterium
GTGCGGGCGTCGGCGAGGACCGCCTCCAGGTCGACGTCCTTCGCCTTCGTCTTGAGGATGAAGCCGCCGGGGTGCGCGAAGAGCGCGTAGGGCCGGCCGGCGCAGCGCGCGAAGTCGAGGCGCGGGTCGTCGTTGCAGCGCATGAGCGAATACCCCTCGCCGCGCCCGTCGCGCATGAGGAGGCAGGCGGGACGGTGCCGGCGCACCCAGGCGTTCGAGCAGCGCGAGATCTCCTCCGTGCGGCACGCCGTCAGGTCGCCGACGGGGAGGGCGGCGATTTCGCGCCGCACGGCCGTCCGCTCCAGCGCCCGCCAGCACGAGCGCGCGAGCGAAAGCTCGTTCGAGAAGGTGATTGTGAGCTTCCGCCGGAGCGCCGCATCGTCGGCGAAGCGGCGGATCACCCAGTCGCCGAGGGGGTTCTCGATGAAGCCCGCCAGCGCCTCCGCCGTCGTCCCCAGCATCCGCGCCGTCTGGAAGGGGCCGCACACGTCCATGAGGTTCCAGGCGTCGTACCAGGGGAAGAGCGTGCGCATCTCCTCGTCGACGCCCAGCCATTCGGCCAGGAGGCGGAAGGTACACTTGGGCGCCTCGCCGCGCGCGCGCTGGTGGTGGTCGAAGTCGAGGCGGCCGGGGTCGTGGCGCCCGCCCACGTCGAGGACGAGCGTCGCGGGGTCGTCCAGCTCGGCGGGCGACGGGTTGCGGCGCTCGATCGGCGTGTCGTGCGAGACGCCGAAGGCGTAGGCCATCGCGCACGCCATGATGTCGTCCATGTGCGCCAACCCGCCGTGTACGACGATCCGCCGCACCTTGGAAAGCCGTGCGGCCCTTTCTTCCGCGTCCGTCATGTCGCCGTCTCCCGAAATTGGTTGTCCCGCCTGGGTTCGAACCAGGACTAAGGGTATCAAAAACCCCTGTGCGGCCACTACACCACGGGACACGCTCAACACGGCGCAGTATAGCATGTCCGCCGCCCGTGCGCAACAAGGCCGCCGTCCCGGCCCTCGGCCCCTAGGGGCGCGCCCCGGCGGCCTTTTCCTTGAGCGCGCGCCAGACGACCATCGCCGCCACAATCTCGACAAGGACGAGAAGCTCCACAAGGAAGCCCGCCGTCCCCTTCGAGCAGAGCCGCATGGCGCCCGGCAGGACCGTCTCGGCAAGGGCGCGCAGCGGCGCGCGGAAGACGTGCGAGACGAAGTAGCCCGCGAGCGCGCACTGCCCGAAGAGCAGAATCAGCGCGGTGCCGCGCCGGACGAGGAAGATGTCGCAGACGACGTAGAGGACGGCGAGGAGCAGCACGCACCAGCCCATCGCAAGCGCCGTGAACGAGAGCGAGAAGATCGGCTTGATGACGGGGATCCAGATCGCGGCAAGCCCGCCGAGCGCGAACAGCGCCGCCGCGTAGGCGAAGAGCCCGGCCGCCTTCTTCCACTTCGTCCACCCCGCGCGCAGGAGCATCGTCGCGTGGTAGCCGCACATCGTCATCGCCGCGAACATGAGCGACGGGAGGAACCAGGCGTAGTAACTCGGCTTCGCGAGATAGCGGTTCGTCGGCGGCAGGATCGCGGAGAGGATGGCCCGGTCGACCTTGAAGGCGAGGTTGCCGTGTTCGGAGTAGTCGCCGCCGACGGCCAGAAGCGCCGTGTAGACGGCCGCGAGCGCGACGGGGAAGACGAACGAGAAGGCCTTCGAGGGAACCGCCATCATGAACGCCGTCGCAAGATAGCCGGCCGCGATGGCCTGCAGCGTGTTCGCGTAGGGGCCGAACGTCTCGGGGTTGAGCTCCTGCCACTTCCCCTGCACGAAGCCGCCCAGCACCCACAGGAGCGCGACGCGCACGAGGACGTGCCGCCAGAAGACGAGCCGCCCCTCCTTGAGCCGCCGCCCGAGCGCGAACGGCATCGCCGCGCCGCAGACGAAGATGAAGAGCGGCATGATGATGTCCCAGAGCGTGAAGCCGAGCCAGGCGTGGCGGAACGCCTGCATGAAGCCGGGCGAGAAGCAGGCGTAGGCGCGCTGGAGCGCGCCGACAAACGGCCCGACCATGATGAGGAGGAACATGTCGAGGCCGCGAAGGACGTCGAGCGAGAAGAGCCGCTTCTCGGGATAGTCCGCCGCCGTCGGCAGCCACGTGCGAATGAGGTTCATGGTGTTCCTTTCTGTTTTCCAGGCCCCGCCCCGAAGCGGGCGATGAAGGCGTCTTCGGAGATGACCGGCACGCCGAGTTCCTTCGCCTTCCGGTTCTTCCCCGACGTGGAGGCGACGTCGTTGTTGATGAGGAAGTCCGTCTTCGCGGAGACGCTGCCCGTCACCTTTCCGCCCTCGGCGGCCACATACGCCTTCAGCGCGTCGCGGTTCGCGAAGCGGCGGACCTCCCCCGTGACCACGAACGTCAGGCCCGCACAGGCGCCGGCCGCCGCCGGTGCCGCCACGTTCTCCAGCGTGACCTGCCCCAGCACGTCCTCGACGACCGCGAGGTGGCGCGGGTCCGCGCACCAGTCCACGAAGGCGGCCGACTTGCCCGGTCCGATCCCGTCAATCGCCGCGAAGGCGTCTTCGCCGCCCCCTTCGGAACGCGCCGCCTCGGCGGCCTTCGCGAAGAGATCCCGCACCCCGTAGGCCCCCAGCAGCCGCTTCGCCACGTCCGCGCCGCAGAGCGGGATCGAGAGCGCCACGAGGAACTGGTCGGCGCGGCGCGTCCGCGCCTGCTCGATGGCGTCCTGGAGGTTGCGCGCGCTCTTCTCGCCGAACCCCTCCATCGCCGCGATCTCGCGTGCGTGGTCGCCGAGGCGGTAGATGTCGCCGAACGTCTTGATCCATCCCCGGTTCACGAACTTCGCGAGCGTCTCGCCCGCGAGCCCGTCGATGTCCATGCCGTCTTTCGAGACGAACCGCATGAACGTGCGCAGTTCGCGCGCGGCGCAAGCGGCGTTCGTGCAGCGGAGCGTCTTCGTGCCGCTCTCCGCCTGCCGCACCTCGGTCGGCGCGCCGCAGACGGGGCACGCCGAGGGGATCTCCAGCGCGCCGACGGTCTTCGTGACGGCAACGACCTTGGGAATGATCTTGTTCGCCTTGATCACCTCGATCTCCGTGCCCGCGCCGCCGATGCCGAGGCGCTCGCATTCGGAGATGTTGCAGAGCGAGGCGCGCTTCACGGTCGTGCCTTCGAGCTGGACGGGGCGGAAGAGCGCGACGGGGGAAATGGAGGCGACGGCGCAGGACCACTCGACGCCTTCAAGCACCGTCGCGGCCGTCTCGTCCTGCCACTTGAACGCAAGACCCGCGCGCGTGGCGTGGTGCCCCGTCACGGAGCCGGTCTGGGCGTAGGCCGTGTCGTCGTAGCAGACGACGAGGCCGTCCACGGGGAAGGGGCACGCCCCGCTCGTCACCTGTTCCGTCCAGCGGTCGATCACCGCCTGGACGGCCGCCTCCGTGGGGTGGTCGACCCGTTCGCGCGCGACGGACGAAAGGCCGATCCGGTCCAGCTCGTCCATCCGCGCCCCCCAGGAGACGGGCGCGGCGTCGGCATGGACGAGTGTGAACGGAATCCACTGGAGATTCCGCCGCCGCAGTTCCGCGACGTCCTTGAGCGTAAGCGAACCGCTCGCGAGGTTGCGCGGGTTCGCGTAGTCCTCCTGCGACGCGGCGCGGAACGCCGCGAAGTCCGCATAGGAGATCACCGCCTCGCCGCGCACGACGAGGTGCCCCGTCGCCGCCACGGTCTTCGGAATGCCCCGAATGCCGGCGGCGAGATGCGTGATGTTCGTGCCGACATGACCGTCGCCGCGCGTGACGACCTTCGTCAGGCGGCCGTCGTCGTAGGTGACGACGAGCGTGAGCCCGTCGAGCTTCCAGCTGACCCAGATCGACCGCCCCTCCGCCCACTTCGCGATCTCGGCGACCTCCTTCGTCTTCGCGAGCGAGAGCGCGGCGAACTCGTGGGGCTCCTTCTGCCCCTCCACGGCGTCCGCGCCGACGCGGTTCGTCGGCGACTCCGGCAACACGACGCCCGTCTCGGCCTCCAGCGCCTTCAGGCGATCGAAGAGGTCGTCCCACTCGAAGTCGGTCATCCGCTCGCCGCGCCCGTTGTAGTAGGCGTCCGCAGCCGCGTTCAGCTGCGCCGCCCAGGCGCGCATCGTCTCCATCTTCTCGTTCATCGGGGTCATGCGGCGTTCCATGGACGCCAGTATAGCAAAAATCGCGCCGCCGGAGCGGGCGGCCGGCGGCGACGGGGCGCGCGCCTACTGGCGGCCGAGGTCGTCGAAGCCGAGGACGGCGAGGCCGAGGCGGCCGGCCTCCGCGAGGATCTCCTCGATCCACGCGGTCTTCGCGCCGATTCTGTCGGGCTCGCCCGCGCGGATCGAATGCGAGAAGAACGTCACGATCTCGTTCCGCTCGGCCGCGCGCCGGAGCGCGCCGAAGACGTTCTCCCGCGAGTAGCAGTAGACGGGCCCGAGGCCGATGCCGTTCATGACCGGCTTCCAGAAGCACCATTCGACGGGCTTGAAGGCGTCGTCGACCGTCGCGAAGCGCTGGACGGTGGCGGCGTCCACGTCGCCCGCGAAGCCATCCCGCACCTCCGCCCCCGCGCGGAAGTGCGTGAAGCCGAAGCGCCGCGCGAGGTAGGCGTCCATCTCCGGCGTGTGGCAGTTGTTGGGGTACGCGAACGCATAGACGGGCAGCCCCGCCTCCTGCGCGCGGCGCGCCTGCGGCGCGACCTCGCGGTCCGCCCACGCCGCGCGCGCCGCCGCGTCCGCCTGCGCCGGCGCGTCGCCGTGGCGCAGCGTGTGGAGGCCGACGGTGTGCCCGTGCGCGCGCAGATGCCGCAGTTCGCCGACCTGGCGGTCGTCGAGCGCGCCCATCGCGAAGAACGTGGCCGTTGCCCCGTGCCGCGCGAAGACGGGCAGGGCCGCGCGCCAGCTCGCGTAGCAGCTGTCGTCGAACGTCAGGCAGAGGACGCCGCGTAGCGGCGACGCGCAGCGGCTTCCGGCGGGGTGCGCCGCCTCGTAGGGCACGACCTTCAGCTGCGCGGCCTGCGCCGCCGCATGCGCCACGGCCTCCGCGACGGACTCGCCGTGCGCCATCACGTCGACGTGCCGCCAGCCGAGGCGGCGCGCGCGTTCGAGGGCGGCGACCGTGGCGGGCGGCCGGAGCGTCGTGACGGGCTCCATGCCCTCGGCGCGCGCGAGGTCGGCCAGCGCCGCGTCGCAGGCGTTGAACGGCAGGCAGACGAGGCGCGGCGCCTCGCCGAGCGCGGCGCGCATCGCGTCGCGCGCCCGGCGGAGGTCCCGCCGCACGGCCTCCTTCTCGCCCCGGCGCAGGAGCGCGGCGAGGTCCACGTGCGCCGCGCCGTGCGGCACGACGCCGTGGCCGCGCCGCCGCAGCTCGCGCACATCGTCCCACGTCAATCTCCCCGGTTGGCCGACCCAGTCGGTCGGCACGCAGAAGAGACCGCGAAAGCCGTGCCGCTCCAGGAGCGGCGCCGCCTCGGTCAGGTGGCTGCTGTGCGCGTCGTCGAACGTGAACGAGACGGTCATCGCCGGCGCCGCGCCGGCGAGCGCGCAGGCGGCGAGCGCGCAGGCGGCGAGGCCGGCCCTCAGGCAGGGAGGCAGGCGCACCATCTCAACGGCCCTCCCCGGCGTGCGTGTACGTGACGTGGCGCGCGTAGAGGCCGTCATCGTCGAAGCGGTCCCACACCGCGACCTTGAACGTGCCGGGCTCGACGACGTACGCGCGCGCGCGGTTCCAGAAGCCAAGCTCCTTCGCCGTCAGCGCGAACGACACCTCCCGCGCCTCGCCGGGCGCGAGCGTCACGCGCCGGAAGCCCTTGAGCGCCCAGCGCGGGCGCGCGACGGTGAAGATGTCGTCGCGCAGGTACATCTGCACGACGTCGTCGCCCGCGACCGTGCCCGTGTTCGTCACCCGGACCGTGACGACGTTCCCCTTCAGCACCGGCTTCGACACGTCGAACGTCGTGTACGAAAGCCCGTAGCCGAACGGGTAGGCGGCCGTCCCCTCGCAGTCCACGTAGTTGCCGCGCGCGCGCAGCGCGTGGTAGAAGCACGGGAGCGCGCCTTCCGCGCGCGGGAAGGAGATCGGCAGCTTGCCGCCCGGGTTGTTGAGGCCGAAGACCGTCTCGGCGACGGCCGTGCCGCCCTCCGTGCCGGGATACCACGCGAGGAGGACGGCGTCGGAGTGGGCCTTCACCTCGTCGAGGACGAGCGGGCGGCCGACGATGAGGACGGTGACGACCGGCTTGCCGAGCTTCTTGATCTCCGCGAGAAGCTCCCGCTGCACGCCGCCGAGGCGCAGCGTCGCGCGGTCGAAGCCCTCGCCCGCGTCCTTGTCGAGTTCCGTGTCCCTCTCGATGCGCCGGCAGATGGCCGAGCCCGCCTCGTTCTGCGTGAGGGCCTGGTCCGGCACCGAGCTGCCGCCGAGGCAGAGCACGACGGCGTCGGCCGCGCGCGCGGCCGCAAGCGCCTCGGCGAAGCCGTCCCGCCGCATCGCGCGCACCTTGCAGCCCAGCGCGTACTTCACCGCGAAGCCGTACCGCCGGCCCAGCGCCTCGAAGCCCATGCGCGGCGTGACGGCCTGGCCCGGCCGCTGCGGCGCGGAGTAGTCGCCCATCTGGTTCTCGGGCTTGTCGGCGTTCGGGCCGATCACCGCGAGCGTGCGGATCTTCGCCGGGTCGAGCGGCAGCACGCCCTTCGGGTTCTCAAGGAGCGTCATCGCCTTGCGCGCGAGGTTCAGCACCGCGTCGCGGTGCGCGCGGCAGCCGATCACGTCCTCGGGGCGGCCGTGCCGGGCCGTCCAGGCCGCGTCGACGTAGGGGTTCTCGAAGAGCCCCTTGCGGAAGCGCGGCACCAGCACCTTGCGCACCTTCGCGTCGATCGCCTCCTCGCGGATCTGCCCGCGCGCGACCGCCATCGTGAGGCCCTTGAGGTAGTTCTCCGCCTCCCAGCAGCAGAGGTCGTTGCCGTTCTCGACGCAGAGGGCGGCCGCCTCGCCGAGGTCGCGCGCGAAGCCCTGCCAGACGAGGCCGCCGATCGCGCCCGCGTCGCCGATGAAGAGGCCCTTGTAGCCGAGCCGGCCGCGGATGAAGCCGTCCACGAGGTCGCCGCGCAGGATGCCGGGGATGCCGTCGACGAGGTTGTAGCACGTCATGATGCTCGTCACGCCCCCGCCGCGCACGGCGTACTCGAAGGGCCGCATGTGGAGGTTGTAGAGCTCGTTGTCGCCCACGTGGACGGGCAGCGACATGCGCCCGCCCTCGCCCGCGCCGTGGCAGACGAAGTGCGCGAGCCCGAAGGAGCCGCCGAGCGCCTTCATCGTCTGCGAGCGGCGGAAGTTGATCTCGGCCGAGAGGAAGGGGTCTTCGCCGAACGTCTGCTCCACGCGGCTCCAGCGCGGGTCGAGCGCGAGGTCGGCCGTCGGGTGGTCGACGCCGGCCTCGCGCGCGAACGTGATGCGCTCGGCGAAGCGCATGCGCGTGCAGGCGTCGATGGCGTCGAGGTCCCACGACGAGGCGCAGGCGAGGCCGGAGGGGATGCCCGTCTCGCCGAGCATCTGCGCGCCGTCGAGTTCAAGCGGCACGCCGAGGCGCGTCTTCTCGACGGCGTACCTCTGCATCGCGTTGTGCGCCTTGATGAGGAGGTCGGGCGTGAGGCCCGTCTGCCAGTTGCGCCCCGAGTACCAGTCGGCGCGGAAGAAGCTGCCGAGCCCGCATCCCGGGAAGCGCGCGTAGAGGTCGTCGAGGGCCTTGGCCGGATAGACCTCGCCGTCCCGGATCTCGTACATCTTGAAGCCGGAGGTCGTGCAGAGCTGCGCGACCTTCTCGGCCATCGTCATCCGCGAGACGAGGTCGGCCGCGCGCGCCTCGGGCGTGCGCGACGGGTCCATGTAGGGCGCGCGCGCGAACTGCGCGTCGCGCGCGGGGGCGCATGCCGACGCCAGCGCGACGGCGGCCAGGAGGGTGGTGGGTGCGTTCATGTCGTTGGTTCCTTCACATGGTTCCAGGTTTCCGGTCCTGTACGAGGTAGACGGCGTCTTCCGTCAGCCGCGCCGCTTCGCCCGCGAGGCGGTTGCCGAAATGGTCGTAGGCCGTGCAGTCCGCCGGCACGGGCCAGTCGCGCGCGTCCGCCGCGCGCTTCGCCCAGAGGACGGTCACCTCGCGGCCCGCGCGGTCGCGGAAGACGCCGCCGTTCACGCCTGCGGGCAGCTTCGGCACGCGCAGGAAGCGTCCGCCCTCCAGGAAATGCGCGAATGCGTTGCCGACGACGAAGCGCGCGTTCGCGTAGAGGCGGTGGCGGAAGAAGCCGAGGTTCGCCGTGATGCCGGCGATCTCCGGGCCCGCGCCCCAGATCTGGCCTTCGTGGAGCGGCGTCGAGCCGACGCACCCGCCCGCGAAGTCGAGCACGAAGCGCCGGGCCAGATTGCTCGCGCGCCAGTTCTGGGCGCGGTTCTCCATTTTCTCGGCGCCGTTGTCGCAGATGAAGTACAGCTCGTCCTCCAGGACGGGGCAGCCGGGCCGATACTTCTCCACGAGGCGCCGGACCTCGCCGAGCTGCGTCTCGGCCGTCTTGGGCGTGACGTCCGTCGGCCCGCTGTAGGGGTGGAAGCTCATCCAGTCGAGGTACCTGAAGCCGCCCTTCTCGCCCACGGCGCCGATGTAGCCGCCCAGGTCGCCGCCGAAGTCGCCCGTCGAGCAGATGCCCACGACGGTCGCCGCCGGGTCCTCGCGCTTCACCGTCTCGTAGGCGAGCTTCATGAGGCGCACGTAGTAGTCCACGTCCGCCACCTGGAGATTCGGCTCGTTGACCGTCTCCCAGTAGCGGATGCGCCCGCGATAGCGGCGCACGGCGTCGCGCGCGAAGTCCGTCCAGTCCGCGTCGCGGAGCTCCAGGGCCTCCGTCCACGTCGGCATCCCGGTCTTCCGGGCGGGCCGCGCGTTGAGGCGCACGAACCAGTTCGTGAAGCTCCGGTCCTTCCAGGCGTCCTTCCACTTGAGGAAGGCCGTCCCGCCGAGGACGTACATCGGCTCCATCCCGTTCGCCCGCGCGTGGTCGACGACGAAGTCGAGCGGGGCCCAGTCGTACGCGCCCTTCTCGGGCTCCAGCTCCATCCAGTCGAGGTTGCCGTCCCAGAGGCGCAGCATCCGCGCGCCCGAGAGGCGCAGCAGCCGGTAGTAGTCCGCCGGCGCGTTCTCCCCGGTGTCGTACCACGCGCGCGTGTCCCACCACGGCCGGAGGCCGCCGAGGCCGCCGTTGAGGCCGACGAAGAGGCCCGCGCCCGGATGCGCGCCGAGCGCGTGGACGACGGCGTATTCGGCCGGCAACACGGGCCGCCCCTCCAGCGTCCCCGAAAGGGAGAAGCACCCGTAGCGCGGTGTCTCGAAGGCGACGCGCCGCTCGGACGTCTCGCCCGTCCGGTAGTCGTGGCGGACGAGCGCCGCCTGCCGGACGGGCGGATGCCGCCGCGTCTCCTCCGTGTCCGCCTGCGCGAAGACCGTCTCGCGGAGGCGGTACGCGCCCTCCACGGCCGCCGCCGGCGCAAAGGGCGTCGCCGCGTCGCCGATCTCCAGCTGCTCGGCGTCGAGGCAGTAGACGCCCGGCTGCGGGAAGACGAGGCGCGGCAGCGCGAACGGCTGCTCGTCCGGGACCACGAAGTACACCTCGTGGCGCGTCCAGACCTCCTTCAGGTCGAACGTCCGCGCCGCGCCGCGCCACGGCAGGGGCTTGGGCGCGTGGAAGTTGAAGCTGCGCCCGCCCAGCTCGACGGAGGCCGTCCGCCCCGGCGCGTCGGCCCTGAGCCACACGGAGTAGACGACGTTCGTGCCGCACCGCAGGCGCGGCGCGTTCGAGAGGTAGACGGCGCGGCAGCCCGCCGCGCGCGTGTCGATGCGCAGGAACCGGCGCCCGTGGACGGCGTCGCCCTCGACGACCTGCGCCGTGCCGCGCGCGCCCGCCCGGCCGCACGGCACCTCGAACGCGACCTGGTGGCCGTCCTTCCCCATCTCGAAGCTCGCGTTGAAGAGCAGGTTCGTTCCGTCCTTCGGCTCAAGGAAGAGGGGGCTCGGCGGCGGCGGCGCGTCGCCCGAGAGCGGCGGCACGGCGGCGGCGCGCGTCCCCATCTCCGGCACGCGCGTCTTCAGGACGCCGAGGAAGCGCGCCTTGAACGCCTCGACGTCGAGGGCCGTCGCCGTCTTCCAGACCCACGTCGCATCCCCCTTCGCGGCCGTGCGCGTCGTCACGGCGCGGTCGGCGACGTCGACGCGGACGGCGGAGGGGGCGAACGAGAAGACCTCCGGGTGGAAGATCGCCACGGCGGCCGCCGGGTCGTGGAAGAAGAGGTTGAGGGGGCGCGCGAACCACTGCTCGGCGTAGTGGCCGCCGACAAACGCGAGGTCGGGCGACTGCGCGAGGAAGGCCCGCCCCGCGTCCGGCGGCAGGTTCCACGGCGACGTCGTCTCCGCGCCGATGAGGACCAGCTCCTTCGGCGGCGCGCGGTATCCGCCCTCCAGGACGGCCGCCGTCGCGAAGACGTCCACGGAGGCGTTCCACTCGCCGCGCCCCGGGCGGAAGTCGCCGCCCATGACGACGAGGCGCTTCAGGAGCGAGGGGACCTCCGGGTCGAGCGCGAAGAGCGTCGCGACGTTCGAGAGCGGGCCGGTGGCGCACAGCGTGACCTCGCCCGGGTTCGCCCGGACCGCCGCGCGCAGGAACGCGACGGCCGAGCGGTCGTTCGCGACGGCGTCGTGCGGCCAGCGGGCGAGCGCCTCGCGCCACCCCTTCTCCCAGGGCGACGGCGCGCGGGCGGCGTCCCCTGCGGGGCCGCGCCCCCGGTGGATCGGCAGCGAACAGCCCGCGTGGACGGGGACGTCGCCGCGCCCGAGCGAGCGGCACAGCGCGGAGGCGACGCGCGCGGAGACGTCCGGTCGGTCGCCGACCGTCGTCACGCCGAGGAGGTCGCAGCGCGGCTCCCGCAACAGGTAGACGAGCGCGAGCCCGTCGTCCGGGTCGCCGCCGATGTCCGTGTCGAACAGCACCTTCTCGCGCCCGAAGCCCGCCGCCGCGAGCGCGAGCGGGAGGGCCAGGGCCAGTTTCCGGATCTTCATCGCGTTCCTCTCCTTTCCGATGCCCGTCTCACCGCAGGATGACCGCCGTCCCGCGCGGGCGGACGAAGAGCGCGCCCGGCCCCGCGAGGAAGCCCGGGCAGTTCGCCGCGTCCAGGACGCCCAGGCGGCTGCGCCCGTCCAGGCAGACGCGCGCCACCTCGTTCGTGCCGGGGAAGGCGAGCTCCAGCTGCGCGCCCGCCGCGATCTCGACCTCGGTCGCGGCGGGGATCGGCGCGGCCTTCGCCGGCGACGGCGCGCGCGTGAGCGACGCCCCGTCGATGAAGTTGTACAGCTGCCACAGCGCCCCCTCCGGGATCCCCTCCGGGTTCACGCTCGTGAACGAGAGCGTGTACGCGCCCGCCGCCGGCAGGCGGAAGTCGTAGGCGCGCGCGACGAAGTTCGAGCGGTTCATGTCGTCCACCGTCGCGGTGAAGTTCGTGACGGGTGCCCCGCCGTCCAGCCGGAGGACGGCGACCTCCAGCGCGAGGCCACCGCCTTCGGAGTACCTGTCGAAGTAGTCCGCGCGGCGGCAGGCCGCGAAGCGCAGGCGATAGACGCCCGCCGCCGCAGCCGTGAACGTCTGCTCCAGATGGCAGCCCGCGGCGACGGCCGCGTAGCCGTCCCCCTCCCAGCGCTCCTTCACGTAGTCCGGGATCTCGTCGTAGCGCCGCTGGCCATCTTCGCCCCACGCCGTCCAGACCGGCGTCGCGCGGTCCTCCATCCAGTAGTTCCAGTCGGCGAAGGTGTGCTTGTTCGCGTCGTTCGTCCTGCGCCGCTCGAAGCCGCCGTCAGCGAGAAGCTCGCGCAGGTCGTCCGCCGCCGCTTCGCAAAGCTCCAGGTCGTCGACCGTCAGCTGGCCCAGCGCCTTCGGGCTGAAGGCGAGCTCCAGCGTGACGGGTGTCTTGCCGTCCGCCGTGAACGCCTGCGGCCAGACGCGCGCCGCCGGGAGCGCAAGGCAGTCGAACGCCGTGAGCGTCCCCAGCGAGACCGTCACGCCGCCGACCGTCACACGCGCCTCCAGGACGTCCGAGGCGCCGTCCTCCAGGTAGTAGGCGGCGCAGACGGCCTTCAGCTTCCACGTGCCCTTTTCGGGCGTGAACGTCGTACGGGCCACGCCGCTCGTCAGGAACGCGAGCGACGCGCCACCGCCGTCGGGCAGACGCCGAAGTTGGAAGAGCGGATTGGCGCCGCTGCCGTCCTTGAGGTTGTCCCGGCCGTCCGGGGCGTGGACGTCCTTGACGCGCAGCATGTTGTCTCCGAGGCGCCCGACGGCCGGATAGCTCCGTGCCCAGCCGTCGGGCGAGTCGAACGCCCAGCCGTCGCAGGCGTTTGCGGCCGAGAATGCGTTCTCGTTCTCCCACGCCCCGCGCTCGAAGTCCCCGTTCGGGACGAGCCGCCGGCGCAAGGCTCCCGCCGGGCGGTGGACGAGGCGGACGTCATCGAGGCCCGACACGATGGGCCACGCGGGATTCGTCGCGATGACGAGGCGGTACGTGCCCGCGCGGGGGACGTCGCAGGTGCCCTTCACCGGCGTGTAGTAGCCGTTCGCCATCGCGAGGACGCTGCCGAAGCTGTTGGTGACGACGGTGCCGTCCTCCGCCGACTCGTCGAGAAGGAGGAGGTCGAAGACCTGACGATACAGCGACGCCTGCCCCGTCGTCCAGAGCGTCAGCTCGTAGCGCCCGGCAAACGGCAGCTCGACCTGCTGGCTCACCTCGGCGCCCTGGCGGAGCGCCATGAAGGCCATGCCTTCCGGCGGCCGCCCGCAAAACACGCCCGAGCGCTCGCGCGTCGTGTCCGCCCGCATCCACGTGACCTGGCTGCGGGCAACCACCCGCCAGCCGGGAAGCGAAGCCTCGTCCGTCCCGTTGTCGCAGAACCACGCGCCGTCCATGGCATCCACCGGCGGCGTCTCGAAGCCCGCGTTCACGAGCGGGACCGCCACGGGCGGCACCGGCGCCCAGTCGGCAGCGGCGGCATCGCCGCCGGTGACGCGCAGGCGGCCGCGCGCGACGCGCAGCCTGGCGACGTCGGGCGCGATGGCCGCCACCTCGGCGTCCTCCGCGCCGTCCTTGACGAACGTGCCCGCGTTGGCCGCCGCGACGGTCGCGACGTTGTCCGCGCACGTCGGCGTCTTCTCCACCGTCACGCACCGGCCGCCCTCGGCCCGCAAGGGGGCGAGCGCGCGCGTGCGGAGCGTCCCCTCGCGCAGAGCGATGGCGAGGCCGCTCCGCGCCCACCCCGACGCGGGATGGTCCACCAGCGTGCCCGCGCCCGTCTTCATGAGCGTGCCGGCACCAGCGGCGCCGGCCGGCAGAAACGCCGTCTCCCCGGCATCCACGGAGACGATGGTCTGCGCCGCCTCCGCCACCTCGATCGTCGGGCGCGACGGCGACCAGACGCCCCACTTCCGCATGAGGTACGCCTCCAGTTCGACGCGCTCCGCCTCCGTCAGGCGCTGCGTGAAGAGGAGGACTTCGCCGACCGCGTCGCCGCCGCTGCGATGGGGAGGCTGGGTACTGGTCAGGCACTCGCGGAAGAGCGCGTCGATGCATTCAGCCTTCGCGAGGCGGTTGAAGCCCGCGACCTCCCAGGCACCCGCGCGCGGCACGGTCGTCTGCCCCGAGCAGATCGTCCCGTTGCAGGAGAAGCGCGTGTCGGGCACGCCCGATCCGCTCGAGTAGTAGGCGACGCCCGCCCTGTTCGTGTCGTTCTCGTTCCAGTTCACGGGGAAGTAGGGCGCCTCGCCGCCCATCGCAAGCGCGGACGACCACGCGACGGACGTGCCCGCGAGGACGCCGACGTTCTTGCGCACGCCGTGGACGACGTAGTAGTGGAGCACGTCGCTCGCCGCATGCTGCTCGCCGTTCGTGTCCATGAAGCGAAGCGCGATCCCCGACCCGTAGCCACCGAAGGAGACGCTCGGCTGGCCATCGAACGCATCCCGGACGGGCGCGCCGCCTCGGTTGAAGTCGTCGATCGGCAGGCCGTACATATAGTGCGGCGCGGCGCGGTCCGTCTCGCGCACGTCGTACCAGGCCGTCACGCGGCCCGCGTCGTCCGCGACGATCTGCGCCTCGTCCGTGCGCGCCGAAAGCCATAGCGCCGCGCGTGCGCGCAGCCACGCCGGTTCCGGGACGTCCGGCGGCGTGCCGCCCTCCACGACGTCGACCCGCCCCGCGCAGACGACGATCTTCGAGGAGGCGGACGGCATGAGCGTGTTGAGCGGAATCCGCCACGTGCCCGCGCCCGTCTTGTAGACGACGCCGTCGCCGATGGCGAGGAGGCCCGTGCGCGTCACCGTCTCGCCCGCCGGGACGTCCTGCGTGAAGGCGTTCCCACCGCCGAGGAAGACGGGGGCGTCGGCCGCGCCGGCCATACACGCGCCGCCGGCCAGGGCCACGGCGAAAAGGGCCTTCCGGGCGGCCCGCATGCCCCTCCCCGTCGTCAATTCCTGAGTGTTCATCTCAGCGTTCCTTTCCGTTCTGCCGTCTGGCGTCATACCGCATGGCCGCCGCCTTATTCGGCGGGCCAGTTCCGCTCGCGCACCGTTCCGATGCCGGGCCCGTTGAAGTAGAGGCCCACGCGGCGCAGACTCTCGAAGTCGACCGTCTTATCGATCGCCTTGAGCGCCTTGGCCGAGGGGCCGTAGAAGAAGCGGATCGTGCCGTGGTCGAAGACGAGGCGCAGGACGGCCGTCTTCTCGGCGTAGGGGATCTTCGCAAGCGTCCCCTTCCGCTCGCCGCAACGCCAGACGAGTTCGATCGCGTCGGCCGTCTTCAGGAGCATGCAGTACGCGCGGCTCGAATTCGCGAAGACGACGCCTTCGCGCGCGATGTCCGGCGCGCTCGCCACCTCCAGCGTCTCGGCATCCACGAGCGAGGTGAGGCGGCGCAGGCGGCAGTTCTCGGCCGGCGTGCGGTAGTACGTCTTCGGTTCGACGTAGGCGCCCGCGAGGAGGTTCTCGTCGTCGAAGCGCAGGTTCTCCCCGTCGAAGGACGCGCGGCAGAGGAACGTCTCGCGCCCGAAGGGGTAGTCCGGCTTGCCGACCTCGCCGCGCACGCCGAGGAAGACGGCGTAGAGGTCGCCCTCCGGCGTCTCGACGAGATCGGCGTGCCCCTTGTTGCGCACGGTGGCGCGCTCGCCCTGCCCGCGCGCGGTGATGACCGGGTTGTGTGCGCAGGCGCGGTAGGGCCCCCAGACGCCGTCGGAGACGAACGCCGCCGTGCAGTGGCCGCGCTCCGTGCCGCCCTCCGCCAGGATGAGGAGGTACCGGCCCTTCATCTTGTAGAGGTGGGGCGCCTCGACCGCGACGGACGTCTCCGTCAGCCCCTTCGCGATCTGGCGGAACGGGCCCTTCGTCTGGCCGGTCGCGAGATCGAACTCCGCCATGTTGATGCCCACGGTGATGAGGTAGACCTTGCCGTCGTCGTCGAAGAAGAGCGACGGGTCGTAGCCGCCGTCGATCCACATCGGCGCCGACCACGGGCCGGCGGGGTCCTTCGCCGTCACGATGAAGTTGTGGTGCCCCGGGCGGCGCGGCCCGGCATCGAGAAGCGTGCAGACGATGTAGAACGTGCCGTCGTGCCAGCGGATCGTCGGCGCCCAGAGGCCGAAGTTGTCGGTGAGGCCCCATTCGCAGTAGGGGGAGGCGGGGAGGCGCCCCCAGTCGTGCCCGCTTGCGGCATGGCCGACGCGCGTCCAGTCGCGCAGGTTCTCGCTGCGGTAGACCGGGAGGCCCGGAAACCACTTGTTCGAGGACGTGACCAGGTAGTATGCGTTCCCGGCGCGGCAGATCGACGGGTCCGGGTGGTTGCCGGGCAGCGCGGCCGGCGGCACCGGCGCGCCCCGCCCCGTCCACGCGCACGCCGCGCAGGCGAGCGCCGCGCACCGCAGCAGGGCGCCCGCCGCGCCGGCGCGCGGCGGAAGGCGCCTCTTCTCCGCCCCCCTCATCTTCCGGCCTCCTCTTCAGCCGCACGGGCGTCCGCCCCCCGCCGGCACATGAGCGGGGCGGACGGGAGGCCTTCGGGGCGGTCGTGGAGCGCGCACGGGCAGTCGCCGAGATGCTTCACCCTGAAGCCGTTCGCCTTGTATTCCTCGTAGTCGAAGGCGTTGAGTTCGTCGATCGCGATCCGATGGAACCTGTCGAAGCCGGGCCACCACTCCCAGCCGCTGCCGAAGTCGTTGTAGAGGAAGGCGTCCGCGCACTGCTTGCCGATTTCGGGCGTCACGTAGAAGGCGCCCATCGCGAGGACGTTCACGCCGTTGCCCGTGATCGCGCGGAAGGCGGCGGGGACGGACTCGACGACGCCCGCATGGACGCCCGGGCACTTCGACGCGGCGATGTGGATGCCCATGCCCGTGCCGCAGAAGACGAGCGCGCGCTCGAACGCCCGCTCGGAGATCATCGCGCCGACCCGGAGGCCGATGCGGTGAAACATGAGCTCGGTGTCGTCCGGGTCGGAGCCGGCCTGTACGCCGATGTCCGTCACCGTCCAGCCCTTCTTCTCAAGATACACCCTGATCGCCTCCTTCAGCGGGAATCCCGCGAAGTCCGCCGCCATCAGAACCTGCTTGTCCTTGACCGTTTTCATTGAACCTCCTTGTTCGCTTGAAACACGGCCAGTCTACTAAACGGGGAATTTCCCCGCAATACCTGTCTAGACAGGTTTTTGCCCTGCCGGACGGACGGGCGCGCCGCCCCGCTCAGCGCCGCGCGAGGCGGCAGATGACGCGCTCCGCGCCGAGGTTCGTGAAGCCGAGCGCGAGGAGGAGGCGGCCGAGCCAGCCCTTCGCCTCGGCCCGCACGGCCTTGATCTCGATGCCCTCCTGCGCGCAGAGCGCGCGGAAGTCGTCGAACGTGAAGAAGTGCGTGTTCGGCGTGTCGTACCACTCGAACGGCAACTCGCGCCCCACCGGCATCCGCCCCGTGAAGAGCAGATGGAGGCGGATGCCCACGGCGGCGAAGTTCGGGATCGTGACGATCGCCTCCTTCGCCTTGTCGAGGATCTTCACGAGGATTTCGCGCGGCTTCTTCACCGTCTGGAGGGTTTCGGAGAGGACGGCGAGATCATAGGCCGCATCCGGCAGAAGGCCCAGGCCCTCGTCCGCGTCCTCGTAGAGGACGTCGATGCCCGCGCGCACGCCGTTCACGATCTTCGCGAAGTCGATCTCGACGCCCGTCCCGCGCACGCCCTTCCCGTCGCGCAGCAGGGTGAGGAGCGAGCCGGAGCCGCAGCCGATGTCGAGGACGCGCGCGCCGGCGCCCACCATGTCGACGATGGGCGCGAGCTTGCGGCGCTTCTCGGGCGGGACGACGCGCGGCGCGGGCGAGAAGAACGCGCCCATGATCTTCCCCAGCTCCTTCGTGTGCGTGAGGAAGCCGTCGTGGCCGACCTTGATGTCGAGGTGGGAGTAGGCGACGTGCCGGCCCTGGCGCAGCATCGCCGCGGCGATCGCGCGGCTCTGGCCCTCGCTGAAGAGCCAGTCGCCCGAGATGGAGACGAGGAGCAGCTTCGACGTGATGCGGCGGCAGACCGCGTCGAGCGAGCCGTACTTGACGGCGGCGTCGTAGCGGTCCATCGCGTGCGTGATCTGCAGGTAGGAGTTCGCGTCGAAGCGGGAGAGGAACTTCTTCGCCTGGTAGGCGAGGTAGCTCTCGATGGCGAAGGTCGTGCCGAACCTCGCGGCGTGGCCCGCCTGCCAGGCGGCGTCGCGCGCAAGCCAGTCCGCCTGCTGCTTGCGCCCGAAGCGGCGGTTGAGGAGGTCGAGGGAGAGGTAGGTGACGTGGGCGACCTGGCGCGCCTGGGCGAGGCCGACGTTCGGCCGCTCCTCGAAGGGCCGGTCGTAGTAGTCGCCCCCGCTCCAGTGCGGGTCGAGCGTGATGGCCGAACGCCCCACGATGTCGAAGGCGAGCGCCTGGGCGTTGAGGGCCGCGCCAGAGGCGATCATGACGGCCTTGTCGACCTCGCCGGGATGGGCCGCGATCCACTCGATCACCTGGATGCCGCCGAAGCTGCCGCCGACGAGGCCCGCGAGGCGGGTGACGCCCAGCTCGCGCAGGAGCGCGCGGTAGACCTCCACCGTGTCGCCGATCGTGAAGCGGGGGAAGGCGCTCCCCCACGGCCTCCCCGTCGCCGGGTTGACGCTGGAGGGGCCCGTCGTCCCCTTGCAGCCGCCGAGCACGTTCGCGCAGATCACGCGGTAGCGCGTCGTGTCGATCGCCTTACCGGGGCCGACGATGCTCTCCCACCAGCCGGAGCTTTCGTCCTCGCCCGCGTAGCGGCCCGCCACGTGCGCGTCGCCCGTGAGGGCGTGGCAGATGAAGACGACGTTGTCGTTCTCCGGCCGGACGAGGCCGCAGCTCTCCCAGGCGACGTCGACGCGCGGCAGCACGCCCCCTTCCTCAAGGCGGAAGCCCCCCTCGGGAAGCGAAAGCGTCAGCGTGTGGGTCTCCACCACGCCGACGCCGTTTGTCACCTTCGCTGTCAAGGCCGTCTACTTCTGCTCGGCGTCCTTGTTGAACTGCGGGCGGCGGCCCTTGTAGAACCACATCATCACCGGGGTGGCGATGAACATGGAGGAGAAGGTGCCCGCCACGATGCCGATGATCATCGTGAGCGCGAAGTCGAAGATCGAGCCGTCGCCGAAGGCGAAGAGCGCCATCACGGCGAAGAACGTCGTGAGGGAGGTGATGACCGTGCGGCTGATGCACTCGTTGAGGGCGCGGTTGCAGAGCGACTTGAAGTCCGTCTTCTGGTCCTTGCGCAGATCCTCGCGGATGCGGTCGAAGACGACGATCGTGTCGTTCACCGAGTAGCCGATGATCGTGAGAAGCGCCGTGACGACGAGCAGGGAGACCTGGCGGCCGCAGAGCGAGAAGAGGCCGAGCGAGATGAACACGTCGTGCGCGAGGGCGACGAGCGCGCCGAGGCCGAAGCCGAACTCGAAGCGGAACGCCACGTAGAGGAGGATCGCGCAGAGCGAGAGGACGACGGCCCACGTGCCGGACTTCTTGAGGTCCGCGCCGACCATCGAGCCGACCTCGTCCACGGAGACCTGCTTGATCTTCGCGTCCTTGAACGCGTCCTGGAGCATCTTCGTGACGTGCGCGCCGACGTCGTGGTTCTCCAGCGCGAGGCCCTTCTTCGTCTCGGCCGTCTCGCCCGTCTTCACGAGCAGCGTGGGGTCGCCCACGCCCTCCTGGTACTGGATGACGGCGGCGTTGTCGAAGGGATCGAGCACCTTGCGGATGTCGCCGACGGAGGGCTTGGCCTGCTTGTCGACGGAGTAGACGATCGACGTGCCGCCCGTGAGGTCCACCGCGAAGACGGAGGCCGTGTTCACGAAGGCGCGCACGAAGAAGATCGCCAGCACGAGGAAGCAGATGCCGAAGCAGACAAAGGTCGCGAGCTTGCCGAAGCGCACGAAGTCGATGTTCGGCGTCTTCTTGAAGAAGCTCAGCATCCGGAAGGGCTTCATCGCCTCGGGGTTCGTCGTGTTGTCGAAGACGAGGCGCGTGACGACGACCGCCGTGAACATCGAGATGATGACGCCGGCCGTGAGGGTGATCGCGAAGCCGCGCACCGGGCCCGTGCCCACGCTGAAGAGGATGACGCCCGTGACGATCGTCGTGATGTTCGAGTCGAGGATCGCCGTGAAGGCGTGGCCGTAGCCGTTCCTGAGGGCCGTGCCGACGGAGGCCTTGGCGGCGAACTCCTCGCGGATGCGCTCGAAGATGATCACGTTCGCGTCCACGGCCATGCCGAGCGTGAGGACGAGGCCGGCGATGCCGGGCATCGTGAGGACCGGCAGGGCGAGCGACCCGGTCGCGCCCATCGAGGCGTCCTTCGCGAAGACGCCGAGGACGTTCGCGACGAGGACGAGGGCGGCCGGCAGGAGCGCGACGTCGAGGAAGAGCGCGATGTTCGCGACGAGGCCCGCGTACCAGTAGTAGATGAACATGAAGAGCGCGACGAGCGCGAAGCCGAGCCCGGCCGCGACGAGGCCGGCCTGCTTCGCGTCCTCGCCCACCGTCGGGGAGACGGACGACTCGGCGAGGAGCTTGAGCGGCGCCGGGAGGGCGCCCGCGTTCAGGTCGTTCGCGAGCTGCTGCGCCTCGGCGGGCGTGAACTGGCCCGTGATCTGGCCGCGCGCGCCGATCTCGCTCTGGATGACGGGCGCGGAGACGAGCGTGTCGTCGAGGATGATCGCGAGCTGGCGGCCGCGGTCGCTGGAGTTCTTGGGGCCGTGCGCGACGTAGTTGCGCGTGACCTGCGAGAAGAGCTGCGCGCCCTTCGCGTTGAAGGTGAAGTCGATGGAGCAGGCGCCCACGGCGTCGTGCGCGACGCTCGCCGAGGTGAGGTACTCGCCCGTGATCGGCTCCTTGGCGGGCGGGAAGCGGCTCACGAAGTTGGCCGTGTAGGAGATGCCGTCCTTCGCCTTCTCAAGCATGAACTGGTAGCGCGGGTCGGGCGTGTGGAACGCCGCCAGGCGCGTCGCGTAGCCGGGGCGGGAGGCGACCTCGTTGTAGTTCGCCGCGCGCACGAAGCCCGCGCCGCCGCGCTCGTAGCCCTCCGGGCAGGCCGTGCCGGCCATGAGCTTGTTGACGAGGCGGTCGTTGTTCGGGTGCGTGAGACGGAATTCGAGGAAGGCCGCGCTCTGGAGCGACTTCTTCGCCGCCGCGCGCGTCGCCTCGTCGATGCCGGGCAGCTGCACGAGGAGGCGGTGGCCCTTCATGCCCTGGATGACGGGCTCGTTCATGCCCATGCCGTCCACGCGGCGGCGCACGACCTGGACGATGCGCGCGTCGCAGTTCTGGAGCGTCTCGGCGATCTTCCGCTCGACGGCGCCCGGCTCGTTCGTGATGGCGGGGTTGGCCGCGACGATCGTCTCGCGCAGCTTGTCCTTGTCCACGCCGAGCGTGAAGGACGTGCCGCCCTTCAGGTCAAGGCCGAAGCGCAGCTTCCCCTCCTTGACCACGGCGCCGCTCTCGTCCTTCTGCGCCACGGGGGGGTAGGTGACGTAGATGGAGAAGACCGCGACGATCAGCAGCGCGAGCCATTTCCAGATGTCGTTTCGCGACGTCGAATTGGAGTTCATCTTGTTCCTCTTGTGTCCTTTTGCAAAATTTGCGCAAGAGTATACCCTACTTGGGGGCGAAATTCAAGCGGAAACGGCGGAAACGCGCGTCATGGCCCGTGGTCTGCGCGGCGCTGCATTCTGTGTGCGCGGGGGCATTCCTGCCGGGCGGCTGCGCACCCTCACCGCACGATGACGGCGAGTCCGCGGAAGGAGACCCGGGCGAGAAACTTCGTCCGCGCCGCGTCCGTCGTGAACGTCACCGTGTAGGCCCGGCTCGCCGGTTCGGAGGTCCAGCCCGCGAAATCCTCCGGCAGTTCCAGCGAACCGCCCTCGGCAAGGACGAAGACGGCGCTCCGCGTGGGCGGGGCCGCGAACACGAGGCGGCCCGCCTGCGGAATCGTCACCACCCCCGTCGTCCGTACGGCCGGCAGACGCGCGGCGTCCGCCGTGAGGGCCACGCCTTCGACGAGTTCCGCCGGCAGCGTCAGATCCCCCGCGCCGCCCGTCACGCGCCCGTTCGCGAAAATGCGCGCCGTGGTCTCCTCCCCACAGGCGCCCGGCAGCACGAGCGTCGCCCCGTCGCACGCCTCGAAGGTTCCGCGGAATCCAGCCAGGGACGCGGCCTCCAGCGCGACCGTCGCGCCGCCCTCCGCGCGGAACGCGCCGAACCCCTCCAGCTTCCCCGTGAACGCAGCGGCGTTCGTGACGGCGACGCGCGCGAGCGAGGCGACCTCCACCGTTCCGGCGCCCGCAAGCGAACCGAACGCGTGCCCCGCGCCCACGGCGTTCAGCCGCGCGCCCGCCTCGACCGTGACATCCGTCCCGCGCGGCAGCGTCGGCCCGACCTCGCCCGTCTCCAGCGCCTGCACGAGCGTCTTCACCTGGCCGTCCGTCAGCGCGCAGTCGTAGATGCGCAGATCGTCGACGGCAACGCCCGTGTAGTTGTAGGTTCCGTCCGGACAGTACCCCACGTAGAGCGCTTCGCCCAGGAGGTTCGGATAGGAGGTCGTGCCGTCGGCCCGCTCGACGGCGGCGGTCGCCTCCGCTTTGAAGACGCCGTCGACGTAGGCCCGCACGTAGTGCGTCTCCGGCGAATAGGTGAAGACGACCGTGAGCCACGTGGCGTCCGTCACGTTCGCGCCCATCTCGACCGACGTCGAGACCGTCGCATAGTGGTAGTTGTCCTTCACGGAGGAGAACTGCCAGAAGTCCCCCTTGGGCACATGCGGCTGGCTGCCGTCCTTGACGCGGAAGTAGCCGTTCGTCGTCAGTTCGCGTCCGCCCCAGTAGAACGCCGTGTAGCCCGTCTGGTACGGCATCTGGTAGCGGATCGCCACTGTGAAGGCGCATTCGCCCGTGGGGATCTTCGCGGGGAAGACGCCGTCCTTGAGCGTGAGGGCGCCGAACCTGGTCGAGCCGGCGTCGCCCGCGCCCCGCATGAAGCCGTCCGCCCAGTCCGCGTTCGCGTTCAGGACAAGCGCGTAGTTGCCGTAGGCGCCGGGGCGGTTCGCCTCCAGGACGACCCGCTCGGCGTTCCCCATCGGCGCCAGGTCGTAGCCGTTCCCGGAGGAGTCCCGGCCGATGTCATCCGGGTCCTCGAACGCCCAGTGCGCAACGGGGGCGGGCAGGTCGGCGGCGGGGTCCCGCGCCTCGCCAATCGCGGGCGCGGTGCGCGCATACTCGGCCGCGACCTGTTCCGCCGTCCAGGCGCCCTTCGCGTAGACGAACTCGTCCATCGCGCCCACGTACCCCTCGCAGATGCACAGCTCGTCCGTCAGCTTCACCGGCACGCGCTGCGCTTCCGTCTCCTGCGAGAGCGGCTGCCCGTCCAGGTAGAGGCTGACCTTGCGGTCCCGGCTGACCATCACGTAGTGGTGCCAGACGCCGGTGAGCGCCTCCGTCGCAGCGGCCGAGTCCACGAAACACGCCCATCCGTCGTCACTCGCCTTCGGATCCGCCGCGTCGTAGTAGGAGATGCGGCGGAAGCCGAACCACCGGAGCGTCTTGTCGTCGCCGAAGGAGAGCCAGCGCAGGGAGTCACCGTCCTTCCAGATGCCGTGCCGGAACACCGAATGCCAGCTCGTCGGCGTCGCGAGCGACGTGTCGGGCTTGAGCCAGAGGCTGACCGTGTAGTCGTCGTTCGTGCCGGGGAGCAGGTCGGCGGGCACCCGTCCAGCCGTCACCTTGAAGCAGGCCGTCTTCGAAAGGTAGACGCCCTGCCCGACCCGGCCGGCAACGGCGGCGGGGCCATTGTTGGCCGTGAGCGCAAGCGCCGTCCCCGCGCGGTTCGCGCCGAGATCCGCTGCATCCTCGAAGTCGAGGTAGACGACCGCGCCCGGCGGCACGGTCCGCGCCGAGGCGGCCGTCTGCTCCGAGACGAGGTTCAGCGTGCCCGCCTTGACGCGCGTCGCGCCCGCGTAGCGGCTCGCGCCCTTCAGGTTGAGCGTGTAGTCCGCGCCCTCCTTCACGAAGGATCCCCCGCCCGTGAGGCGACCGCAGAAGGCGTCCGCCGCCGTCCCCGTCGCGGGACCCGTCACGGTGAACGTGCGGTTCGTCGCGATGTCAACGCCGCCCAGATAGCAGAAGTCGGTCGGTGCCGCAGCGCCCAGGGGGGATGTCGACCGCAGCGTGGCGAGGGACTGGTCGCACCCGAGGCGGAGCCGTCCGCCGTAGCGCTGGACGAACGCCGCCGAATCGGCCAATGGCCCGTCCACGAGGAGGTCGCCGTGTTCGCACTGCACCGTTCCCGTGAAGCCCGGCATCGCCCCGGCGAACACCTGGCGGCTGCCGCCCAGAAAGGTCAGCTTGCCCGTCCCGATGAACTGTCCCGTGAACGTGCCGTCGCGCAGGACCGTGTAGGAGCAGACCGTGATCGTGTTCGTCCCCGCATCGACGACCTGCGCCCCCGCCGCCGCCCCCTCGGAGTGGAGGTAGCCGACGGCGCAGTCGCGCTCGAACGTCACCCGCGCCGCGTCGCCCTTCAGCGTGATTCCCGCCATCTGGAACCCCGTGGGCCAGCCCGCCCCCATCCGCCGGTAGACGAGGGTCGAATTGTCAACCACCAAATCTTGATAGTAGAAGTTCACCGTCTGCTCCGAATCGACGATGAACGTGCCGCCGCCCGTGACGGTGATCGGCTGGTCGGACGACCATTCGTTCTTGTGCCGCAGCCCCCAGCGGAGCGTCGTCCCGGCGGGGACGACATACGTCTGCGCCGCGTTGCGCAGCTTCACGTTCGAGTCCGCCGTGCCGACGAGCGCCCATGCGCCGCCCGCCGTGGCGGGAAAGACGACGCGCCCGATGCCGTAGACCTGCGCGACGTCGCACGTCACGCTCGCCGTGGCCGGCAGGGACGAAAAGTCGAGGTTCATCGCCTTCGCCGCCCAGTCCGCCGCCGCGAAGGCGAGCGGCGCGCCCTGCGCGTCCGTGAACGTCCAGTTCGCGGCCGACGACCAGTTCCAGTCGCCCGCGCCGCCCGTCCACGTCGCCGTGCCCGACACCGCGCCGAAGACGGACGCCGCAAGCGCCCACCCCGCGAACCCGCACATCCCGATCTGCCAGCCCAGCCTGTTCCTGTCCATGACGCATCTCCTGATAGACGTTGCCAAACCTTTTCCACCATTGTTTCAAGGACACATATTTTACCCCCCCCCCCCCATTTTTGTCAAGTGTGGTATACTTCTTCCATCAACGACTCAACGACCACCTCCCACGAAAGGAAGCGAACGATGACGACTCCGCGCGCAAGGACACTTCTCGCCGCGCTCCTCGCCGGCATGGCGGCGGCGGGCACAGACCGCCCGCCGCCGCAGACCCCGGCCGGCCGCATCCGGATCCTGCGGCGCCTGCCTCTCGACGTCCTGCCGGAAAACGTCTTCGAGAGCCTGAGCAACGCGCACTTCTACGATCCGTCCTTCGCCGACCTCAACCGCGAGAAGCTCGACGGCTACGCGACGAACGCGACGTTCAACGTCGTCACGCTCACGCTGCGCTGCGCGCCGGACCTCAACGACCCGCGCACGAAGGAGAAGGTCGCGGACTACGTGCGCCTCGCGCACGCGCGCGGGCTCAAGGTGCTGATGGACATCGACCCCCGCATCGCCCGCCACCGCTTCCTCGCCGCGCACCCCGACGAATGCGAGCGCGTCGTCCACGTCGTGCGCGTCAAGCCCGGAACGGACGGCAGGGCCACGGCGTCGGCCGCGCGCACCCGGCAGCTCAACGACCACATGAGCTGGGGCTCGACGCGGGCCTACGACGCGACGGGCGCGTCGCTCCTGGGCGGATGGGCGCTCAAGGGCGACGGGTCGAAGCGCCGCCTCCAGCCGTTCGTGTCGGAGCAGACGCACAACAGCTGCACGGCCACCTGCGACGGCCTCGCGCAGGACGAGGACTTCGTCGCCCTCTTCGAGTTCCGCCTCTATTCGGCCGACGTCTTCTCGCCGCTCCTCCTCCCCTACACGCGCGAGCTGATGGAGACGTACCGCGCGCTCGGCGTCGACGGCGCGATGAAGGACGAATGGGGCCATCCGCCGAGCTACAGCTTCGACCCGCTCTTCAAGGCCAACCTCGCCCACTGGTACTCGCCGCACTACGCGGCGGCCTACGCCCGGGCGACGGGCGGGCGCGTCCTCGCCGAAGATCTCGTGGAGATGACGTTCGGCGGCCCCGGGGCCGAGGCGATGGTCGACGCCTACAACCGCGTCAACCTCGAACGCAACGTGGCGATCGAGCGCCACCACTACTTCACCGTCAAGGAGCTCTTCGGCGACGACGCCTACGTGACGAAGCACGCGACGTGGTGGGGCACGCTCAGCTGGCCGGAATTCCGCCACGACGGACTCGACTGGTGGCAGGCCAAGCGCGACTGGGCGCAGACGGACGAGACGACGGCCGTACCCGTCATGCTCTCGCTCGCGAAGAAGTTCGGGAAGGGCTGGCTGAACGAGGGCTACCAGAACGCGCCCGAGAAGTACGCGCCGAAGCTCTGGCAGTACGCGCTCGCGGGCGGGCGCATGGTCTACCACGGCGTCTACCCCGCGAAGGGCCCGCGCTACGACGCGATGGGCGC
The DNA here is from genome assembly GCA_934643865.1 of uncultured Kiritimatiellota bacterium. Classification (GTDB taxonomy): domain Bacteria; phylum Verrucomicrobiota; class Kiritimatiellia; order RFP12; family UBA1067; genus RUG572. The sequence continues at coordinate 26,265 of CAKUCX010000022.1, forward strand.
GCGCGAGCAGGCCCTCGCCAGGACGTTCGACATCCTGCGGCAGGACGGGGCGCTCGCCCAGAGCCGCATCCGCCTCGCGAACGTCCTCTCCGGCTCCGTGGCCGACTCGCCCGTCGCCTTCGTCTTCGGCCACATGAACCTGATGAACTGGCTCAAGAAGGACACCTACGCCGACTGGGGCGGCGACAAGGTCGCCGCGCTGACCTCGCAGGGCTGGCTGACCGACGCCTACCCGTCCACCGAGCTGAAGAACTTCGCGGTCGACGCCGAGGGCTGGCTCAGGATGGGCGCGCAGCGCTACCACGCCGTCGTCCTCTACCACCCCGACGCGGACGACGCGCGCGCGTTCGACGCCCGCCTCGCGGACGTCACGAAGACGCGGGTCTTCCGCCTCGCGAAGGACGCGCGCGCCGACGCCGTCGCCGCGTTCCTGGAGACGAGCGGCGCGCGCCGGCAGCCGGCCGTCTGCCGCAACGGCGCGTGGAACGCGGAGCAGTACCCCGAGGCGGACGGCACGCTGCGTCTCGTCGACGGGACGCTGGAGCGCTTCAAGGCCCTCGACTCGACGGCCGGCGACCCGATCGCGGGCGTCCTTGAGACCGAGGCCGGGGACGTCGCCTACCGGGCCGTCGGCTTCTTCGGCGCGCGCGCGCGCAACGGGCGCGTCGAGGCGTTTGGCGGCGCGCAGGTGGCGGAGGCGGCGATCCCGGGGCTGGCGATCCGTCTGGACCGGCCCGAGGACTTCGTCCTCACGCGCGACGCGGACGGCTGGCACGGCCTCCTCCAGCGCGTCGACGTCGACGCGCCCGTGCCGCCGGCCCTTCTCGCCGTGACGCCGCGCTGGACGATCCTCGCCGCGCCGGCCCTCATCGCGCCCGACGGCGCCGCCGCAGCAGGACAAGCGCGATGATCGCGGCGTAGTAGGCGAGAAGCCCGGCGGCGACGAACACCCACATCGAGGCGTCGTGCGTGTAGCCGACCTGGTTGTCCTCGGCCAGGCGCACGCCGAAGCCCATTACGAGCAGGAAGAGCGCGCCGGCGAGCGACGCCAGGAATCTGCGCCACGTGTACATCAGATCTGCGCCCAGGGCGGTTCGGGCGTGCGGATCTCCGCCTCGTCGCCCGAGACGGGATGGCGGAAATGGGCGGCGAGGGCGTGGAGGGCGTGTCCCTCCTGCCCCGCGACGGCGAACGCGCCGTAGAGGCGGTCGTTGACGACGTGCATGCCCGCAAGGGCGAGCTGGGAGCGGATCTGGTGCGTGACGCCCGTGTAGATCGTCACCTCCAGCAGCGTGCGCGTCTCGTTGCCGCACTGCGTGAGGCCGAGGGGGCGGAAGTTCGTCACGGCGTGGAGCGGCGCCGCGCGCACCTTCGCGCGGGCGCGGGAGATGTCGATCATGCGGCAGAAGGGGAGCGTCGGGTCGTGGACGAGGTCGTTCTCCAGGGTCCCCCCCACGGCGACGGCCCCCTCGACGAGCGCGAGATACGTCTTCTTCACCGCCTGCTCGGCGAACTGCGCGCGCAGGTTCTCCCAGGCGGCCGCCGTGCGCGCGACGAGGACGAGCCCCGACGTGCCCGCGTCGATGCGGTGGAGCGCGCCCGCCATGAGCGGCGCGTCGCCGATCTCGGCGCACTCGGGGTGGTGCGCGACGACGCCGTTCATGAGCGTGCCGCGCTCCCGGCGCGAGAGCGGCTGCACGGGCATCCCGGCGGGCTTGTCGTAGGCGAGGAGGGCCGCGTCGGCGAAGATCTCGCGCAGGGGCACGGAGAGGTCGGGGGCGACGCGGTTGTCCCGCTCCTCGGCGAGCGACGCCACGCGCACCGTCTCGCCGCCCCTGAGCTTCATCCCCTTGCTGGCGGCCACGCGCCCGTCCACCCACACCGCGCCCGCCGCGCACGCCTCGCGGCAGAACGCGCGCGAGGAGGTGGGGAAGTGGGCAAACAAGGCGGCGTCCAACCGGACGCCGCCTTCGTTCTGCACGAATTCCCGGTCCTCAATCATAGCGGTCGGTCATGATGGAGGGCAGGGGGCCGAGACCTTCCCAGTTCCGGTTCGACGACCACGGAAGGTCGGAATCCTCGGCCGTGTCGGCGATGCAGCCCGCCAGCGCCCCCAGCGCGCACGCGCAGGCGAGCGCGCCCGCCCAGAAGAGGACGCGCGCGGCCCTATTCCGCAAAGACGACATCGCCCTTCTTGACCTCGCTCTGCAGCCAGTCGCCGAGGATGTCGGCAACGACGTAGTTCTTGCCCGGCACGTTGCGCAGGAGGCGCAGACGCCCGATGTACTCGCCGGCGGAGCCCTTGAAGCCCGGACGGCGGATGCCCATCTCCAGAAGCGGCAGCGCACCCTGGCGCTCGGGGCCGAGCAGCTCCTTCATCGCGTCGTCGCCGAACTCGATGACGGCGAACATGAGCTTCGGGTTGATCTCGACGATCTTGCCCTTGTTGCCCGCCGTGAGCGCCGCCGCCGCGACCGAGCTCTGCGCCGCCGCCGGCTGCGAGGAGGCCTGCGTCTGAAGAAGCTTCTTGAGCTGGTCGACGAGCTTCTGGGACTTCTCAAGGTCTTCCTTCACCGCCTCCGTCTCGTCCTTCGCGCTCGAAACCTCGTCCTTCAGGGACTTGATCTCGGCGTTGAGGTCGTCGATCTGCGACTTCGTCTTCGTGAGCGTCTCCTCGACGGCGGCCTTCGCCTGCTCAAGCTCGGTGACCTGCTTCGCCTTCTCCTCGACGGCGATCTTGTCCTGGCGGGCATCCGGCTTGATCTTGTTGTAGTCGACGACGAGCGCCTCCAGCTTCGCGCGCACGCTCGCGAGTTCGGCGCGCGTGGAGTTGAGCTTCGCCTGCTGCGCCTTGGCGCGCTCGAAGAGCTGGTCGAGGAGCGCCTGCGCCGTGCCCGGGCCCTTCTTGACGAAGTCGCCGGGGTTGGCCGCGTCCGGGATCTTCTGCCCCTCGGGGTCGAGCATGTAGAGCTTGCGCAGCTGGATGCGCTCCTTGTCGTCCCACTTCATCGTCTCAAGGTTCGCCTCTTCGAGCTGCGAGGGATAGTCTTCGAGAAGGTTCTCGGTCTCGGGCGTCTCCAGCTGCTTCGCCTCGACGGCGGAGATGTCCTTGCGGGCCTCCGGCGAGGTGGTGGGCTTGGCGGCGTCGGACTTCTCGATCGTGTTGGAGATCCTGACGAGGTAGTCCTCCAGCTGCCGGTTGCGGTCTTTCAGCAGGTCTTTCTTGTCGTAGAGCTTGAACTCGAAGAACAGCGCGGCGGCCGAGACCACCAGGATCACGTAGACGAGCGCATGCAAAGCCTTGTTCATGTCTTTTCAACCTTCTTTTGGACAGGATATGGAGCGCGCAGAGCCTAGCCTGCGTTCTCACGCGGTGTAGAATAGAGGAATTTCGCCGATTTGGCAATTCCAAAATGCGTTTTTTTTCTCCGCCGCCCCCGGCCTACGGCTCGACGCCGCCGCCGAGCGCCTTGTAGAGGGCGATGAGGTCGAGGGTGATGTTGCCGCGGCTGATGGCGAGCGCCTCCTCCAGCGCGAGGAGGGAGCGCTGCGCGTCGAGGACATTGTTGAAGTCGGCGAGGCCGTTCTTGTAGAGATCCTGCGAGATGTTCACCGCGTCCGTCGCGGCCTTCACGGCGCCCTGCAGCGACTGGTGGCGGTGATGCTCCTGCGTGTAGGCGCTGTAGGCGTTGCGCGTCTCCGCGTAGGCCGTCTGCACCGCCTGCTCGTAGGCGAGCGCGGCCTCGTGCATCTTCGACTCCTCCGCCCTCAGGTTCGCGAGGAGGTTGCCGCCCTGGAAGACCGGCCAGCTGAAACTCGGGCCGATGGAGCCGAGGAACGCCTCGCGGCGGAAGAGGCGGTTGGCCTTCACGCTGTCGAGGCCGAGCGAGCCGTTGATGTAGAACTTCGGGAAGAGCTGCGACTTGGCGAGGCCGACGGCGGCGACCTGCGCGGCGAGCCGGCGCTCGGCGGCGCGCACGTCGGGGCGCGCGCGCATCGCGTCGAGCGGGATGGCGGCGAGGCGCTGCGGGGCGACGAGCCAGTCGCGGTCCGGCCGCGCGCCGAGCAGCCCGTGGAGCGAGCCGGGCATCGTGCCCGAGAGGATCGCGAGCGCGTTCATGCACGCCTCCTCGGCGGCGAGCAGGTTCGGGATCGAGGCGCGCGTCTGCTCCACGTTGTACTTCGCCTGGTTGACGGCGAGCTCGTCGCCGATGCCGCTGTCGAGGCGACTCTTGAGGATGTCGTACGTCTCGCTCTGGAGCTTGAGGTTCGCGCGCGCGACGCGCAGGCGCTCCTGCGTCGTGCGGAGGGAGATGTACTCGCGGCCGATCTCGGAGGTGAGCGTGACCCAGGCGTCCTCCAGCGTGTACGCGGCGGCGGCGAGGGCGGCCTCGGCCGACTCCCAGGCGCGGCGCGTGCCGCCGAAGAGGTCGATCTCCCAGGAGGCGTCGAACCCGCTCGCCCAGTGGTCGCCGTGCGCGCTCGTGCCGCTCGCGGCGCGCGAGCTCGTGAAGCGGTGCGCACCCGTGCGCGCGTAGGTGCCGTCCATCGTCACCTTGGGCATGAACGCGGCCGCGCTCCCCACGAGCGCCCAGCGCGCCTGCACGAGGCGCTCCTGCGCCATGAGGAAGGTGAGGTTGTTCGAGACGGCCGCCGCGACGAGGTTCGTCAGCACGTCGTCGTCGAACTGGTTCCACCAGCTCCGGATTGACGCGGCCGTGATCGTCACGCGCGGGTCCTCGTTCGTCGCGGCCGCGCGGAACTCGCCCGTCGCCGTCTTGTTCGTCGTCGGGTAGCCCGCGTCGGGCGCGGCCGCCTCCGGCGCGGCGATCTCGGGCTCCACGTAGTCCGGCCCCACGCTCGGCAGATGCGAACAGCCGACGAGCGCGGCCGCCAGCAGCAGCAGGCCCGCGACCAGTTTTTGTCCTACCTTCATCTTGTTCACTCCTTCTCGTTCACGGTTCACTATCATATCATAACGGCGGGCGGGCGCAACACGCCACATCAATCCCGCAGAAAGTCTTCCATCTTCTGGCGAAGACGGTCCGATAGGATCGGTTTGACTTCATTCACGTCATTCGTCCGACCGATGGCCGCAGCCGTCAATGCCCTGGAAAGGGCCATGGCTTCGCGAAGTGTCGCCCCTTCGCCGAGTTCCTCAAATCCCAGCAAAGCCCTGGACACGGCATTTGTGGAATCCACGACACCTCGCACCTGAATGTCATCCCACGCATTCGATGCAACCAAGTAGGCGGACCGTTCATCGCCCATGGTGTTGAAGTAGAAAGCCTTCAAAATCTGCAGATGCCAATACTGCCATCTGTCGGGCGTCATCACCGGCATCTGCGCAACATTCGTGATCGCGCACCACGTAGCAGCAAGATGGCTTTCGTCAGCCATGAGGTCGAAGGACGCAATCCGCGAGAACCCGCGAAGCAGGTTGGCCGTGAGCGCCATCTCGACATTTGTGCTTTGACTTGCACAGCGTTCAATGTAATTGGTGAAACGCGCTTCAACCAGTTCCTCCCGACACGCCAGGGCAGTCACAGCCCTCTCGTCAAACGTCATTTCCCGCGCTCCCAACATGCAGCCTATGGAAATGCAAAGAATATGGACAATCCAACGAACAGGCATTACCAATCTTCCCTTCTCACTTCTTTCTTCTTCCGAGATATAAACCACGACGCAAAGTACACATACCGATTCCGGTCAATCGCACAGGCGTTCCAGGCCCTTCCCCCTTGCCGACAGGATGAGGGGCACCATCTCCTGATACCGCATCGGCAATGCCCGGACAAAATTTGTCGCCACGGCCCCTTCACCGCGCTTTGCCGCCGTCAAGGCGGCAAAGACCTGTATGGTCTGGTAGATGTTCAACCCCTCCGCATCATGATACCGTAGAAGTGCTTGTGCAACGACATCGTTCCCCTCCGTACAATCCGAAGAATCCAACTCCACAAGGGCATTGGTCGCCACGCTAAAAGCACGGGCATCCTCTCCTGCCAGGCAAAGCCCCCCTACAAGGAGAAGTCGAGCGGCCATGCTTTGCCAGTGGGCATGGTCGTCACCTGCCGACTGCACACGGTTCGATGCCAAATCAAGGCCTGCAGTCAACGCGGACTCATCATGGGTTTGTTCAAACAACTCCAGTCGAGATGCGACCTCAACCAGTTTTGCGGACAAAAGCCCGTTGGTGGATGGCGAAGAGCGAATGAATTCATCCAAGTTGTTTGTGAACACGACATCCGCCAATGCGGCACGGTTTACGAGGGCATTTGTAGCCGCAGTCGTAAACTCGGCCTCCGACGTCCAAGCAAGCCCGAACGTTACGCGAAAAACCCAAAGGGCCATCAGAACAGAACGCCTCATCACCAATCCGCTCTCTTGACTTCGACCCGAAATCGTACCAAGTGCATGAGTCTTCCAAAGTACACGTACCGATTCCGGTCAATCGCACAGGCGTTCCATGCATGGTTCGCCGCGTTTGCGTCCATCCACGCCTCGACATCGCCCTTGGCGGCACGGTTCGCGCGCCACGCCTCGGCGCCCTTCCCGCGCAGGGCGACGCGGAAGAACGCGCGCGAGGGGAACGCCTCCTCCCCCAAACACGGCAACGCGGCCTTCGGAATCGAAACCGCCGCGTCCGTTGCGCCCGCCGCAAGCGTCCGGAAGAAGGCGGCCAACGTCCGAACCGGGCGGAACTTCTTCTCGCGACCGACGGCCAGACCCCAAGCGGCAAGGCAGAGGAACAGGCATCCAAGAAGGAGGCCCGTCTCCGCTTCGCCGAACAGACAGGGCTGTGCCATCGCGGCCCCGTCCGCTACCCGCGCGCCTTCAGCTCGCGGCGGCGCGCGGCGCGGGCGGACATGTAGGCGAACGCGCGCTTGATGCGCTCGCGCCACGTCTGGAAGAGCGCGTAGAGGCCCGGCACGAGCAGGATGCCGAACGCCACCGAAAAGAGCATGCCGAAGAACTCCGTCGTGCCCAGGTGGTTGCGGCTCGCCGCGCCCGCGCCCGTCGCGATCATCATCGGCAGCGTGCCGAGGAGCGTCGTGAGCGCCGTCATGAGGAGCGCGCGCAGGCGCTCGCCCGCCGCCACGCCGGCGGCCTCCACGATGGAGTAGCCCTCCAGCTCGTGCTTGTCCTTCGCGAACTCCACGATGAGGATCGCGTTCTTCGAGGCGAGGCCCACGAGGAGGACGAGCCCGAGCTGCGCGTAGATGCTCAGGCTGAAGCCGTAGAGGCGCAGCCCCACGAGCGCGCCGAAGACGGCCACGAAGATGGAGAGCATCACGGGAAGCGGGATCGTCCAGCTCTCGTACTGCGCGACGAGGAAGAGGTAGCCGAAGACCACGGCGAGCGCGATGAGCGGCGCGGCGCTCCCCTCGTTGCGCGCCTCCTGGAAGGAGAGCGAGTCCCAGACGTAGCCGTAGCCGTCGGGCAGCTCCGCGTCGAGGATCTCGCGCACCGCGCGCATGACGGTGCCGGAGGCGACGCCGGGCTTCGGCATGACCGTGACGCCGCACGCCATGTACTTGTCGCGCGTCGAGACAGTGCGCGGCCCGAGCTCGCGGCTGATCGTGCCAAGCGAGCCGACCGGCACCATCGCCCCCTCGTTCGAGCGCACGTAGAGCCGCGCGACGGCCTCCGGCGAGCTGCGCGCGCCGGCCTCGGCGGCCACGGTCACGCGGTTCACCTGCGTGCCGAGGTTCACGTCGTTGACGTAGCGCGAGCCGAGGTAGTTCTGGAGCGTCGAGTAGACGGCGGAGACCGGCACGTGGAACATCTCGGCCTTCACGCGGTCGAGGTTGAAGCGCAGCTGCGGCGTCTCGGAGTTGAAGCCCGAGAAGGCGGCGAGGACGTGCGGGCTCGCGTTGAGCTTCGCGAGCATCTCGTTCTTCACGCGGTCGAGCGCGACCGGGTCGGTGCTCGTCTTGTCCAGGATCTGCAGCGAAACGCCGTTCGAGTTGCCGAGGCCGGGGATCGCGGGCGGCGCGAACACCTGCCACTTCGGCTCGGGGATCGCGGCGAGGACGGCCGAGACCTTCGGGATCAGCGCCGCGAGGCTCTGCGACGGCTCGGTGCGCTCGCTCCAGCGCTTGAGGTCCACAATGAGCATGGCGAGGTTCTCGCCGCGCCCGGAGATCATGCCGAAGCCGGTGATCGAGAGGATGCTCGACACCTCGGGGATCTTGCGCAGCTCCTCCACGGCGCGCAGCGAGACGTCGCGCGTGCGGTCGCGCGAGGTGCCCTCGGGCATGTCCATCGCGCAGAAGATGACGCTCTGGTCCTCGTCGGGCAGGAACGACGTCTCGGTGTCCACGAAGAGGCGCGCCGTGAGGAGGATCGTGAGCGCGAGCAGCACGGCGGCGAGGAAGATGCGGCGCGCGAGCCACTTCGCCGCCGTCACGAAGAGGCCCTTGAAGCGCTCGATGCACCAGTTGAACCACGCGAGCGGACCGTGCTTGAACGGGCGCGCCTCGTGGAGGAGGAGCGAGCAGAGGGCCGGCGCGAGCGTGAGCGCGCAGACGGTCGAGAAGCACACGGCGGCGGAGAGCGTGACGGAGAACTGCTGGTAGATGCGCCCCGTGATGCCGCTCATGAAGCCGATCGGCACGAAGATGCCGAGCAGCACGAGCGTCGTCGCGATGACGGCGCTCGTCACGTCGTGCATCGCCTGGATCGCCGCCTCGCGCGCGTTCAGCCCGCGCGTCTCGATGAGGAACTGCACGCGCTCGACGACGACGATGCAGTCGTCCACGACGACGCCGATCGCCAGCACGAGTCCGAAGAGCGTGAGCGTGTTGATCGAGTAGCCGAGGAAGGCCATCAGGATGAACGTGGAGCAGAGCGAGACGGGGATCGTGAGGCAGGGGATGAGCGTCGCGCGCCAGTCCTGCAGGAAGATGTAGCACACGAGGACGACGAGGCCGAACGTGATGAGGAGCGTCTCGACGATCTCCTTGATGCACATGCGCACGTACTCCGTCGCGTCGTAGGGCACCGTCCATTCGAGGTCGTCCGGGAACGCCTTCGCCTGGCGGCGCATCTCGTCGTAGACCCGGTCCATCGTCGCGATCGCGTTCGCGCCCGGCTTCTGCTGGAGGGCGACCGAGACGGCGTTGCCGCCGTTGAACTGGCCGGTGAAGGTGTAGTTCTGCTCGCCGATCTCCGTGCGCGCGACGTCCTTGAGGCGCACGAGGCCGCCGTTCGCGTCGCGGCGCACGACGATCTCGTCGAACTCCTTCGCCGTCATGAGCCGGCCCTGCGCCTTGAGCGTGTAGACCTTCGCGCCGTGTTCGGAGATCGGCGCCGCGCCGACGGTGCCGATCGAGGCCTGGATGTTCTGCTTCGTGACGGCCGCGATGACCTCCTCGGAGTTGAGGCCCTGCGCCGCGAGGCGGTCGGCGTCCATCCACACGCGCATCGAGAGCTTCGGGCCGTACACGGTCGCCTCGCCGACGCCCGGCACGCGCAGGAGCGCCGGCTGGATGTTCGCGTAGATGTAGTCCGAGATCTGCAGGCGCGACAGCGTGCCCTTCGGCGAGCGCAGGCAGAGGAAGCCGAGCATGTCCGTGGACTGCGCGCGGATCTTGCCGCCGAGCTGCTTCACCTCCTGCGGCAGCTTCGCCTCGGCCTGCGAGACGCGGTTCTGCACCTTCACCATGTCCATGTCGCGGTCGCTCTCGACCTCGAAGGAGATTTCGAGCTGGTAGTTGCCGTCGTCCGAGCAGCTGCCCTTCATGTAGAGCATGTCGTCGACGCCGTTCACCTCGTCCTCGATCGGCATCGCGACGGTGTTCAGCACCTCGCGCGCGTTCGCGCCGGGGTAGGTGTAGGAGACGGAGATCGAGGGCGGCGTGAGCTGCGGGTACTGCGAGACCGGCAGGCTCCTGATGGCCATGAGGCCGGCGAGGGTCAGCACGATGGAGATGACCATCGCGAAGCGCGGACGCTCGATGAAGACGCGCGAGAACGTCTTGATCTTGTCGATGCTGGCGCGGACTGAAAGCTTCATGGGCGGCTCATTCCTTGATCGGGGCCTTGTACTTCGCGTCGAGGTCGGCGTTCGGCGTCGCCTGCGCGACGACCACCTTCATGCCCGCGCGCAGCTTCGCGACGCCCGAGACGACGACCTGCTCGCCCTTCGCGAGCCCCTCCGTCACCGGCGTCCAGCCGTCGGGGCCCGTCTCCAGCGCCGTGACGGCGCGCTGCTCCACCGTGCCGTCCTTCTTCATCACCCACACGCCGCGGCTGCCGCCGGCGAAGTCGACGACGGCCTGCTGCGGCACGCAGAGGAGCGTGCGCGGCTTCTTGGAATCCACGAGCAGCGTGACGTAGGTGTTCGGCACGAGCAGGCGGTCCGGGTTCGGGAAGGAGAGGCGCATCGTGATCGTGGCCGTCTCCTTGCTCATCGTGTTGTCGTCGTAGGCCCACAGCCCCTCGCGGTTGTAGAGCGTGCCGTCGGGCAGGACGACGCGCTGGCGGTACTCGAACGGCTTCCCGGCGAGCTGCGCGTTGCGCCAGGCGACGTAGGCGCGGTCGGTGAGCGGGAAGGAGACGCGGATGGGGTCCACCTGCACGATGCGCGCGAGCGCGCCCTTCGACGGCGCCACGTAGTCGCCCACGTAGGCGGAGGACTTGCCGATCTGCCCGGAAATGGGCGCGACGACCGTCGTCTTCTTGAGGTCGTACTCCGCGACGACGAGGTTCGCCTTCGCCTGGAGGACGGCGGCCTGCGCCTTCTCGGCCCCCGCCTCGGAGTCGTCGCGCTCCTTCTGGGTGATGCCGCGCGCGTCCGCCTTCTTCATGCGCTCGTAGTAGCGCGCGGCGCGGCGCGCCTCCGCCTCGGCGGCCTCCAGGTCGGCCTTGCGCTGGTTGACGACGGCGCGGTAGCGCTCGTCGTCGATCACGTAGAGGACCTGCCCGGCCTTGACCAGGTCGCCCTCCTTGAACTTGAGCGCCTTCACGTAGCCGTCGATCTGGGGGAGCAGATCGACCTCCTGCTCCGCCTCGGCGTGCGCCACGAACTTCTCGGGGAGGTTGTAGGGCCGCTCCTCGGCGGCGCGCACCGCCACGGTCACGTCCCCCTGCGCCGCCGCCCGCGCCGGCGGTGCGGACTTCGGCCACATCTCGCACGCCATCCAGCCGCCGGCGGCGCACGCCGCGCCCAGGACGACCGTCCCGGCGAGGGAGCCCAGCACGGCCCCCATGCTCTTCTTCTTCGTGTTCGTCTCTTCTGCCATGTTGTCACCTCTTGTCTCGATCATCGTCTCCGCCTCCGGCCTTCGTCGTCCCGCGCGCGTCCGCGCGGACGCTCGCCCACAGCGCCGCGAAGCCGAGCCGGAGCGTCGTTTCGAGGTCGCTTTCAAGAAACTCCGCGATCCGCGCGCCCACGAGGCCGTCGAGCATCGCCATGCTCACGCTCGCCACCTGCGCGGCGTCCGTCCCCGGCCGCGCGCGCCCCGCGCGCACGTCGTTCTCCAGGGCCGCGCGGAACGCCTCCCACGGGCCGAAGCGGCGGTTCGTCAGCAGGTCGCGCCGCACGGCCGCCATCGACGAATCCGTCCACTGGATCTGGCGGTGGAGAAGCTGGAAGTAGGCCCGCGCCTCGGCGTGGTCGAGCATCTGCGCGGTGTGGCGCGCCAGGAGCGCCGCGACGTCGGGGTAGGAGGCCTCGCCCGGCGGCATCGCGGCGGCGAAGAGGCGCCCGAAGCGCGCCACCATGTCGTCGATCAGCGCGAGCAGCAGCGCCTCCTTCGAGGCGAAGTGCCAGTAGACGGCGCCCTTCGTGAGCTTCAGTCGCGCGGCGATGTCGGTGAACGTCGTCTGCGCGTAGCCCTTCTTCGCGAAGAGCGCAAGCGCGCTCGCGAGAATCCGCGTGCGTGTCCTTTCAGCTTCCTCTTTTGCCCGTCGTGCCATGCGTGGACCTGGTTTTCCCTTTGCGGGCGCGTATTATACATACCTTCAGGTAGGTATGTCAAGCCCGACGGATATTCTTTTTGTCACGGCCCTCGTCAGCGACGGCCTCCCCATGCGCTCCGAAGTGAAATCGCGCGGCGCCACACGGGAGGGCCGCGCGTGTCGCGGCCGAACACCGCGCCGCCCCCCGGCGCGGGACGCCTCCCCCCGGCCAGATGGCCGCGACGGGAGGGACGCAATTCAGTGCGTCCGTACACACAGGTGCGCCGCCGACCGAGACGACACGGCGGACTGGGCAGACACTTCTCCGCGCACATGGGGCGCACGGCGTGAGATTTCAGTGCGTAATAAAATCTCATCCACACCAGAACCGTAAATCTCAAAAACCGTTATCGCCTCGCAAACAAATCTTGTGGGCCGCAAAGGGCACAAAACTTTGCGGTATTTGCGTTCTTTGCGGAAAATCACCATATTCCGTTGCCGAATCCAGAGGTTGAGGCATGGAGCGCGTAGAGGTGTAGAAGGGGTGCGGCCGCAACAAGTTGCGACCCTCCCGCCGCGTCCCGTTCCGAAGTGAAGTCGCGCGGCATCATGCGGGAGGGCCGCGCGTGTCGCGGCCGTGCCCGCGCCGGGCCCGTTCGGACGCCCTGCGCCGAGTCCCCTCCTCCCTTCTGCATGAGATTTCAGTGCGTAATAAAATCTTATCCATGGACAGAACCGTCATCTGCGAGAACGTCATCGCCACGGCAATCAAATCTTGTGGGCCGCAAAGAGCACAAAACTTTGCGGTCTTGCGTTATTTGTGGCAAAAATGCCATGTTCCGTTGCCGAATCGATCGATTGAGGAAGTGGCCGTGGAGAGGTGTGGAAGCGTGGAAGGGGCGCGACCGCAACTGTCCGGGACTGTTCCGAAGTGAAATCACGCGCCGACCTGTTCGGACATCGCGCGCCAACTTTGAAAAACGATCTTCGCGTCTCCGCGCGCTCCGTGTTGACCGGCCGGAGGACGCGGAGTTCGCGGCGGCGGAGCCTCGCGCCGGAGAATCCAGGGCACAAGACCGTCCGCGTACCCATCGGCATGGCGTACGGGGAGCGGAAGATCACGGACGGCATCACCGACCTCGACGCGATCGTCGCGCAGACGGAGTCAGCGCTCGCCGCGCTGGAGGCGGAGTCGCCGGACAGGATAATCACGCTCGGCGGAGAATGCTCCGTCAGCGTGGTGCCGTTCACGTGGCTCGCAAGGAAATATGCCGGCGACGTGGCGGTTCTGTGGGTTGACGCGCATCCCGACATCACGCTTCCGGGCGACGCCTCTAGCGGCTACCACGCGATGGCCGTCACGTCGATCATGGGCAAGATCGCGCCGGCGAAGACGATTCTTCCTGCCGCGATCCCGCCCGAGAGGATCCTCTTCGTCGGACTTCGCGACTGGGAGCGCAGGCAGATCGTTGACCGCCAGAAGGAATACGGAATCAGGCATGTCGGCGTTGCGGAAATGCGCGAATCGTCGAAGCGGGCGCTTGATTGGATAACCTTGATTGGATAACGTCGACAGGCGCAAAGCACGTGCTGATCCATTTCAACCTCGACGTCCTCGACCCCGCCGACGCCCTCGCGGGAACGAAAAGTGAAGCCGCAAGAAAGGGAAGCGATCACTGCGTAGATTTTCGCGGCTGATCGCGTTCTTTGTCCTTGGACGGCGCTGCTGCCTCCGCAAAACAGAAAGGAAGACGACCATGGACAAGACAATCATCATCTGCGCAACCGCTCTTCTCGGGCTTGCCGCGTTCGCACAGGGCCGACAGGGGATGGGACGGCGCATGAGGGAGAATCCGGATGCGAAACTGCACCGCTTCTCCACAACCGTGGAAAAGGAACGCCCGCAGCTCAACGACGAGACGAAACGCCTCATTGCGGCATACCACCGCAATCCGACGGATGAGAACCGCGCCGCCCTGCGCAAGCAATGCGCAATCAACTACGACAACATCGTCAGGCGCAAGAAGGCGAAGCTGGAGGAGCTGAAGCGCACCGCCCGGCACCAGTCGAAGGTGGACGAGATGCAGGAGATCGTGGACGAGATGATCGCCAACCGCGAACACCGCATCGACCAGACGATGGCGCGGTTCACCGATTCGCGATTTCGCGGCAGGGCGCGTCGCCCCGCGACCGCCGGCTACCTTCCGCTCCTCGGCGCGGCGAAAAACGTCTCGGTCGCATACGCGCCCGTCACGAACGAGGACTACGCCAAGTTCACGGGGAAGCCGGCCGCAGAGGGAACGGAGAAGCACCCCGTGACGAACGTATCCGTCGAGGACGCGGTAAAATACTGCACGTGGCTCGGCGAGCGCGATCCGGCGCACACCTACCGCCTCCCGACGGAAGAGGAATGGGAACTCGCCGCCGGGCACATGCCGAAGGATGCCGACTTCAATTGCGGGGCAGGCGACTCGATCCGCCCCGTGGATGCGTTCGCGCAGACGAAAGGCGCTTCCGGCGGCATCGACTTCTGGGGCAACTGCTGGGAGTGGACGGCAACCAAGCGCAGTGACGGGAAGAACGCAGTCAAGGGCGGCGCGTTCGACGCCAAGCGCACCGACTGCCGCACCGAGGCGAAAGCCGCTTCTCGCGGCGGCGCCAGAGGCTATCCCAACGTGACGATCCGCCTCGTGCGCGAGACGAAATGAAGGGATCGCGCCCAGGAGCGACCTATCGCGCGCGGCGGGACGCGGGGCGGTCGGCGGGACGGAAGCGGTGCTGAAGGCGCATCGCGCCGCCGCGCCGAGCCTTGAAGCGCAGATGGGCCTCGCGTGCCGCCTTCAGCCGCGCGACGGCGTCCGCGATCGCCGCATTCTCCGGGAAGCGTTCCGCCAGGTGTTCCACCGCCGTCAGCGCGCGGACAATCTCGGCATCGCGCTTGTCCGAATCCGCCCGGTCGATTTCAGCGACGACCTTTGCCAGCGACTGCGCGGCGGACGCCGCCTCCTGCTCCGTCGCGGCGAGTGCGCGTGAGGTCTTCATGTAGCCGACGGCGAGCGCGGCGACGAATGCGGCAAGGAGAATCGACGCGGCGACGATGCCGGACGCGGCAAGCGGATTGCGGCGGGCGAAGAGGCGGAACCGTCGGAAGAGCGACGGCGGATTTGCCGCGACGGGCCTGTGGACAAGGAAGCGGCGAAGGTCGTCAAGCATCGCGTCCATGTCCGCGTAGCGGCGCGCCGGGTCGGGCGCCATTGCCCTGGCGCAGATGGCGGCGAAATCGGCATCACCGTCTGGCGCAAGTTCCCGCAAGGCCACGCCAAGGGCGTACTGGTCGCTTGCCTCCGTCGCCTTGCAGCCGTCCAGCAGTTCCGGCGCCATGTAGCGGCGCGTGCCTCCGCGTGGGAGGGCCGCGCTTGTCGCGACCGCAGCAAGCCCGAAATCGCCGAGCTTCGCCATGCCGTTCTCGCCAATGAAGATGTTGGACGGCTTCACGTCGCGGTGAATCACGCCGCAATGGTGGGCGTAGGAAAGCGCCTCGGCGATCTGGACGCCAAGGCGGGCCACATCTTCGGCTGACGCGAAAAGGCTGCGGTTCGCGGTTTTGCCGCGCATGAGTTCCATCGCAAACCACGACTGGTCTTGCGCCGTGCCCGCCGCATAGACCTGGACGATGTTGGGATGGTGGAGCTGCGCGACAGTCCGCGCTTCGGTCGGGAGGGGCGCGCTTGTCGCGACCGAAGAGTTCACCACCTTGAGCGCGACTTCGCGCCCGAGCGAGAGCTGTTCCGCGAGATAGACCGTCCCCATGCCGCCGCGCCCGAGAACGTCCGTCAGCTGGAAGTCCGGGATCTCGGGCGGCGCGTGGGGACACGCGCCCTCCCTCCCCAACTCGTCAAGTTCCGCCGCGAGCGAGCGCAGCGCGTCGGTCATGGACTCTTCTTGAAGCATGAGACCTCCATGAGCTTCTGCCGCAGGCGTTCAAGGGCGCGGACGTAGCGGATGGACGCGGCCTTCGGCTCGATGCCGAGCGCGGCGGCGCACGCCGAGTTGCCCATGCCGTCGAAGTGGCGAAGGACGATGATCGCGCGGTCGTTTTCGGGAAGCGCGGCGACTGCGGCGCGCAGGACGGCATGGCGCTCGTCGCGGTCCACACGCGAAAGCGGAGAGGTGACATCCGCCGCGAACCGGCCCCAGTTCAACGCGCCGGGCGCACGTTCGCTGGTCGTGTCGTCTCCGGCTTCGGCCTCCCTGTAGGCGTCGCGCCCGGCGGCCTGGAGGTTCTTGCGTTCGATGTCGGCGAGCGTCTGGAGAAGGATTGTCCGCAGCTTGAAGTAGATCGGCACGTCCTCGTTCTGCGCAAAGTACGGGAGGCGCTTTGCCGCCGCAAGATAGACCTCCTGCATCACATCCTCGCGGGAAAGCCGCTTGTTGAGAACCGGGTTCAGCCGTTTTTCGACAAGCGACAGGAGGCGGGCGCGGTGTTCCGCGAACGCCTCGGCAAGGTTCTGCGACGTGAACTCGTTTTTCATGCTGTTCTCTGATGCGCCGTCGTCTCTATTCCATTCCGTCAGTCATGTCGCCCGATGGCTCCGCAAGCGAGCGGAACGCGCCGCCGCGTCCGAGGATGATATGGTCGATAAGCGGGACGGAGAGGAGGTCTGCTGCCTCGCGCAATTTCGTTGTCGCCGCGATGTCCGCCTTGCTGGGCGTGAGGTCGCCCGAGGGATGGTTGTGCGCGACGATGATTTCTTCCGCGCCGGCTTTCAGCGCCTCGCGGAAGATTGCGCCTGCGTCAATTGTTGCCGTGCCGTCCATGTGCCCAACTGAAACGAGAATCGGCTTGGCAAGCACCTTGCCGTTGCCGTCCAGCGGCAGAACGAACACGCGCTCCTCCTTCTGTTCCTTCGGCAACGCGGCGCGAAAGAGTACGGCGGCATCAGCGGCGGTTTCTATGATTTGTTTCATTCTTTGTTTCCCCGTGTCTAGATTGCCAAATCATAGACTTTCTCAATGGGAAAGATATGCTTGAAATTGCCCTTTGTTGTTCGAAAAATATAGCCGTGATCTCGAATGCCACCACTAGGCTTTATGTGCATGAGATAATCTACCGTGATAATCCCAGCATCGAACATCCCGGCCATATTTGTAGTGTTCGGCTTTCGAGTATGACGAACCACATCATAACGGAAAAACTCTGTTCCATCGCAAATATCACATGTGGCTTGAACCCAGAAGGTTTCAGCATGTTTCTCATCAAGACGTCTTTTTAGAAGATCAAGTGCCCAAACCGCTACATCGCCAACATAAGATTTTGAGTTGGCCTTGTTTACTAGATCAATCTCATTTGTCGCATCAAGATATAGACCTTGCGAATTAGGGGTGTTTGCAATAGTACAGTTCAGTTGCAGTTCATAGCGATCACTCGGATAGCCGAATGTCCGCAGTATGTCAATCGCTTTGAATTTGCTTCTTTTCCAATCTGGCACTTGTGTAAACAATGTCGTTTTGCGAGTAGCTGAGTATCTTTCACCAACACGAGAAGATTTGAGTTCTATACCTTTGTAATCGGGGGTTTTCAAGGAATTACGCGGTATGCCAAGAAGATTTTCCAATGTTAATCCGACATTTGTATCGCCGTGTGTCACACCTTTCACAAACCCCATTTTGTGAATGTCTTTCAATTTCCCAAGCAATTCAGCGGCAACAGGCGATATCACATTTGAGCATGCCAAAAGTATATCGTGAGGGTACGCGCCGGGGATGGAAAATGCGTTTACAACATCTGAATTACTCATGTTGAAAACATACAACTCCCCTCCATATGAAACGACAGCCAACAAATCTGTCGGCCTACAGTATTTCTTCAAGTCTGTAAACCAAAGTCGCGGGTCGCCCTGTTTGGTTACTGGCCTGTAAAGAGAAGCCTTTGCATTGATGCATTTGTCTGGGAAAACAAGTTTCGCAGGGACAAACACTTTGTGCCCTTGTCCCTGACCTTGCTTTGCATATTCATGAATGCCCTCGTTTCTTAGGAAATCCCGGAAGGACAATGTGGCATCCATAATTGATTTCCTATAGCCTGTAGCCGTAGGAACAAGAAGCCCGGTAGAGACTCCCGCACCGTTGAAAAGCCGTAATGCGGCCTCAATAGAAGTGTTTGCTGCTTTTAGCATTGCGCATCCTCCTCAAGAAGTTTTACGAAATGTTTACCTACATTATAAGCCAATCCAACTGGCACGGCATTACCGATTTGTGTATACTTCGGCAATTCGCGATCAAACATTCCCTCTCTGGGATTTCCAGCCCTGCGAAGACCTCCTGTAGTTCGTGGCCCCATGAATTGATACCAATCTGGGAACATTTGCAATCGTGCCCATTCACGCACAGTGAAGTTTCTTGGTTGACTGAAATGCACATAATCATCTGGTGCAGAGCAACATGTCATGGTCGGACCATTTTCACCCCAAGTAGGAGGAAGAAGTCGTTGCGAAAACTTTTTAGTCCTAAACTCCTCTGGTATCTCGCCACCATTGGTGTGCATCGCTTTGAATTTTTCCAATATCTTTGGTGCGTGTCGAGAATACTCTTGTTCGGAAAGCGCATCGCCTTTTCTCATTATTTCACCATTCCGTTTCGTACGGAACTGGCGTTGGATTTGAGTCTTAGGTTCTGATGTGTATACTAACGTTGCTCCGCCGTTCACATGACGAGGGTCTATCAAATCACTCAAAAGATCTTTGAGATCAGGAGCACCACCTACAGGCTTTGGCAAAAAGCCTGAAATTACGGCATCAATGTTTTGTGGCTCCATGGTTGGGAATACATCTTTACGCAACCCTACAATGAGAACGCGCGGACGATTTTGTGGTACACCATAATCCTTCGCATGGACTAGTTTGAAGCAGATATGATACTTTCCAATGTTTGAAAAAGTCTCAAGGACTGCTTTGAATATTTCTCCGTTAGTTCCTTCCTTCGTCCACTTCGAAGTCATCAACCCTCTGACATTCTCGAACAAGAAAATCTTTGGATTAAGACGGTTAACAAGGAATGCCATGTCTTGGAACAGATAATTGGAAGGAAGCTGTGCTTTCTCTACGGAATAGGAACGACGATAGCCTATACCAGAAAATCCCTGACAAGGCGGCCCCCCACAAAGCAAGTCCAATTCGCCTTTGTCTATGTCAACATGAAGGCTGTCACGAATAGAATCAATATAACCCTGAAGTAATTCAGGCTTGAGAACAAGATCTTTAACGTTACTGATATTGTTTTGTTGTAACCAAGGGAATTCATGTGTTCGATTGACGAGATATGTCGCCATTGCGTCCTTGTTCAATTCATTTACTAACAAAGGAGTGAACCCTGCCTCTTCTAGGCCGAGAGACAACCCACCACATCCAGCAAATAAGTCAACAAATGTATGTTTGGGTTTCATAGCGACAATAGGGACAGGGGCGAGAACACTCCAGAAATCCAACTGATACGCCGCCTCGCACACGCGAAGCTGGTCGGGGCGCAGCTTCGTGAGAATTGTCGGCAAGCGTTTCGCGAGATCGGGGTCGGCACGGTCAGGCGATTCGAGATATGCCTTGAGCTGCTTGCGCACCTTGGGCGCGGTCGCGAAGTCCGCCGTGCGGACGATGACGCGCGCCGCATCTTCCGGCGGCGTCAGCTTGTGCTGATACTTGAGCTTCGTCTTGAAGAGCAGGTACTTCTCGCCGTGCGCCCAGCCCTTCGCAGGGTAGCCGTAGTCGCGCACCAGCTCTTCGCGGGTCTTGACGCCAACGAACTCCGCCTTGTACGTCTTCTGCTCCTTCGTGCCCTTGAAAAGCCACAGCTCCGCAATCGACGCGGCGTCGGCTTCGGCGATCTGGTCCGCCTCCGAGACCGGGTAGTTGTACCACCCGCGCCATTTCGTCAGCTGGTCGCCTTTGTAGGTGCCGACGAGGACAATGCGATTGTCTCCCGTTTTGCGCTTCTTCATTTCGCCGCCCCCGTTTCCTTGCCCGGCACGACCTCCATGATGTCGCCGACATCGCAGTTCAGTGCCTTGCAGATGCGCTCGATCACATTCGTCGCCACACACTCTCCATTTGACATCTTCGTAAAAGTGGAAAGGGCGACGCCCGAGACCCGATGCAAGTCGCCTCGCGTCATGTCGCGGTCAATCAATTGCTTCCACAA
>CAKUCX010000023.1 GCA_934643865.1 uncultured Kiritimatiellota bacterium
CCCGTGCGCGCGGCGCGCCGGGGACGTCGCGCCCTACCATGGGGTGCGGTGGTGGGGCATGGTAGGGGCCGACGTCCCCGGCGGCCCGCGTCCCCGAGGACGTCCCCTTTGGCGTCCCCTTTGGCGTCCCCTTTGGCGTCCCCGTTGGCGCGGCGCGGTGAGATTTGGTAGACTGGCGGCATGAAGACGATTGTTCTTACGTTGGTGGCCGGCTGGGCCGTGGTGACGACGGGTGCGACCGCATGGCGGGACGACCTGTGGCTGGGGCGCGGCTCCTTCTGGACCGCGCGCGTGGCGGTGACGGTGGAGAACCCGACCGGCGTGGCCTGGGAGGGGAAGACCGTCGCGGTGCCCCTCGCGCAGCTGCCGCTGAAGGGCGTGCGCGTGGAGGAACTGCGCCTCGTGGACGGCGCCGGCGTGCAGCTGGAGTACGGCGTGTGGGCGGCGGGGGCCACGAAGCCGCAGACGGAAGGCCCCGTGCCGGCGGCGGGGACGTTCGCGATTCCCGTCGTGTGCCCCGCGAAGGGGAAGGCCGCCTACCAGATCTACTTCGGCAACCGGGAAGCGTGGGGGCTCGCGGATTTCTGGACGAAGCGTCCGGCGGAGAAGGTTCCGGCGGCGGAGCGGCCCGTCGTCGCGGTCGGCGCGGTCGAACGGCTCGCGTGCCGCGAAATCGGCGCGGCGGCGGCGTGGCCGGGCGCCGCGTGGCAGTACCGCGTGCCGGTGCGCGTCGCGAACTTCACGGACGCCGACGAACCGGATTCGCTGGCGTCCTTCGCCCTGCCGGAGGTCTTGCGCGCGACGCGCAACGCGGCGTTCATCCTGACCCTGGACGGCAAGGAGCTGCGGACGTGCCGGCTCGGCGACCGCCTGCTCTTCGCGTGTCCGCGCCCCGCGCGGAGCGTGACGACGTGCTATGCCTACGTGCGGGCGGGCGCGGCGGCGACGGCGCATGCGGCGGCGGACGACGCGGCCTTCGCGCTCGGCAGCCAGATCCCGAGCGACCAGGTGCTCGTGCAGCGGATGCGCGCGGAGGACCGCGCGTCCTTCGCGTCGCTGTTGGACGGCGCGGGCAACCTCGTGCGGAACGGCCGCTTCGGGGACGACGGCGCGGGATGGGCGCGCGGCGCGGCGAAGGGCGTGGCGCTCGCGTGCGGGACGGGCGGCGTCTTCGGGGCGGCGTGCGCGCAGACGACGGTGCCCGCCGGGGTGAGGCCGAACTGGAGCGGCTGGCGGCAGACGGTGGCGGTGGAGCCGGGGAAGGACTATTTCTACGGGGCGTTCATCCGGTGTACGGACCTTTCCGCGTCCGCCACCGTGCATGCGCACCTGCTCACGGCGCGCGGCGCCCTGGGCACGGGCGGCATGCTGAGCGCGGGGCGGGGCGTGAGCGGCACGGCGCCGTGGACGCCCGTCTTCGGCACGTTCCGCGCGCCGGCGGACACGGCCAAGGCCAGCCTGCAGCTCACGCTGAACGGCACGGGAACCGTGGCCTACGACGGGGTGCTGCTGATGGCGTATGCGGCGGCGCGGACGGGCGACCCCGAATTCGCGCCGGTGGCGCCGGCGGGGGCGGCCCTCGGCGTGATGGCGGTCGATCCCGTGGTGAAGGTGTTCCGCGAGACGCCGGTCGAGGACCGGACGGGCGCGGCGTTCGAGGTGGCGCTCGCGCGGAACGAGACGGAGCCGCTGCAGCTCGCGGTGCGGTCCGCCCGGGGCGGCGCGGTCGAGCTTGCGGTCGAGGGCGTCCCGCTCAAGGTCGAGATCGGCCGCGTGGACGACGTGCCGGTTGACTGGCCGACGGCGTACTACTCGTGTACGACGCCCGAGTGGGAGCTGCGCTTCCCGCGCAACGGGGGGCAGAGCGACGGCTGGAGCGGCTGGTGGCCCGACCCCATCGTGCCGACCGCCTGCGGCACGCTCGTGCCGAACCGGACGCAGGCGTTCTGGGTCAACGTCTCGGCGGACGCCCAGACGAAGGCCGGCACCTACCGCGGGCGGCTCGTCTGGAAGCTGGACGGCGCGGTCGTGCGCACGGATCCCCTCGCCGTGAAGGTGTGGAACTTCGCGCTGCCCGCGCGTCCGTCGTTCCCCGCCGTCTACGATCTGCGCCTGGGGAGCCGTTACTGGAAGGCGCTGGGCGCGACGGCGGACGAACGGCGCGAGAAGCTGTGGGCGTTCATGGCCGCGAAGAAGGCGTGCCCGGACAGCCTCGGCGACGTGACGTTCAGGAAGGCGGCGGACGGCACCGTGACGGCGGACTTCGCGGACTACGACCGGCTGGCCGCCCGCTACTTCGACCACTACAAGTTCCCGTTCTCGTATGCGCCCCGCGCCTTCTACTGCTTCGGGTGGGCCATGCCGCCGAAACCGTTCCTCGGCGAGGTGCCCTACGAGGGGACATGGCCCTACGAGGGGGCGGACTGGACGCAGCTGCGCCCCGCCTACCGGCACGCCTACCAGCAGGCGCTGAAGCTCTACTGGGACCACATGAAGGAGAAGGGGTGGGCCGACCGCATCACGCTCTACATCTCCGACGAGCCGCACTTCTCGCGCACGAACGTCGTCCAGCAGATGATTGCCTGCTGCCGGATGATCCACGAGGTCGATCCCGCGATCCGCATCTATTCGAGCACGTGGCGGCACTGCCCCGAATGGAACGGCGCGCTGGACGCCTGGGGCGTGGGGCACTACGGCTGCTTCCCCGTGGAGGAGATGGCGGCGCGCCAGGCGGCGGGCCAGCAGATCTGGTGGACGACCGACGGGCAGATGTGCCTCGACACGCCGTACTGCGCGGTCGAGCGCCTGCTGCCGCACTACGCGCACAAGTACGGCGCGCGGCTCTTCGAGTTCTGGGGGGCGACGTGGCTCACCTACGATCCCTGGAAGTTCGGCTGGCACGCCTACATCCGCCAGTCCGACACGCCCGGCAAGACCTATTGGGTGCGCTACCCGGCGGGTGACGGCTACCTGATCTACCCGCCGAAGGAGGGGCTGCCGCCCGAGCCCGTCTCGACGCTGCGGATGGAGGCGTCGCGCGACGGCGTGGAGGACTTCTGCTACCTCGAACTGCTGGCGGCGCGGGCGAAGGACGATCCGCAGGCCGCCGCGCTCCTCGCGGAATACCGCGCCCTGGTGTCGATCCCGAACGCCGGAGGCCGCTATTCCTCGCGCATCCTCCCCGTCCCCGAGCGGCTGGGCGCCCTGCGCCGCCGCGCCGGCGATCTGCTTGCGTGCGGCGCGCAGGGGACGTCGCGCCCGACCAAGTGACGCGCGGTGGTGGGGCGTGGTAGGGGCCGACGTCCCCGGCGGCCTGCGTCCCCGAGGACGTTCCCGTTGGCGCGGCGCGCCGGGGACGTCGCGCCCGACCATGGGCGCGCGGCGGGGCCGACCTCCAAAATTAGGTCTGACCTGATTTTGGAGGTCTTCAGAAAGTTGACTGCCAATGCAAATTGCAATTGACGGGGGGGGGGGGGTATTGTAAAATAATGGCCATCATGAGAAATTTTTACTTTCCCCTTTCCGCCGTCGTCCTTCTCGCGTTCGCCGCAGGCGCGCGGGCGGCCGATGCGATCGTCTTGAACGTGACGGGCGACCAGACGCTTGCCGCCGCGCTGACGGCGTACAATGCCGCAAACGGGACGGCATACGTCGACACGGACGGCGGCGCGTCGCTGGGCACCGCCGACATCGAGGTGCGCGGCGACGGCGTGCTGATGTTCTCCACGGCCTTGGACAGGTGGACGGGCAACCTGTTCGTGAAGGAGGGCGCGACCGTCCATGCCGCAAGCGACGAGGCGAACTACGCGAGCGTGCTGGGCGCGGGCGTCTCGGGGACGACGACGAACGGGCAGGTGTTCGTCGCGTCGGGGGCGTCGCTCCGGATCCGGACGGCGGCGTCCCAAAACGAGGTGTCCCAAAACGAAAGAAAACTGGCGCGCCCCGTCCATCTCGCGGGCGTCGGCGTCGGCGGCAAGGGCGCGCTGCAGCTGGCCTCTGCGGGAAACTTCCGCGCCGCCTTTCCGCGCACCATCCTCCTCGACGCGGACGCGCAGCTCAGCCGCCTCGACAACGGCGACACGGTGGGCGAGATGGTCATGCACAATTCGACCGACCTTGTCCTCAACGGCCATATACTGACGCTTGCGAAGGCGGGCAAGCCCTTGAAGGTCTATATCGAGAACATCCGCATTCTGGCGCCAGACGCGGCGGGCGGGCTTGCCGTGACGGACGGCTGCCAGTTCGTCATGCGCCCGAACACGAGGTGGGAAGGGGGCGCGAACAATGCCGTCCGGATCGAAGGGGCGGGCAAGCTGTCCCTCCAGGCTGATTTCCCGCGTGCCCCCTGGACGCTCGTCTACAACACGACGCAGAGGTTTGAACCCGAAAGCTACCAGGACTGGCCTGACCGCGATGCGTCCGGCACGGTGCGTTGCTGGTCCGGCCCCGCGCAGCTTCTGAAGGACTTCCGCTGCATCGACAACTCGACCGCTCTCTATCAGGTCGGCTTTCGCGGCAAGGTGACGGGGCCGGGGGGCATCTGCGTCGCCGACACCTCCTCCGCCGACCGCCCGAAGTGGTTCCACCTCGTCTCGGGCGAAAACGACTTCACGGGCGGCTTCGCGGCGACGAACGTCCTCGTGCGCCTCGGCGCGCCGACGGCGGTGCCGAGCGGGGCGGCCGCCGGGCCGATGGCGCTGAAGAACTGCGACGTCGACTTCAACTACGATGTGTCCGCAGGCGGCTTCGCCTTTCCCGCGACGACGTTCGAGGGCGCCGGCGTCTTCCATTCGATGCTGTATGACGTCGCCGCCCGCCCCCATGCCGGCACGTTCGCGTCGCTCGTCAAGACGGGGGCGGGGACGCTTGCGCTCAAGGTCCGTCTCGACGGGGGCGCGCTTGACATCCGTGAGGGCTGCGTCCGCTTCGCCGACATCGTGCCGGACGGCGTGATCTTCGGCCAGTCCGGAAAGTTCACATGCTATCAAAATCCGTTTACGGCTACCGACGCCACCACGGACATCGGCTGGGGCAAGAAGCCGCTGAAGGAGGTTGCGCCGTACATCCTCTACACGAACACGACGACGACGGCGCTGTCGATCTTCTCCTTCCCGCATGGACGCTACGACGGCGTGGGGAACCTCTGGGGTGAAAAGTTCTACCAGAGGCTCAGCACCTACGCGGGCTGGCTGTGGAACACGTCTGCCGAGACGAAGACGCTCAAGGTCGTCTGCACCCTGAACGCCTACGTGCGCCTCACAATCGGGGAGGCGCTCTACACGACGGCGGAGCCCTCGCGCTGGATGAATCCGGGCGACCTCGTCAATCCGAAGGGGGTCTGGACGGTGAGCGTCCCCCCGGGCGCGAACCGCTTTGAGGTGCGGGTCTATGATCGCTACGGGATACCCGGCAAGACGGAAACGAACAATGCGACGGGGGAGCCGCATTTCTTCTGCTACGGCAACGTCTGCACGAACGGGCTTGCGAACTGGGACGACGTCCACGGCCTTGCGTGGAGCGAAAACCTGTCTTCGGTTGACTTGAACGACTTCCACCGCTTCGAGGACGCGCACGGCGGGCTGAAGCTCACGTGGGAGGAGGACGGCAGGGGCGGGGCGGCGGCGGCCCACTGCCTCGACGCGCTTTCGGGCGCGGGCACGCTTGACCTCGCCAACAACGCCCTCACGGTCCGCGCGCCCTCCGCGTCGGACTTCCCGTGCCTTTCGGCGAAGGGTGCGATGCTCAATCTGGGCGGGCAGGAGGCGACGACCCACCGGCTCGACGGTTTCGTGACGGCGACGAACGGCGTGCTCGTCCTCGACGGCGACTGGACGCTCGCCAAGGCCGAGGTGCAGGACCCCGACGCCGTTTCGGCGGGAATCGCCTTTTCCGGCGCGTCGCGCCTCGTCCTCTCCGAGGCGGAGCAGCGGGAGCTTTCGGACGAGATGCCGGCGGGCGGCTATCTGCTTGCGACGGGCGTCACGGGCTGCCCGAGGTTCAGCAAGGCGGCCGACGCCAAGATCGCACTCTTCGCCAGGGACGGGCATCTCATCCTGGGGCGGAATCCCGGGACGATGGTGATCGTCCGCTGAGGCCGCCGTGCGGCGCGCGTCTGGCCGGGACGCCGCCGGGATCGCGGGAATGTGGTATAATCGCGCGCATGGCGGCAACGATGAGGAGTAAAATGAAAACGAGATGGATGCTCGGCGCGCTTGCGTCGATGATGGCGGGGGCGGCCGTGTTCGGCATGCCCGAGGGCGAGAAGACGAACATCTGGCCGGCGGGGAAGATGCCCGACGCGCAGAGCCACCAGATCGCGGCGACGGTCGCCGAGACGAAGGCGCCGGGCTTCGACCCCGCCCGGAACCGCGCGCCGCACCTGCAGTGGTATCCCGCGCCGAACCCGGCGAAGAAGACGGGCGCGTGCATGATCGTCCTCTCCGGCGGCGGCTACGGCTGCTGCTGCGACATCCCGGCGTTCGAGCCGCTTGTCCAGAAGCTTCTCGACGCGGGCATCGCCTGCGTGAACCTCACCTACCGCACGCCGCGCCCGAAGGGGCTGCCGATCTACCAGACGGCGTGGGAGGACGGCCAGCGCGCCGTGCGCCTCGTGCGCAGCCTCGCGAAGGCGCGCGGCTACGACCCCGAGAAGATCGGCGTGATGGGCTGCTCGGCCGGCTCGCACCTTTCCGTCATGCTCGCGACGAGCGCGCTCACGCCCGCCTACGCGCCCATCGACGATCTCGACAAGCTGCCGTGCCACGTCAACTGGGCGATTCCGATGTGCCCGGCCTACGTGCTGACGGACGGCCTGACGGACGCGAACAAGACGCAGGGCGAAGGGCCGGGCGTGAAGCTGAACCCGTCCTTCGCGTTCGACGCGAAGACCTGCCCGATGTGTTTCTTCCACGGCGGGAAGGACCCCTACTCGCCAATCGGCTCCACCCAGATCTACCGCCAGCTGCGCCGCATGGGGATCCCCGCCGAGCTGCACCTCGACGCGGACCGCGGGCACGGGGTCGTTGACGCGGGGAAGTTCGAGCGCGCGCTGGAGTTCATGCGCCAGATGGGCTACCTCGGCAAGCTGGAGCGCAACCAGAGCGAGAGCCACCGCTGGCATCCGGACGGCACGCTGCGCACGGAGAAGGAGATGCTCTGGCCGGCGGGCAAGATGCCCGACCGCCAGCCGAACCAGACCTACGAGCCCTACCTCGTGTGGTACATCCCCGAGAAGCCCACGACGAAGGCGATTCAGGTGATCGTCGCGGGCGGCGGCTACGGGTTCTGCAACTACGTGGGCGAGGCGGAGCCCGTCGCCTACTACCTCAACCAGAAGGGCATGACGGCCGTTGCCGTGAAGTACCGCTGCCCGCGCCCGCAGAAGGGGCCCAAGCACCTCTCCGCCTGGCAGGACGCGCAGCGCGCGATCCGCATGGTACGCGCCGAGGCGCCCGCGCGCGGCCTCGATCCGAACCGCATCGGCATCATGGGCTTCTCGGCGGGCGGTCACCTCACGCTCATGGCCGCGACGAACGCGAAGACGCCCGCCTACGCGCCCGTCGACGAGATCGACAAGCTTCCCTGCACGCTCCAGTGGGCGTGCCCGATCTACCCCGCCTATGCGCTCACGGACGGCGCGGACCGGCCGAACACGACGGGCGGCAACGACGATTCCGCCGTCCCCGTCCCCGAGTTCGCGTTCGACGACGACACGCCGCCCATGTGCTTTGTCCACGGCGACGCGGACGGCTATGCGTCGATGGCGTCGGTCAAGGTCTGGGAGAAGCTGCGCCGCATGGGCCGCCAGAGCGACCTCCACACGCTCGCCACGCGCGGCCACTGCTTCCAGATGAGCGCCGCGCCCGGCACGGGCAGCTTCACCTGGCTCGACCGGATCTGGGAGTTCCTGGGCAGGAAGGGACTGAATAAGTGATGAAGTCGCCGCTGCGCGGCTTTAAGTGGTTAAGTCGCGGCTTCGCCGCTTTAAGTGGTTAAGTCGCCGCTGCGCGGCTTTAAATTCCGTAGGGATGACTTGGGCTATTTAACCATTTAACCGTTTAATTCTCATTCATGAAAATTTCCGGCATCAAGACGTTCGTCGTCCACTGTTTCCGCACGAACTGGGTGTTCGTGAAGGTGGAGACGGACGCGGGGATCGCGGGGCTCGGCGAGGGGACGCTGGAGTACAAGGAACACGCGCTCGTCGGGGCCCTGAAGGACCTCGAACACGCGCTCGTCGGCAAGGACCCCTTCGACACCGAATGGATCTGGCACGAGAACTACCGCGACGCCTACTGGCGCGGCGGGCCCGTCCTCATGAGTGCGCTCTCCGCCGTCGACATGGCGCTCTGGGACATCAAGGGCAAGGCGCTCGGCGTGCCGGTCTGGAAGCTCCTCGGCGGCAAGTGCCGCGAAGCCGTCCCCTGCTACGCGAACTGCTGGTTCGCGGGCGCGAAGGAGCCGGAGGAGTTCGCGGAGAAGGCGACGGCCGCCGTCGCGCGCGGCTTCAAGGGCCTCAAGTGGGATCCCTTCGGCAAGAACTACCGCCAGCTGCCGCCCGCCGACTTCAAGAAGGCAATGCGGTGCGTCGCCGCCGTGAAGGACGCGACGGAGGGGAAGGCCGAGATTCTCATCGAGTGCCACGGCCGCTTCGACGTGCCGACGGCGCTGCGGGTCTGCCACGCGCTGGAGGCGTTCGACCCCTACTGGGTGGAGGAGCCGGTCATCCCCGACACGATGCGCGCCCTCGCCGACGTGCGCGGCCGCGTGCGCGTGCCGATCGCCTGTGGCGAGCGCCTCTACACGACGCAGCAGATCCTCGACGCGATCGAGCTGCGCGCCTGCGACTACCTGCAGCCCGACGCTTCGCACGCGGGCGGCATCACGGCGATGAAGGGGATTGCCGCGCTCTGCGACGCGCACCACGTGCCGTTCTGCGCGCACAACCCGTCCGGCCCCGTCGCGAACGCCGTCACGCTCGCCCTGGGCGTCTCGACGCCCGGCTACTGCATCCACGAGACGCTCTTCGACGACGTGCCGTGGCGCAAGGACGTCATCGACGAGGACGTGAAGTTCGCGGACGGGATGATGTACCCCTCGGACCGGCCGGGCCTCGGCATCGAACTCGACGAGAAGGCGGCGGCGGCGCATCCCTACGAGCCGCACTGGCTGCGCCACTACGCGGGCACGCTCACGAACGTGCGTCCGCCCGACGCGACGCCCTACTACCACGCCTGACGGCGGGCCGCCCGCCCCTTCGGACTAGAACCGGAACCGGACGCCCACCGTGCCGATCGTCAGGTCGCGGCGGGCGTTCGGCGCCGGATTGGCCTTAACGCGGGCGCGGGCGTCGTCGTGCGCGATGCCGAACTGGTGGACGCCCGCGTAGAGCGTCGCCGTGTCCGAGACGCGCCAGGCGAGTTCAAGGGAGAGGTTGAGCGCCATGAGGCCGGAGCGGTAGCGCCCGCCGTCGGGCTTCGCGCCGTAGCGGCGTTCGAAGTGGTTTTCGCTTCCGCATTCCGCGAAGAACAGGGGCGTGAGGGAGAGGGCGTCCGTAAGCGCGAAGACCCGGCGCACGCCCGTCTGGACGTAGAGCCAGTCGTGCGGGTGGAGACCGCGCCGGACGAGGTAGAAGGGCGTGAGGTAGGGGTTGTCGAGGCTTTGGGCGAGGCGCCATTCGCTGATCGAGGCGTTCGTCTTGGCGAGGCGGGCGGGGTGGGAATAGCCCTCGAACGTGAGCCAGTCCTTCATGACGTCCGTGGTGAGGCCCCAGCCGCGCCACGTGTCGTCCAGGCGGCCGAAGTCCCAGACGTACGTCCAGAAGACGCCGTAGTCCATTTCGTTGAGGGCGTGGCGGTGGAGGTCGGCGCGGCGGTCGGTGAGGGAGGAGACGGTCCAGTTCCAGAAGCCGACCTTGCCGAAGTCGCCGACGTCCCGCGTGTCGAAGCCCGCGCGCGTGAGCGTCATGAGCATGGGGCGGTCCTCGACGATGCGCGCGCGCG
Organism: uncultured Kiritimatiellota bacterium; assembly: GCA_934643865.1. GTDB lineage: Bacteria > Verrucomicrobiota > Kiritimatiellia > RFP12 > UBA1067 > RUG572. Next base: position 10,002 of record CAKUCX010000023.1, read on the forward strand.
AGTGGTAGGCCGTGCGGAAGCTGGGGTTCACGTGTACGTAGAACGGCTCGGCCGCGCCACCGGCCGTCAGGGCGAGGCAGGCGAACAGACAGAAAAGGCGCAGGGCCACAGGCGCACGCCGCATTACTTTCCTCCCGCCTCTTCTTCGCGGCGGCGCAGGCCCCCCGGCGTCTCCGCTTCGGGGAGCAGGCCGCATGCGAGGGCGAGAGCTGAAAGGGTCTTCATCGGCAACCAGTATAGCATAGCGGTAGGGGGATGGTGCAGATGCGCCTCGATGCCGAAACAGCGTTCGCGGGTGAGCCGGTCGTTCTTCCCGATTTGCGGATACGGCCGCGACACGCGCGGCCTTCCCACTCCCGCGCGCGGATCTGCATCCCCCGCCCTCACGAATGGCATGCTCGTGAAACAGCATTATTATGTTATACTACCGCGCATGGCGGAAGACTACGAACTCATCGATTCGGGCGACGGACGCAAGTTCGAGCGCTTCGGGCGCTACACCCTCGTGCGCCCCTGCTCGCAGGCCCTCTGGCGGCCGTGCGACCGGGCCGCATGGGAGCAGGCGACGGCGACGTTCGACCGCGAGGATGGCAACCGCTGGCATGGGCGCGGCGCCTTGCCGAAGGAATGGACGATCGAGACGGCGGGTCTCGCGTTCAAGCTCTCGGGCACGGATTTTGGCCATCTCGGCATTTTCCCCGAGCAGCGTGCGCAGTGGCGGTGGATCGAGGCGGCGCTGGAGGGGCATGGCGGCGCGCGCGTCCTCAACCTCTTCGCCTATTCGGGCGGCTCGACGCTCGCGGCCGCGCGCGGCGGGGCGGAGGTCTGCCACCTCGACGCCTCGAAGGGCATGGTGCAGTGGGCGCGCGAGAACGCCGCGCTGAACGGCCTCCAGGACCGCCCGATCCGCTGGATCACGGACGACGCCCACAAGTTCCTCCGCCGGGAGATCCGCCGGGAGCGGCGCTACGACGCCGTCATCTTCGACCCGCCGACCTTCGGGCGCGGCGCGAACGGCGAGATGTACAAGATCGCGCACGACCTCCAGGAGACGATCGGCCTCGTGAAGGGCGTCCTCTCCGAACAGCCGCTCTTCGTCCTCTTTTCGTCCCATACGCCGGGGCTTTCCTGCCTCGTCGCCGAACACGTCATCGGCCAGGCCTTCCCGTCGGCGGCGCGCGTGGAGAGCGGCGAGATGCTGCTGGAGGGCCGCGGGCGGCCCTGCCCCTCGGGGATTTACTGCCGCGCCGTTTTCTGATTTCTGATCTGACAGGATTCCAAATTCCATGCGGAAGGTTTTCCAGTCCAGTCGAATGGGAGCGTTCCTGGTTCTCGCCGGGTGCGCGCTCTTCGGCTTCGCCGCGATGTTCGCGCGCGTGCGCGGCGTCTTCCTGGACGAGCTGGAGGACATGTCGCACGGCTGGCTCGTCCTGCCCTTTTCGCTCTACGCCCTCTGGACGGAGCGCGCGACGCTGCGGCGCACCTTCGGCGCGCCGTCCCCCTGGGGGCTGCTCGCGTGCGTCCCCTGCGTCCTCCTCGCCCTCCTCGGGACGCGCGGGCTGCAGCTCCGCTTCGAGCAGCTGGGGTTCATCGGCCTCTGCATCGCGCTCCCCTGGGCCTTCGGCGGCGGCCGCTTCGCGCGCGGCTTCGTCTTCCCCGCGCTCTTCCTCCTCTTCACGGTCCCGCTCAACACCTTCCTCGACGCCGTGACGATCCACCTGCGCCTCATGGCGAGCGGCGCGGCGCTCTTCGTCCTGCGCGGCTTCGGGCTCGACGTCGTCCGGCAGGGCACGGCGGTGATCGCGCAGGGCGCGCATCCCTTCTCGGTGGACGTCGCCGCGCCGTGTTCTGGCCTGCGCTCGATCTTCGCGCTCATGGCGCTCACGGCGGCCTACGCCTGGTTCACGCAGCCCACGTGGCTGCGGCGCGGCGCGCTCTTCGCCTGTGCCGTCCCCCTCGCCGTGCTCGGCAACATCGCGCGCATCCTCACGATCTGCCTCGTCGCCGCCGGGACGAACGAGGCGTTCGCGCTCGGCTTCTACCACGACTACTCGGGCTACATCGTCTTCATCGTGGCCATCTGCCTGATGGTGGCCTGCGGGGGCCTCCTCGACCGCCTCGCGGAGCGGTACGGGCGCGGCCGCCCCGCCCCGCCGCCCGCCCCCGCCGCGCCGCCGTCCACGTCCGTTTCGGCCCGTTCGCGCTGGGTCCCGTGGCTCGCGGCGGCGCTGCTCGGCCCCCTCTTCGTCTTCCAGGGCCTCACGCCGCGCCCGACGGTGGCGGCGCCGCCGGCCTTTTCGCTGCCGGAGGCCCTGCCGGGATGCCGGACGGACGGCGTGCGCTACTGCCAGAACGAGCAGTGCGGCGCCCTCTACGCCCTGTCGCGGCTGGAGAAGGGGCGCGAGGGGATGTGCCCGGCCTGCGGCGCCGCCCTGGAGGGATGTTCGCTCGGCGAGCGGACGGTCCTGCCCGCCGACACGCGCATCGAGAAGCGCCTCTACGCGACGCCCGACGCGCGCTTCCTCGTCTCGGCCATCGTGGGCGGCGCGTCCAAGAGCTCGCTCCACCGCCCCGAGCTCTGCATGCCCGCGCAGGGCTACCAGATGTGCGACCCGGCGGACCTCGCGGTCGAGGGGCGGACGTTCCGCGCGATCCGCCTGGAGAGCCCGCGCGGGCCGTCGGTCGTCCACGCCTACACGTTCTTCAACCAGGCGGGCGTGCGCACGTCGTCGCACGCCGCGCGGATCCTGCGGGACGTCTGGGACCGCTCCGTCCTCAACCGCGTCGACCGCTGGGTGATGGTCACCGTGTCGGCGTCGAACGACGGGGGCTTTTCGCTGGAACACGCCGCCGACCGCGCCGCGCTGACGGCGTTCCTGGACGCGCTTTCGAGGGCGCTGCCATGACGCCCTTCCTTCGAAACCTCCTCCACGCCCTCAGGGCGACGGCGTCCTGGTGGGGCCTCGCGCTCGCCTCGTTCCTGCTGGCCTACGTCCTGACGCCCCTCTGCCGCGCGCTCGCGCGGCGCCTCGGGATGGTCGACGCGCCCTCCGCCCGCCGCATCAACACGGTGCCCGTCCCGCGTGGCGGCGGCCTCGCCATCTACCTCGCGACGACGCTCACGCTCCTCGCGTACATCCTCGTGACGGGCGCGCCGGTCTCGCCGCTCTTCTCGAACGCGGCGCTGCTGCGCATGCTGGCGCTCGGCGGCGCGCTCGTCGTCGTCGGGCTTCTCGACGACAAGTTCGGCCTGCCGCCCCTCGTGAAGCTCGCGGGGCAGGTCGCCGTCGCGCTCGGCGCCGTCTTCTGGTGCCGCCTCGGCTTCCACGCGATTCCGCTCCTGAGCGGCATCCCGCCGCTGCTGGACGGCTTCTGCACGGTGTTCTGGATCGTGGGCGCGATCAATGCGTTCAACCTCATCGACGGCCTCGACGGGCTCGCGACGGGTCTCGCGCTCATCGCCGCCGTCGGCATGGGCGGCGCGCTCTTCTTCATCGGCTACCCCCAGGCGACGCTCGTCTACTTCGTCTTCGCGGGCGCCTGCCTCGCCTTCCTGCGCTACAACTTCCACCCCGCGAGCGTCTTCCTCGGCGACACGGGGTCGATGTACCTGGGCTTCGTCCTCTCGACCCTGCCGCTCTTCATGAAGTCGAGCGACTCGCTCTTCGTCTCGCTCGGCGTGCCGATGCTCGCGATGGGCGTGCCGATCTTCGACACGGCGCTCGCGATCCTCCGCCGGACGCTGCGGGCCGCGCTGACGCGCGAGGCGCACGGGGCGGACGAGGGGAACGCGCACGTCATGCAGGCCGACACGGACCACCTCCACCACCGCATCCTCCGCCAGTTCGTCTCGCAGCGCAAGGCCGCCGGCGCGCTCTACGCCCTCGCGGCGTTCCTCGTGGCCGTCGGCTTCGGCGGCCTCGCCCTCCGCGACCGGGCCGCCGGGCTCTTCATCCTCGCCTTCATCGTGGGCGTGTGCATCGTCGTGCGCGACATGCGCCGCATCGAGCTGTGGGACGCCGGGCGGCTCCTCAGCGCGGTGGCGCACGACCGCGCCCGCGCGAGCCGCCGCCGGCGCCGCATGCTCGCGATCCCCTGCTACGTGGCGGTGGACGTGCTGATGCTCGTCCTCGTGTGCCTCTTCAACGTCCTCGTCCTCGGCCAGCGCATCGACACGTACCTCCTCCACACGGGGATGCCCCTGTGCGTCGTGCCCGTCTTCTTCTGCCTCATCTTCTTCCGCGTCTACGCGACGGTGTGGTCGCGCGCGCTCATTTCGAACTACATGCGCCTCGTCGCCGCGTGCTTCGTCGGCACGCTCGGCGGGTCCGCCGCCATCATCCTCTTCCACTTCCCCCATGCGAACCTGCTGGCGTTCTCCCTGCTCTCCTTCGCGTTTTCCTCGCTCGCGCTCTCGGGCGTGCGCCTCGTGCGCCCCGTCCTGCGCGACCTCTTCTACGCGCTCGACAGCGGGCGGCTGGCGGACAGCCCCGCGACGAGCCGCGTCGTCGCCTACGGCGCGGGGCTGCGCTACGCGATGTTCCGCCGCGAGCTGGTCCGCTCCTCCCTCCAGAACCGGCGGGTCGTCGTCGGCCTCCTCGACGACGACATCCTCCTGCGCGGCCTCTACATCGGCGGCCTGCGCATCCACGGCACGCTCGACCAGGCGCCGGCCGTCCTGAAGCGCCTGCGCGCGGACGCCGTGGTCGTCACGTGCGTCCTCTCGCCCGAGCGCCTCGCGCTCGCGCGGCGGATCTTCGCCGAGGCGGGCGTGAAGATGAGTGTCTGGTCGTGGACGGAGGAGGACGTCCGGACCGGGCGCGCAGACGAGAACGAGGCCCCTGATGCAGCAGACCCCCGAACCTGATTCCTTCCACCTCCGCTGGGCCGGCGACACGCTGGCCGTCGCGCTGAAGCTGGACGCGCCGCGCCCGGGGCGCGCCGTCTTCCGCACGGAGATCGGCGGCGCGGCGATCGCCCGCCGCGAGACGGTCGAGCAGAACGACCTCGGCGCGACGCCGCTGGAGCGGCAGTGGCGCGACGTGCCGATGGCGGAGGCGGCGCCGGGCCTCTGGCGGGCGGAGTTGCCCCTCGGCGAGGTGGGCGTCTTCCGGGGCAAGTGCTGCTTCTTCCCCGCCGGCGGGGGCGCGCCCGAATGGCCCGCGGGCGGCAACTTCTCGGTGAAGGTGGCGCCGGCGGAGACGCGCGGCGGCAACGCGATCTACACGGTCTTCCCGCGCCAGTTCGGGTCCTTCCGCGCGGTCGCGCGCCGGCTCGACGTCATCATGGGGACGATGGGCTTCAACATCGTCCAGACGCTCCCCGTCTTCCCCGTCCCCACCACCTACGCGGTGATGGGCGAGTACGGCTGCCCGTTCGCCGCGACCGACTTCTTCAGCGTCGACCCCGCGATGGCGGAGTTCGACGGGAAGACGACGCCGCTCGACCAGTTCCGCGAGCTCATCGGCGCCGTCCACGCGCGCGGCGGCCGCCTCTTCGTCGACCTGCCCGCGAACCATACGGGCTGGGCTTCCACGCTCCAGACCCACCACCCCGACTGGTTCCGCCGCCAGGCGGACGGCACGTTCGTCTCGCCCGGCGCCTGGGGCGTCGTCTGGGCCGACCTCGTGGAGCTCGACTACGCGCACCCCGGGCTGCGCGCCTACATGGCCGAGGTCTTCCTCTTCTGGGCGCGCCTCGGCGTGGACGGCTTCCGCTGCGACGCGGGCTACATGATCCCCGAGGCGACGTGGAAGTACATCGTCGCGCGCGTCCGCACGGAGTACCCCGACACGGTCTTCATGCTCGAAGGGCTCGGCGGCAAGATCGAGGTGACGGACGCGCTCCTCGGCCGCGCGGGCCTCGACTGGGCCTACTCCGAGATCTTCCAGACCTACGACCGGGCTGCCTTCGAGGGCTACCTCCCCGGCGCGATCCGGCGCGCGCGGACGTACGGCACGCTCGTCCACTTCGCCGAGACGCACGACAACGACCGCCTCGCGAAGGGCGGACGCATCTGGGCGCGCCTGCGCGTCGCGCTCGCGGCGCTCCTCTCCCACCAGGGCGCGTGGGGCATCGCGAACGGCGTCGAGTGGCTCGCGACCGAGAAGATCGACGTCCACGGCAGGAACGACCTCAACTGGGGCGCGCCGGACAACCTCGTCGACTTCATCGCGCAGCTGAACCGCCTCGTCGCGCGCCACCCCGACTTCGCGGGCAACGGCCCGATCGCGCTCGTCGAACGCGGCGCGGGGAACTTCCTCGCCGTCGTGCGCGGCCTGACGCTCATCCTCGCGAACCTCGACTGCGCGCGCGGCGTCTCGGCGCACTGGGACGCCGCCGCGTTCCCCGCGTCGAGCGACCCCGACGACCTCCTGCTCGGTCGCCGCGTCCACGCCGAGGACGGCCTCTGGCTCGAACCCGGCGAGGTGCGCGTCCTCTCCCACTGCCCCTGCGCCGAGCGGACGCCCCCGCCCGCGCCGCCCGCGCCGGCGGGCTTCGCCGTCGACTGGACCTACCCCGAGGACGTCCGGCGCGACGTCTGCCTTCCCGCCGGGAGCGTCCTGCGCGTGGCGGCGCCGCATCCCTTCCGCGTGCGCCTGAACGACGGCGAGAAGACGTGCGCCGTCCAGCGGAGCCGCCCGGCGGGCGGCGGCGTCCACGCGGCGCTCCTCGCCGCGCCCGCCTACGCGGGCGACGGGACGCGCGCGGCGGCGCGGACGCTTGCGCTCTCCCTCTACGCGCCGTCCGGCCTCGTGCGCACGGCCTCGCGCGTCCTCCTCGCGCCGCCGGCCGGCCGGGCGCGCATGCAGGTCGTCTACACGGGCGCGGAGATCCGGCGCAACCTCGCCGCGCCCGGCGCGGGCGGGCTCCTGGAGACGGTCCTCTCGGACGGCGCGGGCACGGCGAGCCGCGTGAAGCTCGCCTGGGGCGAGGTGCGCAGCCAGTACGACGCGCTCTTCGCGGCGAACCCGAACCCGCGCGTCCCGGCCGACCGGCTCGTCCTCTGGACGCGCTGCCGCGCGTGGCTGCAGCACGAGGGGACGTCGCGCGCGTTCAACGCCGACGGCATCGACGCCTTCCGGGCCGACCCCGCCGGGCGCATGGCCGCCTGGACGTTTGTCGTCCCCTGCGGCCTCGGGCGCGTCGCGAAGTTCAGCTTCCGCCTCCTCCTCGCGCCGGGCGGCGCGCCGGGGGCGCAGCTCCGCGTGCGGCGCCTCGCCGCCGGGGCGGCGGATGTCGGCGCGCCCGTCACGCTCGTCTTCCGCCCCGACCTTGAATGGCGCAGCTTCCACGAGACGACGAAGGCGCGCGGCGCGGTCGAAGCCGCCTTCGCCACCGCGACGCACGTCCTGGGCGCGTCGGCCTTCGCCTTCGCGCCCTACCCAACGGGCGCGCGCGTCACGATGGCCGTCTCGGGCGGCGTCTTCCACCCCGAGGGGGCGTGGAGCTACTGCGTCTCCCACGCCGAGGAGGCCGCGCGCGGACAGGCGGATTGCGGCGATCTCTATTCGCCCGGCTGGATCTCCTGCTCCCTCGCCGTCGGCGCGGAGGCCGTCCTCAGCGCGGCCTACGAGGCGCCCGGGATGCCGCCCCCCGCCCCGCCCCGCGCGGCGCCGGAGCCGCTTGCCGAGCCGCCGTCCTTCGCCGCCGCCCTGCGCGAGGCGCTGCGGCTGTTCGTCGTGAGGCGCGACGACGTGAAGACCGTGATTGCGGGCTATCCGTGGTTCCTTGACTGGGGACGCGACACGTTCATCTTCCTCCAGGGCGCGATTCCGGGCGGCTTCGTCAAGGAGGCGCTTGACATCGTCGAGGCGTTCGCGCGCTTCGAGGAGAACGGCACGCTGCCGAACATCATCTACGGCGAGACGGCGGGCAACCGCGACACGGTGGACGCGCCGCTCTGGTTCATCCGCACGCTCGCCGTGCTGGGCGAGAAGGCCGCGCGCTTCCGCCCCGTCGCCGAATCGATCGTCGCGCACTACGTGACGGGCACGCCGAACGGCATCCGCGTCGATCCCGCCTCGGGCCTCGTCTGGTCGCCCTCGCACTTCACGTGGATGGACACGAACTACCCCGCCTGCACGCCGCGCGTCGGCTACCCCGTCGAGATCCAGGCCCTCTGGATCGCCGCGCTCCGCTATCTGGGCGGCGCGCGCTGGACGGCGCTTGCCGACAGGGCCACCGCCTCGCTCGCGCGCCTCTTCGCCGCGCCGGGGCATGTGGGCCTTGCGGACTGCCTTGACGCGCCGGACGGCGAACCCGCCGCGCAGGCGACGCCCGACTGGGGGGTGCGCCCGAACCAGCTCTTCGCCGTCTCCCTCGGCGCGTTCGACGCGCTGGCGCCGGCCCGGCGGCAGGCGCTCGAACGGGCCGTCGTGCGCGCGACGGCGCGGCTCGTCGTCCCCGGCGGGGTCCGTTCGCTCGCGGCGGACGACGCCCGCTACCGGGGCGTCTACGCGGGCGACGAGGACACCGCGCGCAAGCCCGCCTACCACAACGGCACCGTCTGGGCCTGGCCGTTCCCGCTGTACGCGGAGGCGCTTGTGAAGACGCACCTCGCCTCGAAGGCGACGGCGCGCTCGCTCCTCGCCTCCGCCGTCGAGAATCTTAACGCGGGGTGCGTCTGCCACCTCTCCGAGATCGCGGACGGCGACGCGCCGCACGCGCAGAAGGGCTGCCGCGCGCAGGCCTGGAGCGTGAGCGAACTCCTCCGCGTCTGGCTCGCGCTCGCGCCCTGAGGGCCGGGGCGCGGCGATTTCATCCTGCCGCGGTTTCATCCTTGCGCCGGAGGGCGGATTATGGCACAATGCCCTCGTCGTGGCTTCCTGTCTGAGGAGTCTGCGATCTTCGGATGGGGAAGGAGGTAGGCGCATGGATTTGAAGAGAACGCCTGTGCTGTGCATGGGCCTCGCGCTGGCCGCCGGGGCGGCTTGGGCGGCCGAAACGATCGTCGCGCGCGACGAGCGCCTCGTCATCGACGACGCGGCGCCCGCGCTCTCGGAGCAGGACGCGCTGTTCATTTCGCCGCACGCGGCCTCGGTCACCAAGGTCGGCCCGGGCATCTGGACGCTGCCCTTGGCCAACAGCCTCGGTTTCTCAGGCGGCGGCTTCGCGCTTGACCTCCAGGGCGGCACGCTTCGCCTCGCCCCCGGCGCGGCGCCCGACTACGTCGCCGAGCCGCCGGACGTTCTGCAGGAGGCGGCCCTGTGGCTGACGGCCGAGCGGAACGTGTCGGAAGACCCCGTGACGGGCGTGACGGGCTGGTACGACGCGCGCGAGGCGTCCGCGTCGGCCACGCGCTACGGCTACGCCGCGCAGAACGCCGGCGTCCCGACCGGGCAGAAGGGCGTCACGAACGGCGTGTTCCGGGGCAGGCCGGCGCTCTGCTTCGGCCAATACGTGGGCGCGACGTTCAGGTCGCTGGAACTGAAGACCGCGTCGGGGGCGCCGACCGCCTATGACATGCGTGATGCCTTTTACGTCATGGGACTGGATCCGCAGGGCAAGGACGCCAAGGCCTTCTCGCCGGTTCTGGGGAATTCCGAGGCGGGCTTCTTCTTCACCAAACCGGGGAAACTGACGGTGCTGTCGGCGGATGGAAACGCCCATTGGCGGGCCTACCAGTGCATCTATCGCCGCAATGGCGTCGAGGCGGACCCGACGGTTCCGCTGGAGATCGGCCCCAGCTATCTCTGCGCGTTCACGACGCAGAACGGGCTTTCGGTCTCCGTGAACGCGCTCTCGCGCGACCGCAACCTGGCTTCAGGCGGCGGCTGCGTCCACGAAGTCGTGATCTTCGAACGCACGCTTTCGGCGGTGGAGCGGGCCCGGGTCACGGCGTACCTGATGCAGAAGTGGGCGGTGCCGACGGCGGCGCGCGTGTGCGTGAACATGGCGGACGGGACGGTTGTGGCGCCCGACGAGGCGGCTCTTCTCCAGAACGTCGACCTTGTCGGCTCGGTGACGCTGGGGCTGCCGCCGGGGCCTTACGCGCACATGCGCGACGACGTCCCGCAGGACCGGCCCTGGCGGTACCGCCTTGGCGACGCAAGCGTGCTGAACGCGGAAGGGACGGAATACCGCCTGGCGCTCCGGGACGGAGAAGCCGTGACGGTGGACGATTCGAGCGACCTTGTGCGGACGGTGAGAGGCGTCCTCGCCGGCCCGGCGGGCGAGGTCTCGGTCACGGGCGCGCGGCGGGCCCTTGTCCTCGACCGCCTGCCGGTCGAGACGAAGAGGCTCACGGTCTCCTCCGGCGCGGGCGATGTCGTTCTGCGCGCGCCGCCTGCCGCGGTGCGCGCGCAGGGCGCGGCGGCGCGCCTCGCGCTCTCGCCGACGCCGGTCTCCATCCCCACCGGGACGGAGGAGGTCTCCGTGCCGGTCGCGGTGCCGAAGGACGGCGACTGGGAGCTTTCGTTCGGCCTTGAGAACGCGGCGACGTTCAAGACCGGCACCGGCGGATGGACGGATGGCCGCGACGCATGCTACCGCGTGCGCCTCCTGGACGCGGCCGGCCGGCCGCGCCTTGAAAAGATCGCCCTGGCGGTGAAGCCTTCCGAGGTGGGCGGCGCCGTCCAGCATCGCCGCTACCTTGTACGCGGGCTTGCCGCCGGGGCCTACGCGCTGAAGCTCGCGGGCTACAGGTCGGAGACCAAGGCGGCGACCGTGCATGCGCTGGCGTTTGACTACGTGCCGAATCCGCCGGACGAGACGGTCGTGCCCGTGACGGGCGGCGACTTCGAGCAGGTCGTCCTTCCGAAGCCGTTCTTCGCCAGCCGGGACAACAATCCGGGCCAGAGCTGGACGCTGACCAATGGCGGCCTGACGGTGAACCCGGCCGTGCAGACCTACGTCAATGGCATGATGGTCGCCCTGGACGGCAACGAGGGCTACGCCTTCCAGTTCCGGGCGCATGAGCTCGGGCGCTACGGGGACACGGCGCTCATGTGGATGCACACGAATTCGACGGCCGGCGTGCGCAACACGGCGACAAGCCCCGCGACCACGCTGCCGGCCGGCACGTGGCGTCTGCGGATGAGGGCCTGCCGCATGACGACGGGCAGCACTGGCGTCGAGCAGATCGCGAAGGACGCGAACGGCCTCCGGCGCTGCGGGAAGAGCCTCGCCGTCTATGCGGCGACGGTGTCGGTCGACGGCGGCGGCCCGGTCGCCCTGGGCCAGACGGCGCCGGTCGATTCGTTTCTGGGCAAGGACTACTTCTTCCCGAACGCCTTTACGGTGGCCGACGGCGCGTCGGTCGTCGTCGGCCTCGACCAGCTCGTCGGCTGGTCCTTCTCGCTCGTCGACGACTTCGAGTTCGTCAAGGTCGATCCTCCGGGCGAACAGGAACTCGGGCCGGAACTCGTCCAGAACGGCAGCTTCGAGGTCGACGACATCGGCTCCGGCGCGCCCGAAGTCGGCAGGTGGAGCGCCGAGGTCTTCACGGACGCTTCGGGCAAAAAGCACGGCGGCGAGCGCCGGTGGTGGGACAGCGGGTTCTTCGGCCGCACGCGCGGCGTGGGCGACTACGTGTGGCGTGCGTACAACGGCGGAAAGGCCGTGCAGGCGCTCGATCTCGACGCGGGCGTCTACCGCCTCTCGTATTGGAGCCGCGCGCGGTGCGACTTCGTCTACGGCAACAAAGACGGTACGCCGACGAACGTCGGCAAGATGCATTTCTGGTATGCGGCGCCGGGCGCGTCGGTGACGAACGCGATTTACGACGGTGACACGCTGTGGTGTACGAACTTCTACGAGACGACGGCGCTCTTCGAGGTGAAGGACGCCGGACGCTACGTGCTGGGCTTCAACCCGGACTTCGGCGAGGAGGTGGATTCGCTGACCGACGGCGTGTCGGTGCGCAAGGTGCTGGGCCCGGCGCGCGCGCCCGACATCGCGTCCGACGCCGAGCTGGTGCTGTCTTCCGGGAACGGCGGCCGCGTCCGCCTCGACTTTTCCGGCACGCTGCGCGTGAAGGCGCTGCACGCCAACGGCGCATGGCTCTACGGCGAGGTGTCGTCGGCGACGCATCCGCATGTCTTCGCCGGGCCGGGGACGGTGAAGACGGGCGCGCCGCCGGGACTGCGCGTGTTCATTCGATAGGGGGGCGTCGGATCAGATGAGAATTCTGAAGGTCATGGTCGCGCTGGCGCTGGCCGCCGGGGCCTGGGGGGCGTTTGCGTCGGCGCGGGTCGAGGAGGAGGTGGCCTACGACCCGTCCATCGGCGCGTTCGGCACGGGAACGCTGACGCGGCCCCGGAACTGGACGCCCGACACGCCGACGGCCCTCTTCATCCATGGCGGCGGGTGGACGGGCGGCGCGCGCGCGGGCCTGAACGGCGTCGTCCGCCTCTTCACGCGCAAGATGGGGTTCGCCGTCTACAACATCGACTACCGCCTCGCGTCGGCGACGAACCGCTGGCCGAACTGCGGCGACGACTGCGTGAAGGCCGCGAAGTTCCTCCTCTCCGACGCCTTTCGCGGGAAGTACGGCCTGCGCTGCCGCAAGATCTGGATCCTGGGCGGCTCGGCGGGCGGCCACCTCGCGCTCTGGACGCTGACGCAGCTGCCGACGAACCGCGTGGCCGGCGTCATTTCGATCTCGTCCGTCGGCGACCCCGACTGCGACGTGCTCGGCTCGCGCCGGTGCCAGCGCGCGCTTCTGGGCGACGATCTCGACTATGCGCGCATGAACCCCATCCCCTTGATCCGCCCCGGCATGGCGCCGCTTCTGTGTACGCACGCGGTCGGGGACGCGGTCGTGCCCATGGCCTCGCACCGCGCCTTCTTCGACGCCTACCGCGCGGCGGGCAATGCGGCCACGTTTTTCGCGTATCCGTGCGACGTCCTCCCCGGCCTCACGGGGCACTGCATCTGGACGCCGCAGCGCGATCTCATTCCGCCCGTCGAGAGGCAGATCCGCGCGTTCGTGGGGCGCTACGAGCGGCTGCCGGCGCCGCGCGCGGACGGGCCGCCGCGCCTGCTCTTCCGGGCCGGCTTCGACGGCACGGCGGAGGCCGACGTGGCCGAAGGCGATCCGAAGCCGGTTCCCCGGTCGCGCAACTTCCGCTTTGTGCCGGGCCGGCGGGGACAGGCCCTTGAGATGCGCCCCGGCATGGACACGGCGCTCGCCTATGACGCCGACGGCAACCTCGTGCCCGAGCGCGGCGCGGTGTCGTTCTGGTTCAGGCCGAACCCGTCGACGCTCGGCAGGGCCGGGGGCGGCGATCGGCGCTACTTTTTCTGCACGGACCCGCGCCGGCCGCGCGCGGGCGGCGGCGAGCTCTGGTTCTGGCGCTACGGCAACCTGCTGCGGGCGGACGTCTCGGACGACGACGACAGCTATACGACGAGCGGCGCGAAGCTGCTGGACGGCTGGAACCACCTGGTGTTCAACTGGAGCGAGCAGGGCGCGGAGATCTGGCTCAACGGCCGCGACGTAAGCAGAGGCCGCACGGCGGAGAGCCTCTTCCGCCGGGCGCAGAGGCGCTTCCCGCTGCCGAGCGGCGGGAAGCTGTCCTTTTCGCGGCGCGCCCCGCCCGGGACGTTCTTCGTGGGCGGCTTTGGCGGCTCGGCCCACATGGACGGCGCATTGGACGACCTGGAAATCTGGTCGGCGCCGCTGCCGCCCCGGCAGATTGCCGAAAAGGCCGGGCTCGACCCGTCGGCGCCCGCCGCAGCCCTCCGGCCCGTGCGCCGCCGGTTCGACGGGACGGGCCCCAACCCGTACTGTGGCGCGCCCTTCGGGAACGGCGGCGAGATTCCCGACCTGGAGCTGGTCGAGGCCGTGCGGTTTGACGCGATCCCTTCGGACACGAACCGGTTTGCCGCGTTCGGCGACCTGCGCGTCGGCGCGCTTGGCGGCGTGAAGTACCTTGAGGCCGGCCGCCGCGCCGGCGACCGGTGGGCCTTCCGGTTTCTCCTGCCGCACGACGGGGCGCCGCTCTACGCGATCGACGTGGACTACCCCGACGACAGGAAGCGGACGATGGACGTGGTCGTGCAGGGATCGCGCGAAACGCGCTGGGACGGCACGACGGGCGCCGACTACACCCTGCAGGCCGGCATCGCGTGCGGCGACGAGTATGCCAACACGGGCAGGATCCTGACGGACCGCTACGTCTACTGGCGGCGCGGCGACGACGTGACGCTCTCGACGCTGACCTGCCGCGGCGAGGCGCCGGCCGCGATCGCCGCCGTGCGCGTCTACCGTGTCCGAAGCGGGCGATTGCCCGTCGCGTCCGTCGCCGAGCCGCCGGCGAACGACGACGGCTGGCGGCGCACGTTCGCCTTGTACTACGAAGACGTGTCCGCCGGCTACAACTTCGCCGTCCCCGGCGACGGCGGCGACGAGGCGTCGATCGGCCCCCTGCTCGACCGCCTGGCCGCGACGATGAAGTTCACGGGGCAGAACGCCCTGTGCTATCCGGGCTGCTGGTACGACGGGCTCATGGGCGAGCGGTATTCGCCGCGCGCGCATGTGGCCGACTACCGCCTCGCCGTCTACGAGAAGTTCGACCGCGAGGGGCTCGCGTTCCTGCCGACAATCAACCAGTTCTCGCTGCCCATGACGCCGGCCGAGATCGCCGCCGCGCCGGGCGCGGACGGCACGTGCCACGACTCGCCGTTGACGATCCTCGACGACGGGAAGATCGCCGCCAGCGCGTCCCATGGGCGGCCGAGCGCCTACAACGTGCTGCATCCCGCCGTGCAGGCGAACGTGCTCGCGAGCGTCGACGCGTTCATCGCCGAAGGCTGCGGCCATCCGTCCTTCAAGGGCGTCGTGCTGCATCTGACGCGCAACTCCCTCCTGTGGTTCGGGAACGCGCGCGGCGGCTACAACGACTACGCCGTCCGCGCCTTCGCGCGGGAACGCGGCGTTGCCGTGCCGCGTGCCGACGGCGATCCGCTGCGCGGCCGGGCGTACGCCGACTGGATCCGCGCGCATGCCTTTGATGCGTGGATCGACTGGCGCTGCGAGAAGGTCGCCGCGTTCTACCGAGAGATTGCGCGGCGGCTGGCCGCGGCGCGCCCGGACCTGAAGCTCGTGGTCAACTCCTTTCTGCTGCCCGACTGGCGCCATCCCGACTTCGCGCGCCCCGACTTCCTCGAAGCGGCCAACCGCCGGGGCGGCCTCGACGCGCGCCGGCTGGCGGACGTCGCCAACATCTCGGTCTGCCAGTCGCAGATGCCGGCGGACTACCGCTGGTTCGGGCCGCGCGATCCGGCGAACCCGAAGGCCGGCGGCGTCTGGGGGGACGCGCGCGCGACGGCCGAACCCGCCCATCGCGTCCTGTACGAGCAGGCGGGCAGCTTCGGTTCGATCCTCGCCACCGCCTATCCGTGGGTGAACCAGCACGACCGCTACTGGGAGGAGCATTGCGCGGCGACGAAGGCGTTCAACTGCCACGGCATCTACCCGCGAGACGGCCGCCATCGCCCCCTCAGCAACTCCTGGTTCCGCGAATGCCCGTGGCGCGTGTCGACGCTCAACCCGTCGGGGCGGGACGCGCTGCGGGCCTATGCCGTGCCGCTGCGCTTCACGGACGTCCTGGCCGTCTCGAAGGGCGGGTTCCTGATCGGAACATATGGTACGGAAGACGTCCTCGTGCCGTGGGTGCGCGCATTCCGCGCCCTGCCGGCCGTGAAGATGGCGGACTGCGGCGGCGATGCGTTCGTCAAGATCCGCACGGCGGCGTTCCGGGGCAGGACCTACTTCTACGCCGTGAACACGTCCTGCGCGCCGCGTACGGCCGCCTTCGCCTTCCCGGAGGGGACGGTCGACCTCGTCAGCGGCGCCCGCCTGTCCGGCGCGACGGCGCTCGCGCTGGCGCCCTACGAGCTGAGAAGCTTCGCGAACTGACCGGGCGGCGCAGCCCCGGCGCCGCCCGGTCCGGGCTTGGTTTTTCGCTCCGAAGATGCTATACTTTTCCTGTCAGAAGAAGCGCAAGGAAAAGCCGTAGCCAGAGAGTTCGGAACAAGCACCATGAGCGACGAAGAGAAGATGGAAGAACCCGCCGAGAACGCCGTCCCGGAAGCCCCTGCGGGGGGCATCCTAGAGGACGTGGACATCGTCGAGGAGATGAGCCGCGACTACATCGACTACTCGATGTCGGTGATCATCGGGCGCGCGCTCCCCGACGCGCGCGACGGCCTCAAGCCGGTCCATCGCCGGTCGCTCTTCGGCATGTACAAGCTCAACGTCACCTCGGGCGCGAAGCACATGAAGTCCGCCCGCGTCGTCGGCGAGGTGATGGGCAAGTACCACCCGCACGGCGACTCGTCCATCTACGAGACGATCGTGCGCATGGCGCAGCCGTTCTCGCTGCGCGTGCCGCTCGTGGACGGCCACGGCAACTTCGGCTCCATCGACGGCGACGGCGCCGCCGCCATGCGCTACACCGAGGTGCGCATGCAGAAGGCCGCCGAGGAAATGCTCGCGGATCTCGAAAAGAACACCGTGGACATGATGCCGAACTTCGACGAGACGCTCACCGAGCCGACCGTCCTGCCGGCGAAGCTCCCGAACCTGCTGCTGAACGGCTCGCAGGGCATCGCCGTGGGCATGGCGACGAACATCCCGCCGCACAACCTCGGCGAGCTCTGCGACGGCATCACCTACTACGTCGACCACCGCGACTGCTCGGTCGACGACCTCATGCAGTTCGTGAAGGGCCCCGACTTCCCCACCGGCGCGATGATCTGCGGCATGAACGGCATCCGCGCGATGTACAAGCTCGGACGGGGGCAGATCTGCGTGCGCGGCCGCGCCGAGATCGAGGAGTGGAAGGGCGACCGCCAGCGGATCGTGATCACCGAGATCCCCTACATGGTCAACAAGACCGAGATGATCAAGCACATGGCCGACCTCGTGAAGGAGAAGGTCATCGAGGGCGTCTCGGACATCCGCGACGAGTCCGCCGAGGACATCCGCGTCGTCGTGGAGCTTAAGCGCGACGCCGTGGGCCAGATCGTCCTCAACAAGCTCTACAGGCACACCGAGCTGCAGACGACGTTCGGCGCGAACATGCTCGCGATCGACCAGGGCCGCCCGCGCATCATGAACCTGAAGGACTTCTTCCGCTGCTACGTGAACCACCGCTTCGAGGTGATCACCCGCCGCACGAAGTTCGAGCTCGACAAGGCCCTCGCCCGCAGGCACATCCTCGACGGCCTCCTCGTCGCGATCGCCCACCTCGACGACGTGGTGAAGATCATCCGCGCCTCGAAGAACCGCGACGAGGCGAAGGCGCGCCTGCAGGAGGCCTACCATTTCAGCGACGTGCAGGTGAACGCGATCCTCGACATGCGCCTCTACCAGCTCACCGGCCTCGAACGCGAGAAGCTGGAGGCCGAGCTCGCCGCGCTGCTCGTCACGATCGCCGACCTCCAGGCGATCCTCGCGGACGCCGGCCGCGTCTACCAGATCATCAAGGACGACCTCGCCATGCTGCGCGAGAAGTTCGCCGGCAAGGCGGACGGCGCGCGCCGCACGGAGATCACCTTCGACGAGAACGAGGTCTCCCTCAAGGACCTCATCGCGGACGAGCCCTGCGTCATCACGCTCTCGAACCGCGGCTACGTCAAGCGCGTCCCCCTCACCGAGTACAAGGAGCAGAACCGCGGCGGACGCGGCGTGAAGGGCGCCCAGCTCAAGGAGGAGGACTTCCTGCGCCTCGTCTACGTCGCCGAGACGCACGACTCGCTCATGTTCTTCACGAACACCGGCCGCCTCTTCCTCAAGGACGCCTACGAGATCCCCGAGGCCCCGCGCACGAGCTTCGGCAAGCCGCTCGTCAACTTCCTCAACCTCCAGCCGGGCGAGCAGGTGCTGCGCCTCCTGCCGATCCGCTCCTTCGAGGGCGACGTGGATGTGATGTTCGCGACGGCGCAGGGCACGGTGAAGAAAACCCTGCTCGGCGACTTCAAGAACGTCAACCGCAACGGCATCAAGGCCATCTCGATCGACGAGGGCGACGCCCTCGTGGAGGTGCGCCTCGTGAAGCCGGGCGAGGACGTCGTCATGATCACCCGCAACGGCATCGGCACGCGCTTCAACTCGAACGAGGTGCGCCGCATGGGGCGCGCCGCCGCCGGCGTGCGCGGCATCTCCCTGCGCGCGGGCGACGCCGTCTGCTCGCTCGACGTGGTGGACGATTCGAAGACCCTGCTCGTCGCGACCGAGAACGGCTACGGCAAGCGCACCGAGTTCTGCGCCTACGAGACGAAGCACCGGGGCGGCATGGGCGTGACGGCGATCAAGGGCGCGGACCGCAACGGCCGCGTCGTGGCCGCGCACGCCGTGCGCGACGACGAGTCCATCATCTCCATCACGTCCGACGGCCTCATGGTGCGCCAGCGCGTCGTCGACATCACTGTCGTCGGGCGCGGCGGCATGGGCGTCAGGCTCGTGCGCCTCACGGAGGGCGCGCAGCTCGTCTCCGTCTCCGTCGTCGCCGCCGAACCCGAGGAGGCCGCCGCCTCGCCGGAGGGACAGGAGGGGGATCTTCAATAGGGAAGGACGGTTCCTGGGGTTGCGTGGGAGAGACAGGTCGGCATGAAGCAGATTGTCACAGCGACGGCCGCGTTCGAGCGGATGCGGGAGAAGGACGTGGTGTACGTCGACAAGACGGCGTACTTCCACCGGCTTCTGCAGCGCGACCCCGATACGGTGTTCTTCATCGCGCGGCCGCGCCGCTTCGGCAAGTCGCTGATGATCAACACGCTGACGTCGCTTCTCCAGGGCAAGCGCGATCTTTTCAGAGGGCTTGCCATCGACCAGATGGATTACGATTGGGGGCGGCACGCCGTCGTGCGGCTGCGTCTGACCGATGCCTGTGCCGCGACGCCGGAGGGTGTGCGCGCGGCGCTACAGGAGGTCGTCCGCTCGGCGATGATCGAGCAGGGGGTCGCGCACGACCCGCAGATCGCGGCGGAGCTCAACTTCAAGCGTCTTCTGGAAGCGCTTCCGGAGAAGTCCGAGACGGGGCGCTTCGCCGTCCTCGTCGACGAGTACGACGCGCCGCTCAACGCCTTCATCGACGAGCCCTTGACGTTCAGGGCCGTCCAGCAGACCCTGCACGACTTCTACGTGAAGATGATGGACCACCAGGACGACATGCGCTTCGTGATGGTGACGGGCGTGACGAAGCTCGCGAAGATGTCGATCTTCTCGGGCTTCAACAACCCGACCGACCTCACGCTCAACGCCGACTTCGCGGGGATGCTCGGCTACACGCACGACGAGGTGGAGCGCTACTTCCACGAGCAGGTGCAGGCGTTCGCCGACAAGGAGGGCGTCTCCTACGAGGCGATGAAGGCGCGGCTCTTCGCGTGGTACGACTCGTACCGCTTCTCGCCGGAGAGCGACGTGAAGGTGGTGAACCCGTTCTCGTTCGGCAGCGCGCTCAACGACCGGATGCTCTCGAACTACTGGGAGAAGAGCGGGAACTCCGGCGCGATCCTGAAGAGGATCAGGGAACTGTCCGAGATGCCGGCCGATTTCAATGGTGCAACCGTGACGCGGATGGACCTCGATTCGCCGAATCCGGCGACGGAACCGCTGGAAGTCCTCATGTGCCATTCCGGCTACCTGACGATCGACGGTACCGATGAGGACGGCGACATCGTGCTGCGCATCCCGAATGCCGAGATCGGCGACTCGATCAACGAGGGGTATGTCGCCTATTGCCTGGGACGCAGGGCCGCGCCTTTCCGGAAGACGGCGAAGGCGACGGCCCGCGCGATTCTCGCGAAGGGCATCGCCTCCGTCGGCGCGGCCCTGCGCGCGGCGTTCGCGATGATCCCCTACGAGTGGATCTGCAGGGACGAGGCGGAGGCGAAGCGCTATTTCCTTCTCTTCTGTAGGTTCATGCAGGCCGACATCTCGGGCGAGCGGCAGAGTGCGCGCGGGCGTGCGGACGCCGTCCTGAAGACGCCCCAGGCCGTCTATGTCTTCGAGTTCAAGCACGGGAAGTCGGCGGCGGAGGCCGTTCGCCAGGCGCGGACGAAGGACTACGGCGGCCCCGACGCCGCGTCGGGCCGTCCCGTCTACTATGTCGGCGTCAACTACAATCCCGAAACGCGCACGATCGACGAACCGCTTGTCGAGCCGCTGGAACCGTAGGACACCTTCACGGAGATCTTCCAACATGGGCATTTCACGACGAACGTTCTTTCTCGGCACGACCGCCGCCGTTGGCGCGGGCGCGGGCTTCTTCGGCGCGCGGCTCGTCGAATACCTCGGCGCGCCGCCCGAGGCGCCCTACAAGACGCTCGCGCCGGAAGAGGTCGAGACGCTCGGCGCGCTCGCGGACGAGCTGATCCCGCCGGATCCGCCCGCCGCCTGGAACGGTGGACGCGGCCTTCCCGGCGCACGCGAGGCGAACGTGGTGCGCTTCCTCGACTGGCATCTTGCGCCGGGCGCGGCCCTTGCGCGCGACCGCGAGACGTACCGCGCGCATCTCGCTAAGGCGAAGGGACGCGCCGCCGCCGAGCTGGAGAAGGACGACCCGAAGTTCTTCGACCTCCTGCTGCGGCACGTGAAGATGGGCTACTACGGCAACCCCCGCTACGGCGGCAACGCCGGCTACGCGAGCTACCGGATGCTCGGCATCGCCGGGCCCGGCTGCACGGGGCGTGACGTGCCGCCCGGGAAGAAGGAGGGCTGAGGCATGGCGATTCGGGAAACGGTCGAGGCCGTCGTGGTGGGCGCGGGCGCGGGCGGCGGGTGCGCCGCGAAGACGCTCGCCGTCGCGGGCGTGCAGACGCTCCTCCTCGAACGCGGCGAATGGGCGAAGGGCGACGTTTTCGGCGAGGACGACCTCTCCAGCCAGCGCTCGCCGTGGCTCACGCAGGGGCCCGGGCCGTTCGGCGCGCGCACGCGCCCCGTCCACGCCCACGACAACGGGCGCTTCGGCGTCGTCGTGCCCTGGAACGCGGCGTGCGTCGGCTCGGGCACCGTCACCTACGGCGCGATGGCGTGGCGCTTCCTCGAAACCGACTTCCGTCTCAAGACCCACTACGGCGAGATCCCCGACGCCTCCGTCGAGGACTGGCCGATCACCTACAACGACCTCGAACCGTTCTACGACCAGGCCGAATACGAGATCGGCGTCGCCGGCAGCAACGCGGGCAACCCCTTCGCCGCGCCGCGCCGGCGCGGTTTCCCCATGCCGCCGTTCCCGCTGAACGAGGAGTCGAAGCGCGTGTGGGCGGCAGGCGAGAAGAGGGGGCTCCACCCGTTCCACGTGCCGTTCCTGCGCAACTCCGTGCCCTACAACGGCCGCCCCGCGTGCATCCACCAGCGCTCCTGCGTGGGCCACCGCTGCCCGATCGACGCGAAGTGCGGCACGCAGAACACGGTGATCCCCGTCGCGCTCGCGAGCGGGAACTGCGAGCTGCGCATCCGCGCGATGGTGACGGGGTTGCGCGTCGACGACGCCGGGAAGCTGCGCGGCGTCACCTACGTGGACGAGAACGACGAGGCCCACGAGGTGGACGCGAAGGTCGTCGTGCTCGCGCTCGGCTCCAACGCGACGGCGCGCCTCCTGCTCACCTCCACCTCGAAGCTCTTCCCGCACGGCGCGGGCAACAACCACGACGTCGTGGGGCGCAACATCACGAGCCACGCCTACGTGGACGCGCGCGGGTTCGTGGACGACGACATCTACGAGGAGGCCGGGCCCGGCTGCGGCGTCGCGTTCATGGACTACAGCCACGACAACCCCGGCTTCATCTGCGGCGGCGTCCTCCACACGGACTTCGTCTTCTCGCCCTCCATCTTCGCGCAGGGCGCGTTCCCCGGCGTGCCGCGCTGGGGGAAGGCGAACAAGGACTTCATCCGCACCCACTACCGCAGGATGATCCGCATCTGCGGCCCGCACCAGCAGACGCCGCGCTGGGAGAACCGCCTGCGCCTCGACCCGAAGCGCACGGACGCCTGGGGGCTGCCGCTCCTCGTCGCCGAGGGGCGCGAGCATCCGAACGACGCGAAGGCGCGCCGCTTCATGAGCGACCGCGCGAAGGACCTCATCGCCGCGTGCGGCGCAAAGCTTATCCAGCAGAACTACGGCGGCGACAAGCCGTCGCCGTGGTGGGGCCTCGGCGGCCAGCACCAGAGCGGCTCCTGCCGCATGGGCCGCGACCCGGCGAAGAGCGTGTGCGACGCCTGGGGGCGCGTGTGGGACTTCCCGAACCTCTTCGTGGCGGACGGCTCCCTCCACGTCAACAACGGCGGCATGAACCCCGTCCTCACCATCATGGCGCTCGGCTTCCGCGTGGGGCAGGGCATCGTCGCCCATCGCCGGGACCTGGGGGTGTAATATGATGAAGGCACTTTGGACCGCTCTCGTCGCCCTGGCGCTCTTCGGCCTCTTCGCGGGCCTGGGCGCGCTCGCCTGGTTCGAGTGCGCGCCGCCGACGAAGACCTGCGCCAGCTGCCACGAGATCCGCGGCGCGCGCGACGGCTGGGCCCACGGCGTACACACGAACGTGAGCTGCAAGGCGTGCCACGGCGGCACGCTCTCCTCGTTCGCGGCGGTGGGGGACAACCTGCGCCGCGCGTGGCGCCACGTGACGGCGACGAACCACCCCGCCCTCCGCCGCGATCTGCCGCTCGGCGAGGCGCAGGTCGAGCGCATGAGCGCCGCGTGCGGACGCTGCCACCAGCAGGAGTACGCAAGCTGGGCGCGCAGCGGGCACGCCGCGCCCGTCGCGAAGTTCCTCCTGGACGAACACCACAACCGGGCGTGGAAGCCGGCGGACCAGTGCCTGCGCTGCCACGGGATGTTCCTCGACGGCGATGTGGAGACGATCCTCGCGCGCGTTCCGGCGGAGGGCCGCTTCGCCCGCGTCCAGACGGCGGAGGAGCTGCCGCGCGTCTGGCGCTTCCGCGACCCCGCGCAGGGCCGGCGCGCCGCTGTCCCCTGCCTCGCCTGCCATCGCGGCCACCCGCTGCGGGGCGGCGATCCGTTCGCGAAGACGCGCGCGCAGGGGCCCGTTGCGTTCTATTCGCGGCCCGAACAGCTCTACTTCGAACCGTCCCAGCTCTTCCTCCAGAAGATCGTGCAGGACGGGAAGCCCGTGCCGCAGGCCTTCGACCCGCGCCGCCGCCTCTGCCAGCAGTGCCACGCCGCGAACGCCTTCGGCGAGGCGGGCTCGTCCGACGACCGCACGCCGACGGGCGCGCACGCGGGCCTTTCGTGCGTCGCCTGCCACGGCGCGCACGGCTCCGATCCCCGGCGGTCGTGCGGGACGTGCCACGTGAAGTGCCGCTGGCCCGAGGGCGTCGAATCGCCCATCCACAACCGCAAGTGAGCCGAGCTGCGCCTTTGCGTTGGAGAAGGGCGCTTCGCATGGGGCCGACGGGGCGCGCGGGAGCGGCAGCAGGCGGTCGGTCGCGGCGCGGCCGGGGAGGCTGGTCGCCAGACGTGCGCGATGTGCTATACTGTGCGGCATGGAGAAGATCGCGACAGACACCTTTTCGTTCGCCGACGTCCGCGAGGGCGGGTTCGTCTACGTCGACAAGACGGCGATCCTGAAGACGCTCGCCGACGGCTCGCTCGGCAAGCAGTTCTTCATCGCGCGCCCGCGCCGCTTCGGGAAGTCGCTCGCCGTCTCGACCCTGCAGTGCCTCTTCGAGGGGCGGCGCGGCCTCTTCAGGGGCCTCGCCATCGAGCCGGACTGGGACTGGTCGAAGACGTGGCCTGTCCTCAAGCTCGACATGTCCGGCTGCCAGGCGGCGACGGTGGACATGCTCTGGCAGAAGATCCGCGTGCAGCTCCTGCGCAACGCGGAGCGGCTGGGCGTTCCCCTGCGCGAGGGCCTTCCGGTTTCGGGCCAGTTTGAGATGCTGATCTCGGATCTCGCGGAACGCAGCCCGGACGGGAAGGTTGTCCTCCTCGTCGACGAGTACGACAAGCCGCTCCTCGGGCGCCTCGGCAAGCCGGACGTGAACGACGTCCGCGACGCGCTCAAGGAGTTCTACTCCGTCATCAAGACGAGCGAGGGGCTTCAGCGCTTCGCGTTCATGACGGGCGTCAGCAAGTTCTCGAAGGTGTCGGTCTTCTCCGACCTCAACAACCTCAACGAGTTCTCGATGGACGCGCGCGTCGCGACGCTCTTCGGCTACACGCACGAGGAGGTCAAGGCGAACTTCCCCGCCTCGCTCGCGGCCCTCGGCGCGAAGCAGGCCCTCGACGGCGGGGCGACGTTCGCGCGGCTCGTCCACTGGTACGACGGCTACCGCTTCCACCAGGACGCCGCGCCCGTCTTCAACCCCGTCTCGGTCGGCAAGTGCCTCTCGTCGGGCCAGTTCGACCCGTACTGGTTCGAGACGGGGACGCCGACGTTCCTCCTGCGGCTCATGGAGAAGAACCCGGTCGTGCTGGACGAGATCGAGGTCTCGCAGACGGCGTTCTCGAACTACGAGCCGGACAGGCCGGCCCTCGTGTCGCTCCTCTACCAGACGGGGTATCTCACGATCAAGTCGGCCCGCCAGGACGGCGGCATCCGCCTCTACCGGCTCGTGCCGCCGAACTTCGAGGTGGCGACCGCGTTCAACGAGTCGCTCTCGGCCGACTTCGCCCGCCTCGACGGCGAGGAACACGCCTCGCTCCTCACGCAGATGGTGGAGGCCCTGCGGGCGGACGACGTGGACGACATGCTCGACGCGCTCTCGTGCTTCTTCGCGAACATCCCGGCGAACATCACCGTGAAGCGCGAGAAGTACTACCAGACGCTCTTCTACGCGGTCTTCGTCCTGATCGGCGCGCGCACGCACGCGGAGTGCTGGACGAACCGGGGGCGCGTGGACGCGGTCGTGGAGACGCCGCGCGGCGTCTACGTCTTCGAGTTCAAGCTCGACGGCACGGCCGCGGCCGCGCTCGCGCAGATCAAGGCGAAGGGCTACGCCGAGAAGTGGCTGCGGTGCGGGAAGAAGGTCACGCTCGTGGGCGCGGCGTTCGACGCCGGGATGCACAACCTCTCCGACCGCCAGGTCGAGGTCGCGGCGGACGGGGCGGGGCCTGTCTCTCGACTCATGGGCGAGACCGTTGCGCAGGCGTTCTCCTGCGAAAAGGAACTGATGTAATGCAAGCCCCCACAGGAAAGACGCGTGCGGCGGAACGCAGGTACACGGGGAAGGTCGTCAAGGGAACGATCTTCGACGCCAAGACGCTTTCGGCGCGGTTTCCCCATACGTTCAAGGCGTGACAATTGCCGAACAGCTCGAACGCCGGGTCGGGGATGTGGTCCGGCGCGTGATTTCGGAGCTGCCGCAGGATCTGCGGGAGCTGGCGGAGCGCGTCCCGGTGTTCTGCGAATGGGAAATGGCGGATCATTGGCTTGATGAAGGCGTCGCCGAAGACTCGATGGGCCTCTTCAGCGGACCGGCTCTGGACGAGCCGTCTGATCCGGAATGCCTGGAGTCCCCGCGCATCACATTCTTCCTCGCCGAACTCTGGGATTATTGCGAAGAGGATCCTGCGACGTTTGACGAGGAAGTGCGCATCACGTACATCCACGAGTTCGGCCATTACCTCGGACTCGACGAGGCCGAACTTGAGGCGCGAGGATTGCAGTGACCCCAATTGTGCTATACTGTACAGACGAATTTTCGGGCAAGGCGAGAAGGAGTCTGGAAGATGAAGCGGAAGATGATTTCGGATCAGGTGAAGGCCGGCAATGCGCGCGCGCCGCACCGGTCGCTGCTGTTCGCGACGGGGCTGACGCGCGCGGACATGAAGAAGCCGTTCATCGGCATCTGCAACAGCTACGAGAGCTTCGTGCCGGGTCACTGCCACCTGAACAAGGTGGGCGAATGGATCAAACAGTGCGTGATCGAGGCGGGCGGTGTGCCGATGGAGTTCAACACGATCGCCGTCTGCGACGGCCTCGCGATGGCGCACGCGGGCATGAAGTACTCCCTGCCGAGCCGAGAGCTGATCGCGGACAGCGTGGAGACCGTCGCGCGCGCGCACTGCTTCGACGCGCTCATCTGCGTGCCGAACTGCGACAAGATCGTGCCCGGCATGCTCATCGGCGCGCTGCGCGTGAACATCCCCACCATCTTCGCCTCGGGCGGCCCGATGGCGCCCGGCCATCACCCGAAGACGGGTGCGGACACCGACCTCAACGCGGTCTTCGAGGCCGTGGGCGCCGAGAACGTGGGCAAGATCACGCAGAGGGAGCTGGAGGCCGTGGAGGAGACGAGCTGCCCGGGCTGCGGCTCGTGCAGCGGGATGTTCACGGCGAACTCGATGAACTGCCTCTACGAGGCGCTCGGCATGGCGCTTCCCGGGAACGGGACGGTCCTCGCGGTCGATCCGCGCCGGAAGGAACTCTACCGCCAGGCCGCGTTCCGCGCGGTGGCGCTCGCGAAGGCGGGCGGGCCGTGTCCGCGCGACCTCGTCACGCAGGCGAGCCTCGACAACGCCCTCACGCTCGACATGGCGATGGGCGGCTCCACGAACACGGTCCTCCACACGCTCGCGATCGCGCGCGAGGCGGGTGTCGACTACTCGCTCGAACGGATGAACGAGATCTCGGCCCGCACGCCCTACATCTGCAAGCTCGCGCCGTCGGGACACTACCACGTGAGCGACCTCGACCGCGCGGGCGGCGTCATGGCGATCCTCAAGCGCCTCCCGAAGACGCTCCTCAACCTCACGGCGAAGACCGTCTCGGGGAAGACGCTCGGCCGACAGGTCGCGGCGGCGAAGATCGCGGACGACGACGTGATCCGCACGCTCACGAACGCCTACTCGGCGGACGGCGGCCTCGCCGTCCTCTGGGGCAACCTCGCGGAACGCGGCGCCGTCGTGAAGAAGGGGGGCGTCGCCCCCTCGATGATGACGTTCACGGGCAAGGCGATCTGCTTCGACAGCCAGGAGGAGGCCTGCGCGGGCATTCTCGGCGGCAAGGTGAAGCCGGGGCACGTCGTCGTGATCCGCTACGAGGGGCCGAAGGGCGGGCCGGGCATGCAGGAGATGCTCGCGCCCACGAGCTACATCATCGGCGCGGGACTCGGCGAGAGCGTGGCGCTCATCACCGACGGACGCTTCAGCGGCGCGACGCACGGCGCGTGCGTGGGGCACGTTTCGCCCGAGGCGGCCGAGGGCGGGCTCATCGGCCTCCTGAAGGACGGCGACGAAATCACGATCGACATCCCGAAGCGCGCGATTTCCGCGAAGCTGACGAAGGCCGAGATCGCCAAGCGCCGCAAGGCCCTCAGGCCCTGGACGCCCCGCATCAAGGGCGGCTGGCTGGAACGCTATGCCACGTTCGTGGGCAACGCCTCGACGGGGGCCTCGCTCAAAAAATAAAATCCCGTTCCCTTTCCTGGGGGGATATGCTATACTGTCGCCTCAATTTTCGAACAGGAGAAGAAGAAATGAGCCAGCACCGTAGTCTCAAGGGATCGGGAAAGATCACGTCCAAGCGCAACGTCCTCAAGCGTTTCGAGCGCGTCAACCTCCTCCAGGCCCGCGGCCAGTGGAAGGAAGGCGACCGGGGCCTGGGGCTGCGCAAGACGAAGCCCGAGGCGTAGGCGTCGTTGCGCGCATCATGTGCAGGAAACGCCGCCGGACGACAGTCCGGCGGCGTTCTCGTGCGTGCGGCGCGCGCGGCCCATTCAGCGGGGACGGAAAGGGGACGAAATGGAGCCGTGGAGGCGTGCGGGGCTGGCGGGCGCGGCTTCCCTCCTGTTGGCGGCGCTTTGCGCGGGCTGCGCGACGACGCTCGTGCGCGAGACGCCGCAGGCCGTCCGCCTCGGGGCGGCGCGCGTCGAGACGGCGGCGCTGGTCGAGGCCCTGCGCACCCATGTGACGGGAACGTCCGTCCAGGCGCTTAACGGCGCCTGGCGCGATCAGGTCTTCCAGGCGCAGTGCGTCCTGAAGGGCGACGGCGAGACGCTGACGGTCGTCGTCCTCGCCCCGCACATGCGCCTCGCCACGCTGACCGTGACACGACCGCATGCGATTCGCCTTGCGCGCGCGCCGCGCCTGCCTTCGGCCTTTCAGCCGGAATACGCGCTCGTCGATCTTGCGTTCGTGAACCTTGAGGCGGACGCGCTGCGGCGCGCGGCGGGCGGCGCGCTCCGGATCGACGACGACGGCACGACGCGCCGCATTGCGACGTCTGCGGGCGAACCCGTGGCCGAGGTCGTCCGCCGCCCCGACGGAACGCTCTTGTTCAGGAGCCTCCTCCACGGCTACGCCTACACCGTCAAGAAGCTGGAGCGGTGAGGGCCGGGCGGTCCCGCGACGCCGACGGCGCGGACGGGCCGTTGCCCGCGCGATCGCGCGTACATGGACAAACCAGCCCGTATCTGCTAGAATCTGCACATTCGTTTTCACGAAAAAAGGACTAGACAATGAAGAAGCTCATGTTCGCCTGCGCGGCCGCGCTCTGCGTCCCCGCGCTCCTCGCCGAGAAGGTCGCCATCAAGTTCGAGCTGCCCGCGCCCCATTCGAGCGGCACGCCGAAGGAAATCAAGAGCGACAACCTTGAACCCGACCGCGGCCCCGGCAAGCTGCGCGCGCCGATCATGGTGGAGCCCGAGTACGCGAAGAAGCTCACGACGGAGGACACGAAGGTCACGACGAGCGAGGAGGCCGTGACGGGCGACAACGAATACGTCGTTGACGGCGACAAGACGCCGGACGCCACCGCGATGCTCCAGCTGCCCGGCGGCCTCCAGTGGGTGCAGCTCGACCTCGGCGCCGAGCACGTGATCAGCGCTATCTGCGTGTGGCACGACCAGGGCGACGAGCGCGTCTACAAGGACGTCATCATGCAGATTTCGAACGACGCGAACTTCAAGGACGGCGTGACGACGGTCTTCAACAACGACCACGACAACTCCGCGAAGCTCGGAAAGGGCACGGACAAGGAGTACCGCGAGCGCAACGACGGCCGCCCCGTCGACGCGAAGATGACGAAGGGCCGCTACGTGCGCGTCTACTCGAACGGCTCCACGAGCGAGCCCGTGAACAACTACATCGAAATCGAAGTGTTCGGCAAGTGAGCCGGATCTCCGACATCGCATTGGCGTTTCTGGGGCGCGGCGGCAAGCGATTGCGGCCGCGCCTTTGCCGCCGGGTCTTCAAGGCCTGCGGCGGCGCGGGCGCGATCGATCCCGTCTGCGACGCCGTGGAGTGCTTCCACAAGGCGTCGCTCATCCACGACGACATCCAGGACGGCGACGAGGAGCGGTACGGACGCCCGACGACCTGGAAGGAACACGGCGTGGGCGTGGCGATCGCGGCGGGCGACTGGCTCGTCGCGCACGGCTACCAGCTGATCGCGAAGAGCGGCTTCCCGTCCGCCGCGTCGATGCTGGAGGCTGTCGTGGACAGCCACGTGCGGCTCTGCGAGGGGCAGGGCGACGACCTGCTGGACTTCGCCGCGACGCCTTCCGCCCGCGCGCGCGGGCGGGCGTTCGACGAGGCCGGCTACCTTTCGACGTGCGCGCGGAAGACGGGCGAAGCCTTCGCGCTCGCCGCCCAGCTCGGCGCGCGCGCGGCCGGCGTGGACGACGGGCCCTACCGGCGGTACGGGCTGACGTACGGCGTCCTTTTTCAGATCAACGACGATCTTGCCGACGACGGTGCGTCGTCGGCCGAACTGCTCCGCCTGCGGGCGGAGTACGAGGCGAAGTTCGCCGCTTTTCGCGGCACGGTTCCCGGAGGCTTTGACAGATGAAGAAGAAGATGATGCTGGTTGCATGGGCGGCAGGCGCGGCCTCCTTGGCGGTCTGCGCGCAGACGTGGACGTTCACGGCGCCGCGCGCCTGGTCGCGCACGGAGAAGGCCGCGACGCTCGTGGCGCGGGCGGACGGCGCGCTGGAGCTGCGCCATACGTCGGACCAGGACTGGGCCATCCACGGCATGGCGCCGGTCGACGTGAAGCCGGGCGACGTGTTCCGCCTCGCCTGCACGTCGAAGGCCCTCGACGGCGTCGCCGCGCCGCAGCCCTATTCGCTCAGCGTGATCCTGCGGGACGCGAAGGGGAAGGTGTTGAGCTGGGCGTACGGGTCCCGCTCGGCGAAGCCGGGCGAGGCCGTCGTCTCCGAGTTCATGATCCCCCGGGGGGCGGCCCGCATCGAGCCGCGCGTGGTGGGGCATGGCCCCACGGGCGTCGTCGTGGCGGACTTCAAGCTGGAGGCGCGGGGAAATCTTCTGCCGAAGGACGGCGCGCCGCCGCCGGACGTCACGGCGGAGACGGACCACCTCAAGGTCGTCGTCTCGGGGACGGACGCCGCGCTCGTGGTCACGGACAAGCGCACGGGGCGCGTCTGGGCGCCGGGCGCGCCGGGGGCGCTCTTCGTGACCGGCCTTGCGCGGTCGGGCCGCGCGATCTGCGCGACGGTCATCGACCCCGCGTCGCTGCGCACGTGGGGCATCCTCGTCGCGCCGTCGCCGAAGCGCCCCGAACTGCTCGTGACGGTGACGGGCGAGGGCGAGATGCCCGTCGCGCTCGCCTATCCGCAGGCGTTTGCGACGAAGCCGGGCGACCGCCTGATCGTCCCCATGAACGAGGGCATCTCGTACCCCGTCACCGAGCCGGACGGCATTCCCGGCCGCCTCGCCGCCTACAGCGGGCACGGCATCTGCATGGCCTTCTTCGGCGTGCAGGACGACGCGACAGGCGCGGGCTGGATGGGGATCATCGAGACGACGGACGACGCGGCGGCGGTGTTCCGCCGCCCGGCCGAGGGCGCGCCCTTCGCCGCCGGCGTGAGCTGGGAGGCGCAGAAGGGGCGCTTCGGCTACCCGCGCCGCCTCCGCTACGTGTTCTTCGAGAAGGGCGGCTACGTCGCGATGTGCAAGCGCTACCGCGCCTACGCGAAGGCGCAGGGGAAGCTCAAGACCTTTGCTGAGAAGGCGCAGGACCGTCCGCTCGTCGACCGCCTCCTCGGCGCGCCGAACGTCTGGTGCTGGGACGGCGACAAGATCGGCATGGCGAAGAAGCTCAAGGCGGCGGGCATCGACCGCTTCCTCTGGAGCGCGGGTGGGAGCACCGAGCAGGTGGCGGCGCTCGCGAAGATGGACGGCGTGCTTGTGAGCCGCTACGACGTCTACCGCGACATCTACCGCCCCGAGCAGCTCCAGAAGCTCGGCTGGAAGAAGGGCACGAACACGGACGCCTGGCCGGAGGGCGCGGCGTGGAACAGCGCGGACTCGAACGACTGGCGCAAGGCGTGGGGCGTCAAGGCGAAGGACGGCACCTGGACGTACTGCGGCTGCATGTGCGACGCCGTCTCCGCGAAGTTCTGCCGCAAGCACGTGGGCGCCGAGCTGAAGACGTACCCCTACAACACGCGCTTCATCGACGTGACGACGGCCGCCGGGTGGGACATCTGCTACAATCCCGCCCACCCGATGACGCGCGGCGACAGCCGGGCCTACCGCATGGACCTCCTCCGCCTCCTCGGCGACGACTTCGGCCTCGTCGTCGGCAGCGAGACGGGCCACGACGCCGCCGTTCCCTTCTGCGACTACTTCGAGGGCATGCTCTCGCTCGGCAACTACCGCGTGCCGGATTCGGGGCGCAACATCGCCGAGGTGTGGACGAACGTGCCGCCGCGCGTCGCGAAGTTCCAGGTGGGCGCCACGTACCGCCTGCCGCTCTGGGAGCTCGTCTACCACGACTGCCTCTGCGCGCACTGGTACTGGGGCGACTACAACAACAAGCTGCCGTCCCTCTGGGACAGGCGCGACCTCTTCAACGTCCTCTACGGCACGATGGGCATGTACCTCTTCAACGCGAAGCAGTGGGAGGCGGACAAGGACCGCTTCGTGCGCAGCTACCGCGTCACCTCGCCCGTCGCCCGGAAGACCGGCTACAGCGAAATGCTCGACCACCGCATCCTCTCCGCCGACCGCCTCGTGCAGCGCACGACGTTCGCGGACGGCACGGTCGTGACGGTGAACTTCGGCGAAACGCCCTTCGCGTTGCCCGAGGGCGGCACGCTCGCCGCCGGCGGCTACCTCGTGCGATGAGGAAATGATTAAATCGTTAAATGGATAAATTGTTGAATGCCGAAACGGGCATTGCTCGGAAGGGGAACAAACAGGACATGAAGAAACTCATCTTGGCGGCCGCCCTGGCGGCGATGGCGCTGGCCCCCGCCCCGGCGAAGGACTGGCCGGGCTTCACGCGCGGCATGGGCATCGGCGGCTGGCTCACGAACTACAAGCGCTTCAACGTGCTGCCGGAGAGCCGCCGCCTCAAGATCACGGTCGGCGACCTGGAGCACTTCGACACGTACATCACGGAGCGGGACATCGCGAACATCAAGGCGATGGGCTTCGACCACGTGCGCCTCGGCTTCGACCAGATCGTGCTGGAGGAGGCACCCGGCAGATACCGCGAGCGGACGTTCCGGAAGATCGACGACTTCATCGCCTGGTGCGAGAAGCACGGCCTCAACATGGTCCTCAACCTCCACAAGGCCGTCGGCAACTACTGCGACATTGCGGAGAAGGTGCAGCTTCTCGACGACAAGGGCCTTCAGGACCGCTTCGTCGCGCTGTGGCTCGAATTCGAGCGCCGTTACCACGGGAAGCCCGGCCTCGCCTTCGAGCTTCTCAACGAGGTGCGCAACGTCGACCCGGAGAAGTGGAACGCCCTCGCGGACCGTACGCTCAAGGCGATCCGCGAACGAAACCCGATGCGCTGGGTCGTGGTCGGCTCCACGTGCTGGAACGCGGCGGGGACGCTGGACAAGCTGAAGATCTGGGACGACGACCGGGTGGTCTACACGTTCCACATGTACGCGCCGTTCGAGTTCACGCACCAGCGCGGCGTCCTGCAGGCGGGTCCGCTCTACTACAACCGCGTGATGGAGTACCCGACGAAGGACGTCGAGCGCTACCGCGACTACAACCGCCTCGTGAACGGCTCGAAGACGGGCGGCTACGAGGGCCTGACGGAGATCGGGCGGCAGTACATCCGCAACTGCCTGCATGGCGCGCACGTCTTCACGCAGAAGCACCCCGACAAGATCCTCTGGAACGGCGAGTTCGGCACGATCCGCCACGCGCCGCCCGCGAGCCGCGTCGCCTACATGCGCGACGTGATCGCCACGTGCAGGGAGTGGGGCATCCCCTACTGCGTGTGGAACTACCTCTCCACGCCGAACGACGGCAACCGCTTCTCGCTCGTCGACGACGACACGCGCCGGATCCTCTCGCCCGAACTGCTCAAGGCCTGCCTGGGGGAGTGAGGGAGTGGGGGATTAAGTAGTTAAGTGGTTAAGTAGTTAAGTGGTTAAGTAGTTAAGTGGTTAAGTGGTTGAGTGGTTAAGTAGTTAAGTGGTTGAGTGGTTAAGTAGTTGAGTGGTTAAGTGTTAAGTGGTTAAGTGGTTGAGGGGTTTAAGAGTTTAAACTGGAAAGGACAACATGAAGACACGACTGTGCATGATGCTTGCGGCGGTGGCCGCGCTGGCGTGCGGCGCCTATACGCCGGCGCCGGGGATGAAGACGCCGTGGGGCGAGAAGGTCACGCCCGAAAATGCGTGGCGGGAGTATCCGCGTCCGCAGATGGTGCGCGACGCCTGGACGAACCTGAACGGCCTCTGGCAATACGCGGTCACGAAGGACGCGCCGGTCATCCCCGCGAAGTGGGACGGCGAGATCCTCGTGCCGTTCGTGATCGAAAGCTCGCTTTCGGGCGTGGGGCGTCTGCTTGAACCGTCGGAGACGCTGTGGTACCGGCGCAGCTTCAACGCGGCCGCGAAGCCCGGCGAGCGGGTGCTGCTTCACTTCGAGCAGGCGGACTTCCGCGCGCAGGTCTTCGTGAACCGCGTCGAGGTCGGCGTGCCGCACGAGGGCGGGCAGATGCCGTTCACCTTCGACGTCACGGACTACGTGAAACCGGGTGCGAACGAACTCGTCGTCGCCGTCTGGGATCCGACGACCGGCTTCATCGGCTCGGTGGGCAAGCAGGTGTTCAAGCCGCATGGTTGCATGTACACGCGCTCCAGCGGCATCGGCGGCACGGTCTGGCTGGAGACGGTCCCCGAGACGCACCTCGTGGACTACACGGTGACGACGGACATCGAGGCGGGCACCGTGAGCGTCACGCTCGTGGGCGCGGGGAACCTCACGAAGGCCGAGGGCCGCGTGGAGGTCCGCCGGGGCGGGAAGGCCCTCGCCTCGGGCGCGCTCGCGGCCTGGGGGAAGCCCATCACCATCAAGCTTCCGAAGCCGGTCGCGCTCTGGAGCCCCGAGTCGCCGGCCCTCTACGACCTCGCGATCACCTTCCGCGACGGCGCGACGGGCAGCGAGGACGTCGTGCGCGGCTACTTCGGGATGCGCGCGTTCGAGATGAAGAAGGACGCGAACGGCGTCCTCCGCTTCTACCTCAACAACAAGATGCGCTTCATCGTCGGCACGCTCGACCAGGGCTGGTGGCCGGACGGCCTCCTCACGCCGCCCTCCGAGGAGGCGATGGCCTTCGACATCCTGCAGCTCAAGAAGATGGGCTTCGACATGATGCGCAAGCACATCAAGGTGGAGCCGCGCCGCTACTACCACCTCTGCGACACGCTCGGCCTCCTCGTCCTCCAGGACATGCCGAGCGGCGGCGGCTCCGCCGAGGCGCGCTACGGCTTCTACCGCCGCGAGCTGAAGGAGATGGTGGACCACCTGCAGAAGACGCCGTCCATCGTCATGTGGGTCCCCTACAACGAGGGCTGGGGGCAGCCGGGCGAATTCCTCACGCACGCGACGTTGATGTGGACGCAGCGCTACGACCCGACGCGCCTCGTGGACGGACCCTCGGGCTGGTGCGACTACGAGGGCGGCGACAGGGGCTGGAAGGCGGAGCTGCGCGGCGGCTCCGCGCACAAGCCGCTCGGCGAGGAGGAGGCCGCGCATGCAATCGACAAGCACGACTACGGCGCGCGCCCGCAGATGTTCCCCGTCAACCCGCGCCGGGCGAGCTTCCTCGGCGAGTTCGGCGGCATCGGCTGCCGCGTGGCAGACCACCTCTGGACGACGAACGCCTGGGGCTACGGCGGCACGGGCAACGACGCCGACCGCGCGGCCGTGCAGGCGAAGTTCGTCGCGCTCATGGAACACGTCGCGGGCCTCGCGCGGCACGGCCTCGCGGGGAGCGTCTACACGCAGACGACGGACGTCGAGGCGGAGATCAACGGCCTCATCACCTACGACCGCAAGGTCGTCAAGTTCGACCCCGCCGCGCTCGCCGCCGCCCACGCGAAGGTGCGCGAAGCCGCCGCGCAGGGCGCGCGGGCGGTCGGCAGCCCGTAGCGCCGCCGGACGCGCAGGCCGCTCCG
>CAKUCX010000024.1 GCA_934643865.1 uncultured Kiritimatiellota bacterium
GCCTGTCCAGACGACGCTGCCGCCGTCCGTCCAGACGCCGCCGTCCGCGCGGACGCCCGTTCCGCCGTTTCCCGCATTGCCGTGTCCGAGTTCGCCGCCATGCCTTTTCCCTCCTTGCCGCCGCACAGTCTAGCAGAGGGGACGGCGGGACGCAATGAGATTTCACTGCGTAATAATCTCGCTTGAAAGCCGTATCTTGCCTGAAAGCCGTCGCGGCGCGCGGCGTGACGGGTTCGGCAGGGCAACGCGAGGCACAATGATCGGGATGCAATGAGATTTCACCGCGTAATATATTGAAGGTGACGAGATTGCGGGTTCGCGGGGTAAGCCGGGACGTAATGAGATTTCAGCGCGTAATAATCTTACTTGAAACCCGTCGCGCCACACGGCGCTACGGGTTCGGTAATCCCCCCCCCCCCCCCTCGCGGCGTGATGCGTCCGGGCGCGATGAATTGCGGCCCTCCCCGGGTCTGTCTCGCCAGCCTCAGGCGCGGCGAGAAGCAGAAGCGGACACGTTCCCGGTTCTTGCCCATCATTCAGCAGAGACTTGATTCTTCGATAGAGGTTTGATATCATGCTTCTGTTTGAAGGAAGTGAAATCACATGGAAGTCAATACTGAATGGATTCTGCCGTTCATCGCCCCACACCGTACCTGGTGGTGGCCCCGTCTGCCGCGTCACCGTGTCGGCGTCTGCATGCTCCACTCCGTCGGTAATCGGATGGACCTGCCGGACTGCCCATCGAACAACGCGATTGAGCCCGAAAAGCTGCATGCGGTGATTGGTCTGCTTCGTGCAGCGGGGTATGCGTTCACGACGTTCGGCGCGGCGTTCGGGAGCGTCAAACCTGATAGACCGTGCCCCGTCCGCCGCAGGATGGTCCTCACCTTCGATGACGGCTTTGCGGACAACCTTACGAACCTGCTGCCCATCCTGCGGGAATTCAATGTCCCCGCCACGTGCTTCGTCACCAATCGCGGACAATCCTCGCCGGAGTTTCTTTCCGGCGCGCAGATCCTGGAACTAGACCAAAGCGGCCTTGTCGAGATTGGTGGCCACACCGCACACCACTGCTGCATGCTTCATACCGACATCGAGACGGCACGGCGGGAAATCCGAAGGAACAAGGACTGGCTGGAAGGCATACTCGGCCATCCAGTCATAAGCTTTGCCTACCCACGCGGAGAGTACAATGACGCCATCGTTGCAGCCGTGCGTGCCGCCGGATATCGGTGCGCAGCAACAATGGAGAAGCATCTTCGCCCTCCGCCTCGTGACGCCTTCCACATCCACCGACAGATTCTGCCCCGGGGTAAAACGCCGGCGGAACTCTACATGTTGGCAACCCGCGGGAAATACAAGCTATGAACATTGGCCTCTACAAAGATACGCTCGCCGCCCGACGTGGTGCCGACATTGCCGTTTGCAACCTTGCCGACGGGCTCTCCGAGCGTGGACATGCGGTCACGCTTTTTGAACGTTCCGAACTTCCACGGCAGAACTGGCGCCGTTACGACATTCTCATTTCCTCCGGCACCAATGAAATACGCGATCTTGCGGCGATTGACGGTCTCCCGCCCATCATCCAGCAATTCCACACCGATCCTGCCTATTCGTTCCGCCATTGGATCCGCCGATGGCGTCGTTGCCGTGCCACCAGGGTGGCCTTGCGCAAGGTTGCCGCAATCCAGGTACTCCGTGAGCCATTCCGAGAAACCCTAGCCCGTCTCGGCATCCATCCGCCGCGCGTGGACGTCATCGGAAACTGGGCCGCATATATTCCCCCCGCACAACAAGACCAACCGTTCACGGAACATAAGACGATCATCTGTCCCGGAGCGATAAATCGCGACAAGAATCAACGATTGCTCGTCCAGGCCTTCAACTCCATCGCCCAACAGTTTCCGGATTGGGAAGTACATCTCTATGGAAGCGGGAAGCCCGATTTTGTCCTCGGCCCCCGCGTACGCCTGATGGGATACGCAGACCTCGCCCGTCCCTACGCCGAATGTGCGTTTGTCGCCTTTCCGTCAAAAACGGAGGGATTCCCGCTGGCGCTTGTTGATGCCGCCGCATTCGGAAAACCCGCATTGGCGATTCAGGACTGGATTGGATGCGGCGAAATCGTCGGATCCAACGTCCGGGAATACGCCGCCGGGCTCGTCCGTCTTATGTCCGACGCCGACTATCGTCACGCACTTGGAACACATTGCCGCTCTTATTGTGCCGAACACTACGCCCGTGCCAAGATCCTTGATCGATGGGAAGAGCTTCTGCGTGCCATACTGGAAACTGGGACGTCGAATTGAGGTGCGTCCGACCTTCGTGCGCGTAAAGTTCCCCTTTCGCTCGAATGTGGGCTCTTCCCGCATGTCCAACGTCCGGCAGGTCAGTGGAACTTGCCTGCCGCCTTCAGGCGGTTGAAGTGTTCCGCATCGCGGTGCGCGAACACCTTTGCCGGGTTTCCACCCGCGATCGCCAGCGGCGGGATCTCGCCGTGGACGACCGAACCGGCCTGGATGATCGCCCCCTCGCCGATCTTCGTGCCCGGCAGCAAGATGACCCGCGCGCCGATCCAGACAAAATCGCCGATGATCACGTCCTTGGCGATGTAGGTCGCATCGTAGGGGATCGCCTCGCCGTGGTCGTAGTTGTGGTTGCGCGTGAAGATCCTAAGTCCGTCGCCGGAATGAAAATAGCGCCCGATGACGAGCCGCCCGTTGCCGCTCGCCCACGCGCCGTTGAAGCAGACGTGGTCGGCGAGTTCCGTATGCTTCGTCAGGTGGACCGGCCCCGCGCAGTGGAGGTGCGGCCCGACCTTCTTGACCTTCAGCCGCACGGGCAGGCCGTGCAGAAAGAAGACAATGGCATTCCGTACACGCAACCGAAACCGCCGTACAGGGATGCAGAATGTCAAAAGGCGCGCAACAAATTCAACCATTACAGTTTCACACTCCTTCACGCAACTTGCGAAGCGTCTCGTTTAAAATCGTCGAACTCGTGCCCTTGGTGTACGGGAAGTAGACGACGCGCACGCCCACCTCGTCGAACTTCTTCTCCATCTCCTGCCAACGCGCGCTCTTGAACCAGTCGTCGCCCACGAAGAGCACGTCGAAGTGAAGCTTCTCCCACATCTTGAACTTGTCGAGGTCGTCCTGCGGAATCGCCGCGTCGACGTACTTGATCGACCGCACGATCTCCAGCCGCTCCGCAAACGGAATGACGGCCTTCTTGTGCTTGTAGGCAACGAGTTCGTCCACCGACACTCCCACGATGAGCTTGTCACAGAGTCCCTTGGCGTTCTTCAGCAGGTTCAGGTGGCCAATGTGGAAGAGGTCGTAGACCCCGCTTGTATAACCCACAATCGTTGCGCTCATGTCAACTCTCCGTTCTCGTATGCACTGAGAAACTTTTCCAAACACCAGACCAACCATTTCTGGTCACCGCTCATGCCCACTTGGCAATTCGGAATGAATTCGGGGCGGCAAGGCCCCTGCCAATGGGCAAACCACTGCGTTGTTGCCCGGGGCATGGGGATTTTCTCCGGCAATGGCAAATTGGGGTAACGCTTGGCAAACAATTCTCTTAGAAAATACTTTGACTCGCCACAACGTACGCGATTTAAATCAAGCGGCCGCGCCAGACGCATGTGGCCATAAGGCATACAGGCCTCAATCCCCGCTAAGCAGAACGCATGCAGATAAGAACTCGCGGACTCGATGCAAAAAATTCCTCTCAGAAACGCCTCCATGTCAATCGCCCCATTTTGACGGAGGTATCGACGATAGACGCCCGACACGTCGACAGGGTTTCGCAACGCACGGCTTGGCATGACAAAAGAATAACGGGCTTTCAGTCCTTCAAGGTCCCAATCCCTTGAAAGCAGCCCGCTCAACCCCCCAAAAACACCATCCGCACTTTCTCCCAATACAAGATGGTCAAAACCCGCCATCTTGGCATGGCGCGCGGCCTTGAGAAGTTGGACTTCGATGGAATGAAACGGTACGCCGTCGAACTTCAGAAGTTCCGGCGTCAATTCCTCGAAGTCCGACCAATTCATGTCGATGACTTCATGGTCGAGCCCATAGGCGCGGGCATAGGCGGCTGCACGTTCGGTCTCGTTGATTGCCCCCTCGGCCACACACCGAAACGTATAGGCTTTCGTACCCCTCGGCAGGAAGGACGCAAGAATTGCGCTGTCAATTCCACCAGAAAGGAAAACAGCCGTCCGCCCCTTCATATAGAATTTCTCAATCTCGTTACGCGCCGCCCGCTCAACTTCCTCTGCAGAATCAACGGCGATCAGATTGGTGTCCGGCGGCCGATGCCACACTGTATGCGTCAAACCAGGGAAGAAATTGTCTTCCTCGTTCTCAATGAATCGAAACGCCAAAAAATGGCTCATGCAGAAATTCTTGTCAATCATGCCTCATGTTCTCCTGAGATCGATGTCATAACCTCGGCAACAACCTGATTGGATGCATGCGGGTAGAAACAGCAGATGTCAGAAGCCGCAACGGCGTCACGGGCTTTCTTCTTCATGTCCTTTCCTCCAAGCACGACACCGTCCAGAAAAACACGAACATCGTCCGCGGTATACGCCTTGTAGGTCAAATCGAGCAGACGTCGTCCAAACGGCAGGAATTCGCGATTCTCCGTCTCCTCATCGGCCAGCAGATAACATTGCGGTTTTCCCGTGTAGAAATACTCTGCGAGAAAAGAACCGCAATCATGAATCAGCGCATCCGAATTGGCAAAGGTCTCGAAATAGTCCCCCCCTTGCTGGAATTCGACATTGGGTAGAGCCTTCAGCGCCGCGCGATAGGCTTCCGTCTTCGCACGCCCCCACCATTCATCCGTCGCTAGACGTGGAAACAGAAGTGGGTGTGGACGAAACACAAACTTCACGGAAGGATAGTCCTTTGGTAATTGGAGGAATAAGTCAGCATGGATAAGAAATGTTGAAAGCGTCAATCCTCCATGCTCGCCATTTCTAGAAAGCGAGTGATGCGGCGCAATGAGAACGGTCTTCGGGCGCGGAACATGCCGGGGTACGACAGCGAGTCGGTCCATTTTCGCGTATCCGCTCAGACGTGCCGTCTCCTTTAAAGACGGATTCCGTTCCGTCCAAAGCGCCAGCGTTTGCGGATTCGAGACAAAATAACGCCACATGAACGCGATCTCTGGCAGAAAAATTGTCCGTGTCACGTTGGACGCGAAAAGCCCACTGTAACCATACGTAATGCAACACAAAAGGGCCTGATTGGAGAGAGTCCATGCCGTATAGTCAGAAAACGTCTGGTCCGAATAGACTATCGACGTGAAGACGATATCCGCCCGCCCGGCAAGTGAACGGCGGACCTTGGTCTCTGGATCATAGAGAGCTTCCACCTTCCCGGGGTAACGTGGCGCAAGCGTCTCTAACGTCTTCGCGAGCGTGTCGCGCAGAAACGCCTCGCCCCGCGTCACGCGCGGCACGATGGCGATGAACGGCTCGAAGCGCGCGTCGTCCACCATCGCCTGGAAGACTGGCTCGGCGGAAAACATCGACGCATCGCAGACAAGGAAGGCGACACGCAGCCGCTCCCCGCGCGCGAGCGTGTCGCGGCAGGTTTGCTCGTGGGCCGCATACCGCGCACGCACAATGGGGACAAGCCGCGCCGTCCGCGCGTCGCGCGCGCGGTCGAGAAGCCGCCGCCGCACGCGCACGCGCACCCTTTTCACCGGGATCAGGGCCGTCAGCAGCCGGATGAGCGTCGCGGTCATGGTCTTGTCCCCACCCGGCGCGCGGATGCTACCGCCGACATGGTGGCTTGTAGACGACAGCGCCCTCCCCGGAGACGGTGCCCGCGAACGCCGCGTCGGGGCCGACGTCGAGGGAGGACCCTTCGAGGACAATGTGGCCCGTGCCGGTGACGCGCTCCAGCGTCTCGTTGACGCTCCTGAGGACGAGCCGCCCCTTCCCGCACACCTTTACCGGGTAGTTCAGCGGCACGACGTCGCGCAGCTTCACGGGGAAGACCTTCCCCGCCTCCGCATGGCGCGCCTTCGGCGCCTCGAAGCCCTCAACCGCCCCGATGGACAGCCAGCTGACCGCCGAGCCGTCCGCGACGCCCGCCTCGACCGTCCAGGACATCGGGTCGCGCCCGATCGCGTCGTTCGCCGTCGCGAAGGAGTAGCCGTCGAACGTCACCTCCTCCCCGAAGTCCGCGATGAACGGATTGAAGTAGCACTTCGTCTTCAGGTCGCCGTCGATGCCCATCTGCGGCCCCTCGCGCCAGCCCGGGCGGCCGTTGAGCGCCGTCGCGCGCGGCGGGCGCGGCAGCATCTTCCCGTCCCGGAAGAGACGGAACTCGCTGAACTGCGAGCCGCTGCCCCCGTAGTCCGGCGGCCCGCCCTTCGCGGGGCGCGTCTTCGTGACATGCCACTTCAGGTAGCGCGTCGTGACGACCGTCGCGCCGCCGCCGGCGAAGAGCGCCGTCCCCTCGCGGACCTCCAGTCCCGCGTTCCGCAGCCGGGCCCCCGTGAGGTCGAGGCAGCCCGCCCCGGTCTTCACAAGCGTCCCGCCCTCGAACAGGCGCCCCGGCTCGACCTTCACCGTCTTGCCCGCCGGCACGTCAAGCGTCGTTTCGTTCGCCGCCGCCGCAAGCGCGGCGAAGAGGCAGCAGGATGCCATCAGCACGTTCCTCATCGTCGTTCCCCTTCCTTTTCTAGAAACGCAGGACCAGCTTCACGTCGATCGTCTTCTCCGCCGCGAGCGTGACGGCGAGGACCTTGCCGCCCGCCTCGACGCGCGTCTCGGCCTTCACGCCCGCCGGCGCGTCAAGTCCCTTGAACGCGAAGCTCTCGGGCACCGAGAAGCGCGCGGTCATCGGGAAGCCGCCGATCACCTCGACCGTCGCCTCCAGGCGGTCGTCGGCCCAGCGCTGGTCCTTCAGCTCCACGCCGCCCTGCGTCATATGGCGGTCGCTCGTGAGGAACTGCGGGTGCGCCGCGTAGGGCTGGAGGGCGAGAAGGCGCACGCTGCGCGCGGGCACCTGCATCTCGAAATGCTCCTGGTTGACGCCCTGCCAGGACTCCGTCCAGAACTCCCAGCACGCGAACGCGCGCTCGTCCGGCTCGCCGATCTCGTCCCAGTCGAAGCCGACGACGGCGGGCTCGTCGTCCCAGTTGAAGAGCGCGACGACGTGCCAGTCGCCGAACGGGCGCGAGAGGTGGAGGTTCCAGACCGGCAGATGGCCGAAGTACGGATAGAGCGAGGCGGGGCGCACGTCGCAGACGGGCAGCGCCTGCTGGAGGAGCCGGATGCGGTCGGGCGCGAGCGTGGCGAGCTTGTCGCCCGCGAACATCTGCTGGCCCGGCAGGGAGACGATCGTCGCCTCCACCTGCGCCTGCTCCCGGGCGAGCGCCTGCTGCGAGACGAGCATGCAGTCGGGGTCCGCCCAGAAGACGATGTTGTGGGCGAAGATCTGGTTGATCGTGCAGCGGGCCTGCAGGAGGATGTTCGCCCACTTGACGGGCTGGTTGGGGTGGACGATGTCCGCCCCCGTCCGCGAGGCGTCCGCATAGGCGGCCTCGGCCCCGGTGAAGTGGCCCTGGCAGGCGAGGAAGACGCGGTCGGGGCCGATGCCGTCGCGGAACGCCTTCACGCAGAGTTCGAACGGGTTCGGGCACGTCGGGTCCTTGAAGCGCGCGCGGATGTTGGGCCGCTCGTAGAGGTGCGCGCAGTAGCCCGCGCCGCGCCCGCTCATGCCGTCGATCTTGAAGAACTCGTAGCCCCAGTCGTGGGAGGCGATGTCGTGGATCTTCCGCAGATGCTCGCGCGCCTCCGCGACCGTGGGGTCGAGCGTGAACTTGCCGTTCCAACAGGAGATGGGCTTGCCGTCCTTGTCGTGGAGGAACCAGTCCCGGTGCGCCTTGTAGAAGTTCGTGTTGCCCGTGCCGAACGGCGCAGTCCAGAGGCCGGGACGGAAGCCGAGTTTGCGGATCTCGCCCGCGAGCCACTTCATGCCCTCGGGGAACTGCTCGGGGTGCGTTTCAAGGTCCATGTTGTAGAACTTCGAGACGGGCAGCTCGCTCGAGTTCTCCTGCCAGCTCTCGATGGACCAGAATTCAAGGCCGAACGGCTTGAGGTACTTCGCGCCAAGGCGCGCCTCGGCGAGGTTTTCCTTCGAGCCCGCCTTGTCGAAGTAGGTGTTCCAGCTCATCCAGCCCGTCGGCGGCCG
Source organism: uncultured Kiritimatiellota bacterium (assembly GCA_934643865.1). Classification (GTDB taxonomy): domain Bacteria; phylum Verrucomicrobiota; class Kiritimatiellia; order RFP12; family UBA1067; genus RUG572. The sequence goes on from CAKUCX010000024.1 coordinate 8,226, forward strand.
GGGGCTGCGCGCGCGGTCGAGGGGCCGGTAGTACGGCACCCAGCGGTTCTTGTAGTAGTCGCGCTCCACGTTGAAGGCGAACGCGGCCTCGGCGGCCTCGGTGATGCGACCGGCCGCCTCGAAGGCGTGCGTGCCGCGCCCGCCCGAGACGAGGCGGAGATTGGCCGCGCGGATCTGCAGGGCCTCGTCCGCCGAGGGGCTGAAGAGCGAGTCGTTCAGGAGCGAGTCGGCGTCGCCGCTCGCGAGCTGCAGCACGCGCTCGCCGGGCAGCGGGAACGTCGCGGCCGCGAAGGCGTCCTCGCGGTACTTGATCTCGCCCGTGTAGGAGAGTTCGCCCCGGTAGGCGAGCGCCGTGCGGTGGTAGACGAGGAACGAGACCTGCGCGCCGTTCGACTGGAAGGTGAGATACCCCTGGGCGTCGTTGTTCCTGTCCACGATCGCGAGGCGGCGCGGCACGCCGTCGCGTGCGTCCACGATCTTCCATTCGCGCGTGGCCTCCGCCTTCGCGTCCGTCGCCCGGTCGGGTCCCATGAACATCAGCTCGCCCACGACCTCCGCACCGCTCGCCGCGTGCGTCAGCTTGAGGGACTGCCCTTCGGCCGCAAAGGCCACCTCCCATTCGCCCGCCTTGAACGCCGTGTCGGCCCGGGCGGCCAGCGCCGCGAGGGCCAGCGGAACAACCTTCAGCATCGTCTTCATCGCGTTTTCTCCTTGGGAAAGAACCTCAGTTCGCGCCGACGAGGCGCCGGAAGCGCAGCAGCGCCTCCAGGAAGTAGTAGTCGCCGTAGTCGAGCGGCACGTCGATCTCGCTGTTGCCGGGCTTGTGGCCGACACCGTGCAGGAGAAGCCAGTTCCCGTTCGCGCCGGGCGCGGCGAAGTAGGCGGGGGAGGCAAGCGCGAGCAGCTGCTTCACCGCAAACGCGCGGTAGGCGACGCCCTTTTCGCCACCGGCGAAGCCCGCGAGTTCGAGGAGTCCGGAGGCCATGATCGACGCGGCGGAGGTGTCGCGCTCCTCGCCCGGCGCGCCGTAGTCCCAGTAGGGCACGCCGTCGGCGGGCATGTGAGGATGGCGGATCGCGAAGTCGGCGAGCTTCTGCGCGAAGGCGAGGTAGGCGGGATCGCGCGTCTCGCGGTACATCATCGTGTAGCCGTAGATCGACCAGCTCTGCCCCCGGCTCCAGGCCGTCTCGCAGCTCGCGCCCTGGCCGCGGTCGATGTTCTTCACGCGCTTCGTCGCCTGGTCGTAGTCGAGGACGTGGTAGGTGCCGCCGTCGGCGCGGAAGTGGTGCTTCATCGTCTGCGTCGCGTGGCTGCGGGCGATTTCGTCGAAGCGCGCCCCGCCGCCGTTCTTCGCGGCGAACTCCAGCAGCTCCAGGTTCATCATGTTGTCGGGGATGACCTTGAAGGTCTTCCGGTCGTCCTTCCGCCCCCAGCTGCGGATGAGGCCGAGGTCGGGGTTGAAGCGGCGCGAGAGGGAGGCGGCCGTCTCCAGGAGGAGGGCGTCGTACTGCGTCGTCTTCAAGAGGCGCCGCGCGTTGCCGTAGGAGCAGTACATGATGAAGCCGACGTCGTGGTTGTCGTCCACCTGCGCGTTCGGCGCGAGCAGGTCCGTCCAGTCGCGCGCGCGGTCGCGGAAGAACGCCTCGCCCGTCGCCTCGTAGAGGTACCAGAGCGAGCCGGGGAAGTGGCCGGAAGTCCACCAGAAGACCGAACGCATGTCGAGCGCGCCCGTCTTCGCGTTCCATCCGTGCGGCACGTAGAGGTCGCTGCTGGGGCCGTCCTTCCGCGTGGCCATTTTCCCCTTTCGGAGCGGCGTCGCCGCCGCGTCGAGCGCGCGGTACTGCGCGGCGGAGCGCGCGAAGATCCCGGGCAGCTGCCCCTTCAGTTCCGTCTCCTGCGGCGTCAAGAGCGCCGCCGCCACCACGATTGCACCGACCATCCCGCCTCCTCCTCTTCCTCTCGTTTGCTTCGCCGTTCCGGCTTCACTTCACCCGCACGGGCGCCTTCCGCGCGGCGGAGGCGTAGAGCGCGTCGATGATCTTCATCAGCTTCACGGCCTCGTCGGGCGTGTTGAGCGGCGCCTCCTTGCCGCGCAGGGCGAGGACGAAGTTCTTCGCGGCGCGCACGCGGCCCATCGCCGGGTCGGGCTTCACCTTGAGCGTGCGGTCGGCGCGCGCGCCGGTCTTCGTCTGCGTGTAGAGTTCGCAGACATCCTCGGCCGTCTCGTCGACGCCGTCCGTCCCGAAGAGGCGCCGCACGAGGCCGCCGGCCTTCGTGCCCTGGAAGGTGACGGAGACCTCCTCGCGCTTGTTCATCTCCGCCCACGCGGTGCGGAGGAAGAGGACGGCCCCGTTCTTGAACGTGACGAACCCATGTGCGGCGGCCTCGACGTCGCAGACGCCGTTCGCGCGGTCCGGGATGCCCCACGGCCCCTTGAACCGGCGGTCGCCCATGAAGGTGTCGAACGTGTTCGCGAGTACGTAGGCGGGCTCCGGGTAGTCCATGAAGTAGAGCGCGAGGTCGATCATATGCAGCAGGTCGATCACCGGCCCGCCGCCCGACAGCGCCTTCGTCGTGAACCAGCCGCCGAACCCCGGAATGCCCGTGCGGCGGATCCAGAGGGCCTGGGCGGCGTTGATCGCGCCGACCTTCCCGGCGTCGATCGCCTTCTTCATCGCGTACGCCTCGGGGCGCGCGCGGTTGTTGAAGTTGAACATCAGCGTCCGCCCCGCCTTCCGCGCGGCGGCGGCCATCTGCCCGGCCTCGGCGGCGTTCAGCGCCGGCGGCTTCTCGCAGAAGACGTGCTTACCGGCCTTCAGGGCCTGGAGGACGAGCGGCTTGTGGAACTTGTTCGGGGTGATCACGCTCACCGCGTCCAAATCCGCGCGCGCGAGCATCTCGCCGACGTCCGCGTAGACCTTCCCGATGCCGAACCTCTCCGCCGCGGCCTGCGCGGCGGGGAGGTTCACGTCCGCGAGCGCAACCACCTCCGCGCCCCCGGCCCGGAAGCCGGGGATGTGGTAGGCGGCCATGCCGCCCGCGCCGACGACGCCGATGCGCACCGCCATGCTACTTCTTCTCCGCCTTGGCGGGTTTGGCCGCAGGTGCGGGCGTGGCGGGCTTGGCGGCCGGCTTCGCGTCGGCGCCCTTCGCGGCCGGCTTGACCTCGACGGGCTTCGACTCGACGGCCTTCGCGGCCGGCTTGACCTCGACGGGCTTCGACTCGACGACCTTCGCCGGCTTCGGCAGCAGGTTCGGGTAGCCGGGCGCCTCGATCTTCGCCGCCGCGCGCAGCTTCTCGAAGTACGCGCGCATTGCCTGCTGCTCCTCCTGGCGCTTCATGCCCTGCTCGACCTGCTCCTTCGTGGGCGCCTTACGCGCTTCGAGGAGGATGTGCGAGGCCTGCACCTTCTCGGGCGAGGCGGGCTTGTCGCCCTTCGCCTCCACGGCGGGCGTCTTCTTCGTCACCATGATCAAGTGCCAGCCGAACTGGGTCTTGACGGGGTCGGAGACCTTGAACGGCTCGCTCGCGAAGGCGACCTTGTCGAACTCGGGAACCATCTGGCCGCGCGTGAACTCGCCGAGGTCGCCACCCTTCGCCTTGGAGGGGCAGGAGGAGTTGGCCTTCGCCACCTCAGCGAACTTGTTCGTGAGCGCCGCGCCGGTGAGGCCGTCGAAGGACTTCTTCAGGACGCGGATCTTCGCCTCGGCGTCCAACGCCTTCTTCTGGGCGTCCTCGACGGTCTTGGCGACCTTCTTCGCGTCGACCGTGATCTTGGCGGTCACCTCCTCCTGGATGAGCTTCTGGATGAGCAGGCTGTCGGCGATTTCCTGGAGGCCGCGCGCCTTGCCGAACGGGCTCTTCTCGGCGATCTCGTCGAAGGACTTCGGCGCGTCGGGGCGGCCCGCGTTCGCCTTGACGAAGTCGGCCTCCTGCTTTTTGCGCTCCGCGTCGGAGATCTTGATGCCCTTCTTCGCCACCTCGTCCATCAGCAGCGTCTTCATGAGGAACTGCTGGGCCATCTGCTCGCCGAACACCTTCTTCGCCTCTTCGGCCTGCGCGGCCGGGATCTGGTCCTTGCGCGCTTTGAGGATCAGCTCGACGTCGGCGTCGATCTCGCCGCGCGTGAGTTTCTTCCCGTTCACGACGACCATCACCGCGTCCTTGTCGACGGGCGCGGCGCTCTTCGCGGCGGCCTTCGTCTCCGCCGGCGCCGCGCCGCCGTCCTTCTTCCCGTCGCAGCCGACGATGGCGAGACTTGCCACGGCCAGCGTTCCAATCATGCCAATCTTCATGGATACTCCTTGTTGTTAAAAAACTTGACTATGATACACGATAAGCCCGTGCCGTGTCAACGCCGTCGTAACGGGTGCCGGGCCGCGCGCGCGCAGCCCATTACCGTGCCGCCCCGTCCCTGAACGTCCCCCGCACCGTCCGCCAGCGGCGCGCCAGCTGCGCGTACTTGCGGTGGCGCCGCCCGCGCAGAAGCATCTGGAGGCGCAGCGACCAGCCGTAGAGCCAGAGGCGCAGCCGGTCGAGGCCCTGCGGCGGCGCGGCGAAGGCCATTTCCGGCGCGAGGGCGGCCAGTTCCGCCGCGACGGCCCGCACGCGCCCGGTCTGCGGAAACTGCGCGAGGATCTTCCCGAGCGCGTGGAAATCATTCCACACCCCCAGCCCGAGCTCGCGGTTCACGCCGAAGACGACGTAGCGGAACTTCCAGTTCTTCGCCACCCAGGGGTCTTCGCGGTAGGCGCGCCGGTCGATGGCGAGCTGCCAGTCGATCGCCTTCAGGTGCCCGTCGGCGCCGAGGAGCAGATTGTCCGAGAAGAGGTCGCGGTGGAGGATGCCCTCCGCCCGCAGCGCATGGGCCAAGTCGCGGATGTCCCCGGCGAACGCATCCGCCTGGTCCGCCGAAAGCCCCTGCGCAAGCAGCGCCGTCAGGGACGGCCCTTCGCGCGCGGTCACCACGAACGCCGGCGCGGCATGGACGGCGAGCGCTTCCGCGACGACCTGCGGCGCCCGCGCGAAGAGGCGGCTTGCCACACGGTATTCGTTCTCGATCGACCAGGGACACTTCGACGAACACTTCACGACGCAGGGCCGCCCCTTGAACCGCCCCGTGTAGAAGACGTCGTTGATGTACTTGTTCTCAAGAAGGACGCCTACGCAGGAGAGCCCGAGCGCCGCGCCGTCCGACGCCAGTACGGCCGTCCATTCTGCCGTCGTCATGGATTCTCCCACAGGTCCTTCACCCAGGGCGTGGGCAGGCAGGTGAGATGCGGCGCCACCTTCTCGCCCTTGCAGTGCGTGAAGCCCACAATGGCCTCGGCCATGTCCGGGTGCCCGTGGAAGGCGATCACGCTCGGCCCCTTCGGGCGGCGCGGGACGAGGAACCGGTTGAAGGGCCAGAGCGGCACGCACTGCCGCTTGAACGAACAGACCCACTCCTCCGGCCACCAGGAAACGTTCCCCCGCTCGAACATCGCGCGCGTCTGGAACTTCTGGGATCCTTTTCGGAAATACCAGTCGAGCGAGGGGTCTTCCTTGTCCCGCAGGAACGACTCGTAGACCCCGTGCGCCGCGTCCGTGCCCGCGTCGAAGCGGAAACAGGACGAATTGCCGATGGGCGGGCGCCGGAAGAGGGCCTTGCGCCGCTCGACCCAGTTGTGGATGATGCAGAAGGCACCCGGCCTGTACGCGAAGAACCGGTCGAGCGGCCCCGTGATCAGCACGTCGACGTCGAAGAAGAGCGTCGGGCCCTCCAGCTGCGCGAAGCCGCGCCGGAAGAACGTGAGCTTTGCGTGGATGTTCGGCCAGTTCCGGCCCTTGACATGGGGGTCCGGGTCGAGCGGCGCGCATGCGACCTCCGGCCGGATGCCCTCCGGCTCGTTCGTCGCGCAGACGAACCGGAACGGACGCGCGAGCCACTTCGCCACGCCCGCGTAGAGGCGGTTCACGTAATACGCCGGATACTTCGTTCCCCATTTCGCGCACAGCACGTTGACCCGTTCTTCCGCCATGTCCCTTCTCCTCGCTTCGCGTTTCCCTCGCCCGAATCGACGTTCATTCGGCATCCCGCCGGATCCGCAGGGAGAGGATGCGCTCGTCCGCGCGTCCGTCGCCGTCCGAAATCAGCAGCAGCGTGCGGGAGCCGTCGTCGAGCACGGGGCCGAGGCACATGCCCTCGTACATCGCCCTCCCCGTCTCCTCCTCGTAGACGATCTGCTTGCGCACCGGAACGAAGGCCCGCTCCGACAGGGCGCGCCAGCCCGATACGTCCGTCGCGCCGGGGAAGACCACGCGGCAGACGCGCATGCGGAACGACATCTTGCTGCCATGCCGTATCTTCTCCCGCTCCAGGACGAGGACCTCGCCGTCGTCCAGCACGCACAGCGCGGCCACGCCGTTCCGGGCGCGCCCCCGATCCGGGCCCGCACCGGGCGCCTCAAGGCGGTAGGCCCACTGCCCCGACACGCGCCAGGGCTGCGCCGGCGTGCGGCGCGTGAAGCGCGTCAGGCGCACGAACTCGTTCCGCCCGGGCGAGACGGCGTTGTCCGCCGGAAGCTCGTTCTCGTTGCACGTCCACATGTCGCGCCCGTCCGGGTGGATCGCCAGGGCCTCCAGTCCCCGGTTCTTCCGCACCCCCAGGTAGGCGGCGGGCAGGTCGACGCGGGCATCCGCGTCCCGACCGTCGAAGGTGAAGCCCCGGATGGAGGGGCCCGTCTCGTCGCTGACCCACACGATCGCGCGCAGCGGGTCCGTCGCCACGCCCTCCAGGTCGGACGCCCCCTCCAGCTTGTGGACGCCCACGACCTCGCACCCCAGCACGCGGCCCGACGCGCGGTCCACCGGGATCCGGAGGCAGTAAAGCTCGCCGTCCGTGTCGCGCACCGACCAGTAGAGGTCCCCCCCGCGCGGCGAAAGGCCGCTGAGGTCCGAAGGGTGGGGCGGCCGCGCGACGTCCCCCGCCCGCTCCACGGCGAAGGTCCGGTCGGGGGGCAGGCGGACCTCCGCGCAGTTCCGCAGGTAGTCCAAGTCCGCCAGCACGAACGCCCCCAGGAGCGCCAGCACGGGAACGAGGAAGTGGCAGGGGTTCCGGCGCTCATGCCGCGTCACGCCCACGAGCGCGAACGGCAGCGCCCAGCAGAGGACCAGGCCGCACCCCAGAAGCGCACAGCCCGCCTCGACGATGCGGCTGACGTCGGCGGACGGGTCGCCGCCCGGGACGACGGCCCGCCACAGGGACGCATGGCCCATGAGCCGCGCAAAGCCGAGCGCCGTCGCCACGCCGGCGGCGAGATAGCCCACGCCGCGCGACGCGCAGATCGCGGAAAGCCCTTCCGCGACCGAGGCGCGCCAGCGCCAGGCAAGCGCAAGCGTCGCGCCGGCCACGAGGGCGGCGAGCGGCATCCAGGCCCACGGGGCGAACACGTACGCCGCCAGCCCGTCCAGCGCGCGGACGGCGGCCAGGAGGAAGCCCCCCGTCGCCAGAGCGAGGCCCCCCCGCTCCCGCGCGAGGCACCGCGCCCGGTAGGCCAGAAGCGCCGCCGCCATCAGCGCACCGCCGATCCGGCACCACCGCACGAGCCCCATGTCCCCGCATCCCTGCCCCAGCACGCTGACGTCCACATGGACGAGGACGGCCGCCAGCACGCAGACGAAGGCAGCCGGGGACAGGCTCTCCAGCAGGGCGAAGGCGGTCCTGGCCTGCGGGGCACACCGACGCCCGTCAAGTTCACCTGGCAGCGCACCGGCGGCCGAGAACGACAGCGCCACACGTTCTACCCCACACGCCAGACACGCGCTCACGCGGTGATGGCCCTGTCGGAGCGAATCCTCCACCCCTCTCGTGCGGCAGAGCATCACGGTGAGCGGACGCGTGTCGTCGTATCCATGCGTGCGCAGACTCTCCTGCAGCCTTCTCATGGCGGCCATGCGGTCCTGACGGCCGCGCTTCTGGGGCGCGTCGACGGAGCGGATCGCGCGCTCGATCCCCAGCCGGCGGATCGCCTGCGCCGACGTGTGGTAGACGCCCGTCCCGTGGAAGCGATGCCCGTTCCGGAACACGCGCAGCAACGTGCCAAGCAGGTTCCACTTCGCGACGGCGGGCTTGAAGACGACCCGCACGGGGACGGCGGCGTGCGGGTCGCGCGCCGCCGCGACCTGCGCGCGGCCGCGCAGCAGCGCGTCCGGGCCGTCGGGGCGGATGTAAAGGAGGACCGCATCGCCCGGCAGCGCCGCGTCCGGAATCGGCGCGCCCGTGTAGTCGGGCACCGCCGCGAGGTCCCCCGCCTCCAGCGGATAGACGTGCGACGACCAGCCGAGATGGGGCAGGCGGCTCATCGCAGGGCCTCCCCCGCCCACTCGTAGGCTTCGGAGAAGTCCTCACCGCGCGCCGCCTCCACGAGGTACCGGATCACGCGCCGCGCGTCGAAGAGCGCGTGGTAGCGCGCGCGCCCGGCGGCGGCAACGGCGCGGCGCGCGCCGTCGTGCGCGTTGTAGAAGGCGATCTTCTCCGCGAGGTCGCCGGGCGTATGGAAGTAGACCGTCTCGCGGTCCGAGAAGAAGTCCTGCATCTGGTTGCCGTCGTACAGGAAGGTCAGCACGCCGTTGCCCATCAGGTGCGTGAGGCGGTCCGACGCATACCACTTCCAGTTTTCGAAGCGGTTGATGGAGAGGCCCATCTTCGAGGCGGCAATCGCCTCCTCGTAGGCACGGCCGACGACCAAAGGCTTCCCCATGCCGAAAAGACCGAGGCGCACCGAAGGGTCGAGGCGAGGCACGAGCGCGTCCAGCAGCGCACGGCGCGCGTCGGCGAGGGCGGGGCGCCCCGCGAAGAAGAGGTCGTAGGCGAAGGACGTCTTCGCCGCGTTGTCCTCCACCTCGTAGGAGGGATCGCTCGGGTTCGGGAAGAACCCGACGACGTTCCGCGCCGTCTTCCAGGTCTTCAGCACTTCGCCCGCCGTCGTCACGAAGACGGCGTCGCAGGAATCCATGCGCTGCGCGATCTGCGCGCGGCAGTGCGCCGTCTCCACGGGGTCGCAGTTGATGTGGACGATCTTCACGCCGGGCACGGCCGCGTGGATCCGGTCCAGCGTCTCGTTCGCCACGTAGTCGCAGTGGCTCATGAAGACGACGTCCGGCTTCCAGTTCCGCGCCGTCTTCACGAGCCGCGCGTTCATCATCCGCGCGCCGACGTTCCGCATGAAGCCGAGCGGCGCGAGGAAGCGCGCGATGTCGCGCTCGGAGAACGTGTGGACCTGCCAGCCGTTCCGCAGCGCCCCCGCGACGAGGCGCAGGTCGATGCCCGTACGCCCGTTCCCCCAGTGGCGGATGAGGAAGTTCCCGACGAAGAGGAGGCGCGGCGCCCTCATGCGCGCGCCTCCCCGCCGCGCGGGGCGGCGGCCTTCGCCTCGCGCGCGCGCAGCTGCGCCCGCTCGGCCTCGGTCGGCGTCTTGCGGAAGTAGCGGTAGTTGAGCACCCAGCAGGACGGATGGCGGCGGATGACGCGCTCCAGGTCGGCGAGGCAGGCCTGCGTCAGACCCCAGACGTCCCGCGCGGCCCCGGGCGGGTAGGTGGCCACCACCTCGCAGCGAAAGCGCCCGTCCTTCAGCGGGCGGCTCCACGCCACCGCGACCGGCGCCTTCCCCTTCGCGGCGAAGAACGCGGGCGCCGCCGAGACGGGCACCGGGCGGCCGAAGAACCGCACCCAGACGCCGCCGTCCCTGGGCTTCACGACCTGGTCGACGAGGAGCCCGAGCGACTTCCCGTCGCGGATGCCCTGCATGAGGGGGCGGAACGCGCCCTCCGCGTGGACGATCTCCTGCCCGATCGACCGCCGGGCCTTCATGAGGAGCCGCGTCATGCCCGGCGTGCCGATGTCCTTCGCGACGGACATCATCCGATGCCCCTCCAGAAACGCGAGTTGCGAGAGGATCTCCCAGCAGCCGATATGCCCCGAGACGGTCACGGCCGGCCGGTGCGCCGCGAGGAACGCCTTCCCCTGCGCGCTCATCTCCCCTGCGGCCGCCACGCGCGCCCGCGCGTTGCGGCACGTCCAGAACGCATGGCCGATCGTCCGCGCCATGTTGCGGTAGCTGCGCTTGAGGACGCGCGCCTCCCGCCGCGTCGGCGGCGTCTCGTGCGGCGTGCGGACGTCGCGTTCGGGCGGGTAGACGCCCGCGATGACGCGCAGGTTGAAAAGCGCGAGGTCCCGTCCCCGGCGGTCGAAGGCGAACATGACGGCCCCGGCGACGTCGCAGGCCGCGAGAAGCGCCCGGCGGGGCAGGTTCGTGAAGACCAAGAGCCCCAGCACGATGCCCAGCCACTCGAAGGGCCGCCGCAGGATCCGCCGCATTCTCTTTCCCCGTCGCGTCGTCTTCATCGGTCCTCCACCACGTTCAAATAGGACGTCTCGAAGTCGGCGATGTTGGTGGCGATCGGTTTCATGGCAGGAACAGTATAGCAAAAACCTCCCGACGTCCTGCGGGAACGGCGTCAGGCGAAGTTCTGCGCGTCGACGTCGAAGGCGATGCGCAGGTCCTTCGGCGCGGGCCGGGCGGCCTCGATCCACGCGACGGCGGCCACGATGTCCTTCGCCGCCGGCGCGCGCACGACGACCTGGTAACGGAACCACCCCTCGGCCTTCAGGAGCGGCGCCTCCTCGGCCTCCGAGACGCGGAAGAGCGCCGCCTGCCGCGCGGCGTTGAACCGCTTCGCCCAGGAGGCGAGGGACTGCGCGTAGAGGCCGGCCCAGCGCCGCGCCAGCACCTCGTCCTTCGCGCGGAAGAGGAGCGTCGCCATGCGGCAGAACGGCGGGAAGTAGGCCGCGCGGCGCGCGGCGAGTTCCTGCGCGGCGAAGGCGGCGAAGCCGCAGTCGGAGGCCGCCGCCGCAATCGCGGGCGCCTCGGGGGAGAACGTCTGGATGTAGACCTCGCCGGGCTTCTCGGCGCGCCCGGCGCGTCCGCTCACCTGCGCGAGCAGCTGGTAGGTGCGCTCGCTCGCGCGCGGGTCGGGGCGGTGAAGCGACGTGTCGGCGTTCAGGACGCCGACGAGCGTGACGTTCGGGAAGTCGAGGCCCTTGGCGATCATCTGCGTGCCGATGAGGACGTCCGCCTTGCCCGCGCGGAACGCGGAGAGGATGTCGTCGTGCGAGAACTTGCGCGCCGTCGAGTCGGCGTCCATCCGCAGGATGCGCGCGCGCCGGAAGCACGCCTTGAGCGCCGCCTCGGCGCGCTGCGTGCCGATGCCGGTGTAGCTGAAGTCCGTGCCGTGGCAGAGCGGGCAGGCGGCCGGCACGTGCCGCCAGCCGCCGCAGACGTGGCAGCGGAGGCAGTTGTCCGCCCGGTGGTAGGTGTAGGGCACGGAGCAGTCCGGGCACTCCGCCACCCAGGCGCAGGCGGGACATTCGAGGACGCGCGAGTAGCCGCGCCGGTTGAGGAAGAGGATCGTCTGCTCGCCGCGTTCGAGGCGCGCATGGAGGGCGTCGAGGAGGAGGGAGGAGAAGATCGGCGCGTGGCCGACGCGCGCGGCCTCCTCGTCCATGTTCACGAGATGGACGGCCGGGAGGGCGCGGCCCGCGACGCGGTGCGGGACGCGCGCGCGCGCGTACTTGCCGTCCTCGGCGTTCTGCCAGGATTCGAGCGACGGCGTGGCGCTTCCGAGGACGGCGACGGCCCCCTCGATCTTCGCGCGCATCACCGCGACGTCGCGCGCATGGTAGCGCGGCGTCTCGTCCTGCTTGTAGGAGGGGTCGTGTTCCTCGTCCACGACGATGAGACCGAGGTTCCGGACGGGCGCGAAGACCGCGCTGCGCGGGCCCACGACGACGCGCGCCTCGCCCGTGCGGATACGGTGCCACTCGTCGTAGCGCTCCCCGTCGGAGAGCGCCGAGTGGAGGACGGCGACGCGCGCGCCGAAGCGTCCCGCGAACCGGCGCACCGTCTGGGGCGTGAGCGAGATCTCGGGGACGAGGACGATCGCGCCCTTCCCCGCCTCCAGGACGTGCGCGATGGCCTGCAGGTAGACCTCCGTCTTGCCGCTCCCCGTCACGCCGTGGAGAAGGACGGGCTTCGTCGCCGCGCGGATCGCCTCCAGCGCGGCGCGCTGCTCGGGATTGAGCGCGAGCGGCGCCGTCGGCATGACGCGCCGCCCGGCGAGCGGGTCGCGGCGCGCGGCGCGCGGCGCGATCACGAGCGCGCCCTTCCCGGCGAGCGCCCGCAGCGTGGCGGGCGTCGTCTTGAACTCGCGCACGAGCTGCTGCATCCACCCGCCGCCCACGCGGCGAATCTCCTGGACGAGCGCGCGCTGGCGCGCCGTCAGCGGCGCGGACCCGGCCTCCGCCGGCTCGACGTACAGCAGCTCCTTCGGACGGGCGGACGGCTTCAGGACGGCGGCCGGCAGCGCCGCCCGGAGCGCCGTTTCGATGGGCGCGTGCGTGTAGGCGGCGATCCACTTCACGAGCTTCAGGAGCGCCGGGGAGAAAAAGGGGGACGGGTCCTCGATCGCGAGGACGGGGCGCGTCTTGAACGCGGGCGCCTCCTCCGTGAGCGCGAGCGCGAAGCCGCGCGCGATGCGCCCCGAAAACGGAACGCGGAGAAGCTGCCCGACGAGCAGCTTCTCCGTGAGTTCGGCCGGCACCACGTAGGTGAAGAGCCGGTCCAGCGCCAGGTCGATGGCGACCGAGACGTACAATGGCTAGAGGTCCATAAAGGCCAACTGCTTCGCGCCGCCACCCTCCTTGTTGTTGTCGAAGCCCTGGCGGTTGAAGATGACGTCGAGGCGGGAATATTTTGCCTTGATCGTCTGCGAGGCGCCGCCCTTGCGCACAAGCACCCACGCCTTGTTGCCGAAGGGCTGGTCGTACTTGGTTCCGACGGAGACCTTTTTATTGTCCGTTCCGTTATAGCTCTGGAGCTTGCTGCTCAGATCCGTGTAGTCGACGTTGCGTGAAACAAACACGGGAATCACGTCTGGGATGTCGCTCGTCACGTTCTTTGCGACGACCCACGCGATGTTATTGTAGGTCAGGGTCGTGCCCTGTATGCCCGGCACGCCCGCGCCCGACAGGACTCCGATGTCGACATTCACGTAGGGATCCCATTCCGCTTTACCGTAGTTATTCATGTCGAACAGGTCGATGAAAAACTGGGTTGTCGTCGATGCGCCCTTGTTGGCGATGTCGTCGCTCCCGTCCTGCTGCGTGCCGCCATCAATATCCTTCGGCCAGACATCCGCCAGCCCCGCCGCCTCGCGCTCGGTGTTGGCCTGCGTGATGCCCACGAAGAGGTTGCGGCCGCGCATGGCCATGGCAGCCGTGTTCGCGCTCAGCATGGCGGATGAAATGGCCGGGAACAGGGCGCCCATCAAGATGCCGAGAATGCCGATGACAACAAGCAGTTCGACGAGCGTGAACCCTTCAGTCTTCTTCTTCATGTTCATATTGCGGACTCCTTCGTTAATCCTTTCAGGTGCGGGTATTATCCCACAAATGCGCCCCATGCGCAAGGGGGGAAATGCCCAAATGGAAGAGGGGGCGCGTGGCTTAGAGCGCGCCCGTCGCGAGGGCGCCGAAGGTCGTGATCGGCGTCGTGTCGCGGTAGTTGTCGATGATCTGGCGCACGTCCTTGAGGGCTGCGTTCACCTCGTCGTACATCTCGCGCTCCGCCACCAGCTTGCCGAGCGTGCCCTCGCCCTTCTCCAGACGCTCGGAGACGGCGCGCAGGTTCGCGACGAGCTTCGCGGCGTCGTCCGCGAGCGCGGTGTCGCTGAAGGCGCGGCCGAGCAGGCCCTCGCCCTTCTTCAGCTTCTCCGTGGCGGCGCGCACGTTCGCGACGGCGTTCGTGAGGTCGCCCCAGAGCGCGTCGTCCTTCGCGGTCAGCCGCCCGAGCGTCCCCTCTCCGCGCTCGATGCGCGCGGAGATCGCGGCCGCGTTCGCGAGCGTCTGCTTCAAGTCGGCGTAGACGGCGTCGTCCTTCGAGAGGAGGCGTCCGAGCGTCCCCTCGCCCCGGTCGAGCCGCTCGGCGACGGCGGCGGCGTGGTCGAACGTCTTCCGGGCGCCGTCGAACGTCTTCTCGGCGTCGCCGACGGCGCGCTTCGCGCCCGCGACGGCCTCGCGCAGATCCTGGTAGACGGTGTCGTCGCGCGAGAGCAGCCGGCCCGCCGTCCCCTCGCCGCGCGCGACGCGCGCGACGATCTTGTTGACGTTCTCCGCCGTCGCCTCGAAGTTGGAGACGATGCTCTTGAAGGATCCGTCGTTGAGGACCTCGTTGAGGCTGCCGGCGATCCGGCCGAGGTCGCGCATCCAGTCGATGGGCGGGTCGCCCCGGAAGACGGTCGTCGCGAGGGGCTGCACCGCGCCCGCGCCCTCTTCGAGGAGCAGGTAGTTGCCGCCGAGGAGCGAGAGGGCCGAGACGGAGGCCTGGCACGTCTCGCGCAGCACGACGTCGCGGTCCACAAGCACCGTGACCATGACGTTCGTCGGCGCGAGCTCGATCTTCTCGACGATGCCCACCTTCATGCCGCGGTAGATGACGTTGTCGCGCTCCTTGAGCCCGCCCACGTCCGTGAAGGCGATGCGCGCGAACGCCTTCTCGCGCCCGAAGAGGACGTCCACGCCGGAGATGATGACGGTGAAGTAGACGAGAAGCGCGAGGACGGCGGCCATGAAGACGCCGACGACGACCTCGGAGAAAACATCAGAGTTCTTTTTCATATGCTGCCTTCATCTGCTGGAAACTGTCCGCCGTGATGAACTGCGCGTCGAGGAAGTCGCGCACGTCCGGCTTGGTGGAGTACACGAACGCCTCGGCGGGCGCCAGCTCCACGACGTGCCCGCCCTTGAGCATGAGGATGCGGTCGGCGAAGAGGAGCGCGCCCTGGAGGTCGTGCGTGACGACGACGGAGGTGATGCCCCTCTTGCGGTTGAGCCGGCGGATGAGCCGGTTGATCGTCACGGAGGTGACGGGGTCGAGGCCCGAAGTCGGCTCGTCGTAGAGGACGATGTCCGAGCGGCGCACGATCGCGCGGGCGAGGCCCGCGCGCTTCTGCATGCCCCCCGAGATCTCGGCGGGGTAGCGGTCCGCCGCCTCGGAGAGGTCCACGGCGGCGAGCGCCTCGGCGACGCGCGAGGCGATCTCGGCGGGCGCGAGGCGCGTGCGCTCCCGGAGCGGCAGCGCGACGTTCTCGGCGACCGTGAGCCAGCCAAGGAGCGCGCCGCCCTGGAAGAGGTAGCCGAAACGCGCGCGGACGCGCTCCAGCGCGTCACCCGTCGCGGCGGAGATCTCCACGTCGTCCAGCCACACGCGGCCCGAGGTGGGCGTGAGGAGCCGCACGAGGTGCTTGAGGAGGACGGATTTGCCCGTGCCCGACGGGCCCACCACCGCGAGGATCTCGCCCTTCGCGATCTCGAAGCTGACGCCCGAGAGGACCTCGCGCCCGTCGAAGCGCTTCACGACGTTCTCGAACCGGATCATAGCGAGAACTCGATATAGAACGCGCGGGTGACCATGTACCCGAGCATGAGGATGAGGAGGAACGAGATGATCACGCTGCGCTGCGTCGCGCGCCCCACGCCCACGGCCCCGAACCGCGTCGAGAAGCCCTGGTGGCAGCTGACGGCGCCGATGACGACGCCGAAGATGCCGGCCTTCAGGAGGCCCACGAAGAGATCCTTCGTCGCCGCGATCGACATCGCGCTCGACATGTACTGCTGGAAGGCGACGTTCAGCTGGGTCTGCGCGACGAGCCCGCCTCCGACGACGCCCAGCACGCAGGCGTAGAACGCGAGGATCGGCGCCATCACGAGGAGCGCGCCCATGCGCGGCGCGGCGAGGTAGCGAACGGGCGAAATGGACATGATCTCAAGGGCCGCCACCTCGTCGTTCACCGTCATCGTGCCGAGCTCGGCGGCCATCGCCGAGCCGACACACGCCGAGAGGCAGATGCCCGTCACGAACGGCCCCATCTCGCGCAGGAGCGTGAGCATGACGGCCGCGCCGAGGTACAGCTCCTGGTTGAAGCGCCTGAGCGCAAGCCCCACCTGGAGGCCGAGGATCATGCCCGTGAAGAGCCCGACGACGGTGATGACGGGGAGCGTGCGGATGCCGGCGGCGTAGAGCTGGCCGAGGAACGCGGCGCGCGCGTCACGGCGCGCGAGGACGCCGGGCAGGCAGGCGAGCGACTCGACCGCGAGGCGGCCGCAGCGGCCGACGGCGGAGAACAGCTCGACGGCGCGGCGGCACAACGCCTCCCGCTTTCCGGAGGGGGCGTCCGCATAGATGGGCTCGCGCGTAAGGGTCATCGCGGGTTTCCGTGTCAGATGCGGGGGGCGAGGAACTTCGCGCTCGCGTCGATGTCGGCGAACGTGTCGCGGCGCGCCTCGCACTCGACGACCGCCCAGCGCGTCCCCGCCGCGCGGCAGGCGGCGAGGATGCCCGCCCAGTCGTTCCGGTCCCCCTCGCCGCCGCAGGAGAGCCCGCCGCCCGGCTTCGCGTGGATGGAGGGGACGCGCCCGGGGAGGCGCTTCAGGAGGGCGACGGGGTCTTCGCCGGCAAGCGTCGCGTGGCCCACGTCCAGTTCGAAGGAAAGTTCGTCGCGGGCGAAGAACATCTCCATCGGCGAAACGCCGCCGTACTTCGCCGTGAACTCGACCTGGTGGTTGTGGAAGCCCATCCTGATGCCGTGCGGGGCAAGCTTCCGGGCCGCCGCCGCCATGTCGTCCGCGAACTTCACCCAGGCCTCCTTCGGCTTCTTCGCGTCGCCGAACCACGGCACGAAGACGAAGTCGACGCCGAACGCCTTGCAGAACTCGACCGTCGCGTTGAACTTGTCCGGCGCGACATGGGAGAGGCTGATCGGCATGTCGACGAGCGCCAGGCCGTGGTCGTCGAGGAGGCGCCTGAGCTTCGCGCGGTCCCACTGCCAGAACGCCATCGACTGCACGCCCTCGTACCCGAGGGCGCGCATCTTCGCGAGCGCGCCGGCGGGATCCTTCTTCCAGATCTCGTTCACGCTCCACATCTGGCAGGCGAGGCGCAGCGGGCGCCCGCCGCCGCACGTCGCGCAACCGGCCGCGAAGGCGCCCGCCGCCGCGGCGAGCGCCGCCATGAAGTCTTTCCGTGTCGTCTGCATGTCAGGCATCCCTTTCCCCATTCGTTTTCGTTGCGTGGACACGCGCCCGCGTCGCGAAGACGCCCAGCGCGAGCAGGTAGACAAGGCACGCGAGCAGCGTCCAGACGATGCCGGCGGGTCCGAGTGACCCCCGCAGCGCGCCGAAGGCGATCTTGACGAGCCCGCCGCCCGAGATCGCCATCACGACGAGCGCCGAGATCTCGTTCGTCCGCTCCGGGCGGTGGTTGATCGCAAGGCCCATGCACATGCCGAACGTGTTCGCGAAGCCGAAGGAGGAGAGGAAGACGAGGACGAGGAAGACCGTCGGGTTCGGCGCGAAGAAGAGGCCCGCCGTGGCGCCGACGGCGAGGCCGACGGACCAGGGGAAGCAGCGCGCGGCGGAGATGCGCGCGAAGACGATCGACCCGGCGAAGGCGGCGAGCATCTTGGCGAGGAAGTAAACCGCAGGCCCCGTCGCCGCCTTGTCCGTCGGCAGGCGGAAGACGTCGCGCAGATACTCGGGCACGCCCACCGCGAAGCCGATGTCCGCCGCGACCGAGAAGAACACGCCCACCACCATCGCGAGGATGTAGGGGCTCGCGAGCTGCCGCACGCAGGACGCGAAGGACGGCGGCACGGCCGCCGCCTTCTCGCGCGGGATCGGCGAGAGCGCAAGCCACGCCGCCGCCACGAACGTCAGCGCGCCGTAGACGAGGAAGAGGTACTTCCAGTTCCCCAGCCGCTCGGCGCAGAAGAGCGCCACCACCGGCGTCGCCGCCGCGCAGAGGGCCTTGACGAACTGCCCGAGCGAAATGCGCGCCGTGAGCTTCTCCTGCGGCACGACGTTCGACATCAGGGCCGGCAGCGCCGCCTGGATCATCGTGTTGCCGATGCCGAGGAAGGCGAACGACACCGCGTAGATCCACCACCGCTCCGCCGTCGCGGCGAAGGGCAGGAACATCGCGGCGACCGTCAGGGCGAGCGAGGCGAGCACGGTGTTCTTCCGCCCGATCTTCCCGCAGAGGATCCCCGTGGGGATCGAGATGAGGAGGAACCAGACGAAGATCATGAGCGGCAGCACCGCCGCCGCGAACGCCGAGAGGCGGCACTCCTCCTCGATGCGGATGAGCGCCGTCGAGATGATGTCGGCGAAGCCCATCACGAAGAAGCCGAAGAGAATCGGCAGAAGCACGAGCTGCCTGCGCATGGCGGAGCCTCCTTACCGGACCTTCGTGAAGACGACGACGAAGCCGCCCTCGGGGGCGACCGCGAGCGTGAGGGGCGCGTCGCGCGTGACGCGCCGCGTCGATTCGGCGAGGTCGGTCGCGTCGTCCGCCGCGCGCGGACCGTCCGCGTAGACCGTCGCCTCCCACGTCGTGCCCGCCGGCAGGAAGTCGAGCGGCAGCGTGACGTCCTTCGCCGCGACGCCCAGGTAGGCCGCGTAGAAGCGCCCGTCGAACGTCTCGCGCACGACGCCGTAGTCCTCGCCGATCGCGCCCGTGAAGGGATGCGTCGCGCGCCAGACGGTCGGGAGCGCGCGCAGCGCCCCGATCCCCTTCGCGCCCCGGTAGCGCTCGGGCCAGTCGCAGAGCGTCATGAGCGGCGAGTCGTAGGCGACGCAGAGCGCGAGCGCGTGGGCGCGCGTGCCGATCTCCTCCGCCCAGATCGGGCGGCGGTCGGTCTCGTCGCCGTAGCGGTGGCCCCTCTTGCACTGCGGCGTGAACGCCGCCGTGTGGACGTTCCCGAAGCTGCCGGGCGTGAAGTCGCCGGGGCCGAGGAGGAAGCGCGTGAACGGCAGCGTCGCGCAGTGGGCCGGCGTGATCTTGCCCGTGAACTTCGTCATCTCGTTGCCGAGGACGCCCTCGCGCGTGATCTGGTTCGGCCACGTGCGGTTCATGCCCGTCGGCTTGAACGCGCCGTGGTAGTTGACGAGCAGGCGGTGGCGGGCGGCCGCGCGGGCCGTGCTCTCGTACCACCGCACCATCCACTGGTCCTGGCGGTCGAGGAAGTCGATCTTCACGCCCTTCACGCCCCAGCGCGCGAGCTTCGCGAACGTCTCCTCCACGCCGTTGTCCTGCAGCGCCTCCCAGTGGAGCCACACCCAGATGCCCACGCCCTTCTCCCGCGCGTGGGCGATGATGCGGTGGAGGTCGAAGCCCTTGCGGATCTCGACCGGCACGTCCGGGCCGTGGTTCGGGCGGCGCGCCCAGCCGTACCACCCGCCGTCGATCGTGTGGTAGGGCCAGCCCATCTCGGCGGCGAAGTCCACGAGCTTGAGCGTGAAGTCGGTGGAGAGGGAGTTGTTCGAATCGACCCACCAGTCCCAGCTCGACGCGCCCGGCTTGACCCAGCTGAAGTCGAGGGACGGATCCGGCGGCGAGTTGAGGTTCAGGATGAGGTCGTTGCGGTTGAGGAGGTCGAGGTCGGAGTCCGCGCAGACCATCACGCGCCACGGGCTCGCCGCCGGCGTCATGCGGATGACGGCGACGTCCGGCGCGCAGGCGTTGGAGTGCGGCAGCGGGGTGAGCGCCGCCTCCAGCGTCGCCGCGCCGGGCTTCTGGCCCTTCTTCGGGGCGCGGTAGTAGAGGCCGGCCCAGTTCGTGAGATCCGCCTCGCAGAGAGCGACGCGCTGCGCGCCCACGTTGACGACGGCGGGCATGCCGACGAGTTCCTTCGCCTTGAGGTCGGCGAGCGGGCGCCTGCGGAAGTCCTCTTCCTGCGAGTTGCCCCAGCTGCGGTAGGTCGTGAACCAGCCGTCCACGCCCTCCGGGAAACGCCATTCGGTCTGCTCGCCGCGCAGTTGGAAGCCGTCGAAGCCGGCCTGCTCGGGGATGACGTAGCGGAAGGCGACACCCTCGTCGTAGGCGCGGAAGACGAGCGTGAGGAGGCGCCCGTCGGCGTCTTCGAGGTCGAGCGCCAGCTCGTTCGCGTGGTCGCGCACGGTCTCCTTCCTGTAGAGGCGCGTCGTCCAGGTCTCGTCCAGCGTCCGGCGCGCCGCCTTCTTCAGGCGGAAACCGCCCCAGGGCTTCTGGTCGATGAAATCGAGCCCCAGGCGCGAGGGCAGGACGAGGGCGGCGCCCTTGCGCGTCGCCGACCAGGAAAGGCCCTTCTCCACCTCCACGTCCACCCGCAGCGTCCCGTCGGGCGAAACAAGCGTCTCGGCCGCGCAGAGCGCGCCGGCACAGGCCGCCGCGGCGGCGAACAGCGTTTTCTTCACGGATTGCTCCTTCATTCTGAACAGCCCCTTCGTCCTGAAGGGCCCTTCCTTCTGAACGGCCCTTCATTCTGAACGGTCTCTTTAAGCCAATGGACGCCCGTCACACGGTTTCCATGGCGGGAGATTATACCACACGCCGCAGAACCCGCGCAAGCGACGCGGGCGGTCTCGCTGCAGCGCGGCGAGGCCGGGCATGGCCGCATGGCGCAAGCCAGCCCGCGCACGGCGCGCCTCAATTGCAGGAACGCGCCAAACTGGGGACGCCATCATTCCAAATGCGTCAGCCCTGATTCTGGAGGGACGGACGTGGTCGCGGTCAAGGGCCCCGCGCACCGCGCCATGCGCCCAATGCACTGCGCCATGCGCTCAATGTACTGCGCCGCGCCATGCTCCCAATGCGCCGCGCCATGCTCCCAATGCACTGCGCCATGCGCCCAATGCACCGCGCCATGCGCCCAATGTTCCGCACCGCGCCATCCCCGCCCCGCTCCATCCCGTCACCCTCCCGCCCCGCCCCGTCCTCCATCCGGCAGGACAGATTTCGTCCGCACCGTAATCTCGCTCCCGCGCCGCGCCCGCCGCCCCGCCTCCGCCTCGCCCACCCGCGCCGGGTTCACCAAGGCGTCGATGCGGTCGAGGTACGCCGTCCGGTTCCTCGGTGTCTCCCGCATCACTTCGGCGTAGACCTCCCGCGCCCGCACGACCTCGTCCGAATCGCCCCGCGCCGGCGCCTCCACGAGCCGCGCCGCCGGCGCGGGGTCGCGCAGGCCCGTCACCTGCTTGAGCTTCCGCGCGGCCGCCTTGTAGGCCATCACCGTCTTGTACTTGAGGTGGAGCGCCGGGACGTTCGTCTGGAGCCACGCCTTCACGCCTCCCCGGCGGGCGACGATCTCACCGCTCTCCGCACGCACAAGGGAACTATCGACGTAGCAGGAGAGATCCTCCATCAACGAGCCGAACCTGAGAAGGCCCTCGTTCGATTCGCGGACTCTCTCCCACGCCTCCAGCAGCTGTTCCCTCGTCGGGCACGGATTCGTCGTCGTGCGCCTCTTCGCCGCGCGCCGTTCCGCCGCGAGCCGCTGCCGGCGTGCCTTCTCCCGTTCGTAGTAGGCGGAACGGAGCGACGCATGGCGGAGACGGTCGATCCTCCGCGTCGCGCCGAGGCGAAGCCAGCGCGCGAGCGTCCGCAGCAGCCAGGCGTCGCCGTCCGCGTAGGCGACGATCTCGCGGACGGACGTGCCGCGCCGCAGCCACGCGACGGCAAGCCCCTCAGACGCCTCGCAGAGGTCGCCGAAGGCGCGGCGGCGGTCCTGGATGCGTTTCCGCCGCGCCCGGGCGCGGCGTTCGCGCGCGGCCAGGATGTCGCCCAGCAGCGCCTCGTGCCGCCGATCGAAGTCAGACGAGGCGGCGGAATGAACGGACGCCGCAGGGACGCAGGGGGCGTCTGCAGGGACGACGGTCGTGGAAGGATGCTCAGGCATGGCCCTATGATAGCACAGGAACGGGACGATGACAAGACTACGGTGCGGACGAAATCTTGTTTCCGTACTCTGAACGTAACCAGAAATCCTATCCGCAGGCGTGCGGTGCTGCGGAACGGGAACGTGAACGGGAGAAGGGGCAAGGGAGGCAGTGAAAGGACGGCGCGCGAAGGCGCGGGTCAGGCGACCTGCCAGCACGCGCACTGCACGGCGCGCGAGGGCGCGGGTCAGGCGACCTGCCAGCACGCGCACTGCGCGGCGCCGACGGCGCGCATGGGCGGCGGCGCGCGGCGGCAGCGCGCCTGCGCAACGGCGCAGCGCGGCCAGAAGGCACAGCCGTCGGGCCAGTCGTCCGGCGGCGGGACGGTGCCGGGGATGTCCGCAAGCGGGGCGTCGCGCGGGGCGTCAAGGGCCGGCACGGCGCCGAGCAGCCCCCTCGTGTAGGGATGGCGGGGGCGCGAAAGGACCTCGACGACAGGGCCGCGCTCGACGACGCGCCCCGCGTACATGACGTTCACCTCGTCCATGCGCCCGGCGACGAGGCCGAGGTTGTGCGTGATGAGGAGAACGGCCATCCCCGTCTCGGCGGCGAGGCCGTCGATGAGTTCCAGCACCTGCTTCTGCGTCGTCACGTCAAGGGCCGTCGTCGGCTCGTCCGCGACGAGGAGGTCGGGCGAGGCCGCGAGCGCCATCGCGATCATGCAGCGCTGCTGCTGGCCGCCCGACAGCTCGCAGGGGTAGGCGTGCGCGGCGCGCACGGGGTCCGGGAGGCCCGTGCGGGCGAGGAGTTCGAGGACGCGCGCCTCCTGCGCGCGGCGCGAAAGCCCCTTCGGCAGCGCCTCCCGGATCTGCGCGGCGACGCGCATGACGGGATTGAGGGATTCGCCCGGGTTCTGGAAGACGTAGGCGACGCGCGGCCGCTTCCGGGGAGAGGCGCGCCCTGCCGCGCCCCCCCACGCGATCGCGCCCGAAACCGCCGCGCGGTCCGTCGGAGAGAGGCGCGCGAGGGCGAGGGCCGTCAGGGACTTGCCGCAGCCCGATTCGCCCACGAGCGCGACGCGCCCGCGCGCGGGGACGGAGAAGGACACGTCGCGCACCGGCACGATCTCCCGCCCGTCGCGGCGGAACGCAATGCGCAGGTTCTTCACGTCAAGCAGCATGCCCGTCCCCTTTCGCCTCCAGTTCGACGCGCCACGGCCCGTGCGCGCGCCAGAGCGCCCGCACGCGCGCGGCCGTCTCCTCCGCCGTCTCGCCGATGGGGACGTAGAGCGGCGTCGCCTGATGGCGGAACCACGTGTCCTGCCGCTTCGCGAGCTGGCGCGTGCGCACGAGGATCTTCTCGCGCACGGCGTCGAGGGGGAGACCGTCGATGAACTCCTTGTAGCCGATCGCGGCGGAGGCGGTGTCCGACCAGACGGGGTAGGCGCGCCGGAGGGCGGCGACCTCCGCAGCGAGGCCGTCCAGGAACATCGCGTCGAGCCGCGCGGCGATGCGCGCGCGGAGGACGGCGCGGTCGGCCTGGAGGACGGGGTACGCCGGCGGGGGATTCGTCCACCTCCTGTCCAGCCCGCGCAGGAGCGCGGAGAAGTAGAGCCCCGTGCCGCCCACGATCACGACCGGGCGCGCGGCGGGGACGGCGGCCAGCCAGGCGGCCGCCGCGCGCAGCCAGGCGCCCGAGGAGAAATGCTCGGCGGGCGTGACGACGTCGACGCCGCCCATGTCGAAGGCGGCGCGCGCCTCTGCGGACGGCTTCGCCGTCCCCACGTCCATCCCGCGGTAGACGAGCATCGAGTCGGCGCTCAGGATCGCCGCGCCCATCTCGCGGGCGAGCAGGGCGGCGGCGGCGGACTTCCCGCTCGCGGTCGCGCCGGCGAGGAGATAGGCGTCACGCGCGGCCATCGCCGCCGTCCTTCGCCGCCGCCTTCGGCGCGTGCCCCCCGAGGCGCGGGAAGACGCCCGCCAGGACGAGGATCGCCGCCGCGACGGTGATGTAGGCGTCCGCCACGTTGAAGCAGGGGAAGTGGTGGACGCCCCAGTGGACGTCGAACATGTCGACGACATGGCCGCGCACGACGCGGTCGATCAAATTGCCGACGATGCCGCCGTAGAGCAGCCATTCGGCGATCCTCCCGTGCGCGCCCGCCGGAAAGAAGGCTTCGCGCTTCCAGAAGAGGAACGCGAGCGCGAGGAGGCCGAAGGCGGCGAGCGGCCAGGCATGTCCCTGCAGCATACCCCAGGCGCAGCCCCGGTTCTCGACGTAGGCCAGGTTGAAGAAGGCCTCAAGGACGACGCGGGGCGGCCGCCCCTTCAGCGAAGCGACGGCCGCCGCCTTCACGACCTGGTCCACGAGGAGCAGATTCGCGACGACGGCGGACGTGACGACAAGCCTTCTCAGCATCAGCGCGTACCGTAGGGGTTCTCCATCGCGGTCTGGCACTCCATGCACGTGTGCACGAAGGGAAGGTTGATCAGGCGGGGCTTGCGGATGAGCTGTCCGCAGACCTCGCAGATGCCATAGGAGCCGTCCGCGATGCGGTTCAGGGCCTCGTCGATCTTCTGGACCACCTTGTTGCGCGCATCGACCTGCCGGAGGTCCTGGAGGCGCAGGAACGCATCGGAGCCGTCGTCGTCCTCGCTGCCGTGGTCGTCGGTCTGCTCCAGGGCCGTCGTCTTGAGCGTCGCGGACTGGCCAAGGGCCTCCTGGCGCAGGATGATGAGGCGCTTGCGGAACTCCTCAAGGTCGGAGGCGGGGAACTGCAGCGTCGCCTCGCCCTTCGCGCGCGTCGTCGGGCGGCGCGCGAGCTTGACCTCGGCGCCCGCCTCCTGGGCGAGGCGCGTCGCTTCGCGCGCGCGCTGCTTCATCTGCTCCGCGAAGGAAAAGGCGATGTGCTGGCTGTGGTTCTCGAACGCCGTCGGCGCCTCGGGCTTCTTGAGCGGCACCCGGGGCGTCTTCTTCACCACCGTGATCGGCTTGCGCACGTACTCCTTCTTCTTCGGCGGCTCCGCTTTCGCGGGCGCCGCCTTCGCGGCGGGCGTCTTCGCCGCCGGCTTCTTCGCGGCGGCGGGCTTCTTCGCGGCAGGCTTCTTCGCAGATTCGGTCTTCTTCACGCTCATGTCAGCACCCCTTTTGAATCTCATGGTTCGCGCCGGGATCAGACGGCGGCCGGCGTTTCGGCCAGCCACGCGCGCAGTTCGTCGGTCAGCGCGGAAACGGACTTGATCGTCGCGGCGGAGACGCGGCCCTCCGCGTCCGGAAGGTCGAACGCATCGCCCGCCGCCTTTCCAAGCATGTTCTGCGCGAGCTTCGTCTTGTTCGAGATGACGCCGCGCGCGAGGTCGTTGTCCCACTCGCCGAGAATCGTGTAGACGCGCTCCGTGCCGTCCCCGGCCACGATCGCGACCATCGAGCCGGAGCACGCGCGCGCGGGCGCCGTCACGTCGGAGAAGTCGACGGCCTTGACCTCGTTGAGGTCCTTCTGCAGCAGCGACTCCTTCTGCATGAGGGCGCGCTGCTCGTCCTTCGCGTACTGGTATTCGGCGTTCTCCGAGAGGTCGCCGTAGCTCTTCGCGAACTCGATGCGCTTCGTGTTTGCGGGGATCTCCACCCTGACGAGCTTCGCGTAGGCCGCCTGGCGCTCGGCATAGGAGCGGAGGGACGTCACGCGCTCGGGCGCCCTCTCGTCCGCCTTCCTGACCTGGCGCGCGGCAAGTTCCGGCACGATGCGCGTCATGCGCACGACGATCATGTGGTGCGTGGAGGGATCCCACGCGATGGACGCCTGGAAGCGCTCGAAGAAGAGCGCCTGGTCGTCGCGCCGCAGCTGCCTGAAGATGCCCTCCAGCCACTTCTGGTCTGCGAAGAGACGGCGGATCACGTTCTGCATGCGCAGCGTCTCGCCGCCCTGCCGCCCCTCGCCGAGGGCGATCGCGTGCGTCAGGAGGACGATGAAGTCCGGCAGGCGCTCCCAGCCCTTCGCCGTCTTCTCCTCGCCGGGGACGGCGGCACGGCCGTCAAACGCGCGGCGTTCGCGGTAGAACGTCTCGTGCGTGTCGTGGCGCGCGAGAATGAGCGTGACGAGCGTGGCGGGCGCGTCCGGCCTACGCAGCAGCTCCGCGACGACCTCGCCGCAGTCGGCGTCGCCCCGGAAGAACGCGAGCGTCTCGGAGAGAAGCGCAAAGCACATCTGCGGCAGTTCCGAAAGGAGCGCGGCCTTCGCGCCGTCGCGGTCCTCCGCCGCCAGAAACGCGACGAGGTTGCCGACTTCCCGCGCAGGCAGCGCGCGCGCGGCGTCGAGGTAGCGCGCCTCGCCCCGGGCCCCCTTCTCCCACAGGTAGGCGCGCGCCTTCGCGACGCGCTCGGCGGAGAGGCCGAGGTCGCCGATGCAGAAGGCGATGCGCGCATAGAGCGCGTCGTCTACGCCGCGGGCGGCCTTCAGCGCGAACGCGAGGCGTTCGTCGAGCGCCGCGCGGTTCTCGTCCGAGAGGTCCTTGGCGCGTCCGAGGGACTGGAGCTCGCGCACGCTCGAAAGGATGCTCTTCGGGTCGCGCTGGGCCTTGAAGGCCGTGAACCAGGAGACGTCGTAGCCCTCGGCATGCGCCTTGAGGTGAATCGGCTCGGCGCGGCGGGTGGGGATCTCCACGAGCTTTTCGCGGCGGAGCGCGCCGCGCGCCCCCTCCCAGAACTTCTTCCAGTTGGCGGGCTTCACGAAGCCGTGCTGGACGCAGAGCTCCTCCAGGCGCGTGACGGGCATGTCGCCGAAGCTCTTGAGCATCTCCTTCACGAAATCGCCGGGCTCGTCCGCCAGCATCTTCGCGACGCGGTCCGGGTCCGCCTTCTGCGTGACGAGGATGTGATCCTCCGGCGCGGGGACAAGCGTCTCGCACGCCGCGTCGTAGGTGAACTGATGCCCCTTGCGCAGGCGGAAGTCGACCTTCACGCGGCGGTAGAAGGCGTCGATGTCGCGCACCTCGCCAAGCCCCCACGCGGCGCTCAGGACGCGCGCGCCCGTGTGGAACGAAAGGAGTCGCCCGAGGCGGCCGACGGCCTCCCTGAGCGGGCGCCTGTCGAACCCGACCCCGTCGATGAAGGAGAGCGTCAGGCGGTCCTTCGTCGTCCTGCGGAGGGCGTCGCGCACGGCGACGCCCTGCAGCTTCGCGCCCAAGACCCCCTGGCAGCCCGAGACCGCGGCCCATGCGCCGCTGAAGTCGGAGGCTTCGACGAAGGCGTTCAGAAGCCGGACGGCCATCTCCGCGCCGCGCCCCTCGGGGACGCCCGCGATCAGCTCGGTCATTTCGCCCGTGAAGGAGGGAGGCTGCCGCTGAAGCAGTTCATTGAAACGCGATTCCATCTCTTCTACCGACTTCTTGTCCATGGGGCAGCCTTCCTTGTTGAAAAAACGCGGGCTTTAGTATAGCATGTTCCGCGCCCCGGCGCAACGGGGCGGCGGCTGGACAAGCGCGCCGCGCGCCGGGCCTAGCGCCCGAACGCAACCTCGCCGATCGGCTGGCGGTCCTTCGGCCTGTCGAGGCGGAACGAGAGGACCTCGCGCGTCTCGTCGCGCCGCCCCCAGTGCGTGTAGACGGTCGCCGTGACCGTCACCGCGCCCGTCAGCCGCTGGCGGTGCGAGCCGTAGTAGTGGGCGAGGACCTTGTAGACGCCCGCCGTGGCCGTCTTGCGCAGGTACTCCTCCGGGCCGTAGCCCGTCGTCACGTCCTCCGAGACGAACCCGCCCGACGACGTGCGGCGGTTGCCGTAGAACGCCTCCTCGCCGTCCGGCTCCAGGACGTGCAGGTCGACGTCCGTCTCGTCCGCGTCCCACGAGAGGACGATGCGCAGGTCGAGCGGCAGGTCGCGGCGGTAGGCCGCGTCCATCGCCGGCGGCTCGGGCCGCACGCCCGGCCACGCCCGCGCCGCCGTCCACGCGATGAGCCCATTCAGCTCTTCCAGCGCGACGACGCACGTCTGCAGGTCGTTCGAGCGCCGCGCGCTCCGCCGCGCCGCCGGCTCGAACGCCGCCGCGTGGAGGAGCCGCATCGCCTCGGCGAGGTCGCGCGCGGCCGCCGCCGCGTCCGACGCGGCGCGCAGCTTGCCGCGCTCCGCCAGGACGAGCGCGAGGTCGCGCCGCGACTGCGCCTCCTCGCCGCGCATCTCCAGGACGTGCCGGAAGGCGGCGACGGCCTCGTCGTAGGCCGCCGCCTCGCGCAGCCGCCAGCCCATCGTCCGCCAGAGCCCCGCGTCCTCAAGCTTCATCTCGGCGAGGTTCGAGAGGATGCGGACCGCGCGCACGCGCTCCTTCGCCGCGAAGAAATGGCCCGCGCAGTCGAGGAAGAACGCCGGGGAGGCGCCGTGCGCCGCGCGCTGGCGCAGGTACTCGCCGTAGGCCGCCGCCGGCGCGACGGCCCGGATCGCCTTCAGGTACGGCGTCTTCGGGTCCCACGCGGCGAGCGTCACGGCGGCGGACGCCGGCGCGGCGGACGCCGGCGCGGCCTTGGCCTTGCGCGCGGACGCGGACGCGACGCGCGCGGCGGACGCCGGCGCGACCTCGCCCTCCATCGACACGGCCTCCTCCGAGAGGACGCCGCCGTCCGTCGGCGCGCGCGGCGCGGCCGCGCGCGCCGACGCGTTCAGTCCCAGCGCGCGCGCGACGCCGCCGAAAAGGCCGCTCGACGGCTTCGGCTTCTTCGGGATCGGGTCGTTCCACCACGTGACGCGCGCCTCCCAGAGCGCCAGGAGGCGCCGCTCGTGCTCCGCGCGCGCCTTCTTCGCGGCGATCGCGTCGTCTTCGGCGGCGCGCCGCCGCGTCCATTCGGCGTGGAAGCCCATCGTCGCCGGCGGTTCGACCTTGTAGGCGAGGTACTGCTCCAACGTCTCAAGGACGAGCAGCGACGTGACGGGCGAGGCGACGCCGTAGCGGCGGCCGAGGTCGAGGAACGCCTGCCGGTTCGACGCGGCGTCCGCCGCGCGGTCGGCGATGAAGTCGGCCGCCCACGCCGTGGCGAGCAGCGTGCCGCAGACGGGTTCCTGCGGCGGCTTCTCGTCCCGTCCCAGCCTGCGCACGCGGACGCGGCGGCGCGCGTCCGCCTCGACGTCGATCTCGTCCGTGAAGAGGAAGACGTCCGCGCCCGCGAAGAGCCGCTGCGCCTCGGCCAGGCACGTGCTTCCGTCGTAGACGAGGGCGTCGACGGCCTTCAGCAGGTCCGCGCGCGCGGAAAACGCCTGCGGCGCCTCGACGACGTTGCGGAAGACGACGAGCGTGAAGCGCCCCGTCTCCGGCAGGCATTCCAGGAGACTGCGGTCGGCGGCGGCCTTGCCGTGGCGCGAGAGCGAGGCGTCCCAGAGGATCGTCGCCTCGGACGCCGCGCGCAGGCGGTCGGCCCGCGAGAGGCCGTCGGACGCCTCGACGCGCGTGCCGACGAAGACGTCCGCGCCGTCGCGCTCGACGACGGTGCGCGGCGCCGCGTTCGTCGCGGCGGCGGGGGATTCGGCGATGTAGGCGACGCGCGCCCTGCGCGGCGTCTTCGGGAGGAGCGGGTAGATGCGCGTGCGCCAGACGTTGCCCTTCACGTGCTCGACGACGCCCGGGTCGACGCCCTTGCGGCGCTCGTTCTCGAAGGCGACGCGCGCGGCCTCCTTCGCGCAGACGACGCCCGGCACGAGCGCGCCGTTCACCTCAAGCGCGTAGCCGCAGACGGTCGCGCCGGCGGGGAGCGGGAACTCCAGCTCGCCCTCGAAGGCGCGGCCGTTCGGGTTCGTGAAGGTCAACGTCGTCTCGACGCGGCGGTAGAGCCCGTTGTCCGCGACGGTCTCCTCCTGTGACGAGACCTCGACCGGGCGCTCGTCCGCGCGGACGTCGGCCACGCGGACGAACGGCGGCGGGACGGGGGCGGGGACGCTCTTCTGGGCAGACGCGCCGACGGCCGCCGCCAGCGCCAGGGCGCACAGGGAGATGCGCGCGCGCCTCTCGCCCCCTCTTCGTGTTGTTTCCGTCGCCGTCATGGCCCTGCTCCTTTCCCGCTGCCGCGTTCCGTTCCGCCCCGCACGTCCGCGCCGGACGCCCGTTGCGGCTTCGCGAGAAAACAGAACGCACCCCTTCCGCGATGGAGCCGGCAGAGGGATTCGAACCCCCGACCAGCGGTTTACAAAACCGCTGCGCTACCACTACGCCATGCCGGCCGAAAAGCAGGGCCGATTCTAGCACATTCCGGCGGGACACGCAATGGCGGCGAGGCGCGCGCGTCATTCCGCGCGCGGGTGGTGGAGGCGGTGGATTTCGCCGAGGCGCGCGCGGTCGACGTGCGTGTAGACCTGCGTCGTCGCGACCGACGCATGGCCGAGCATGTCCTGAATCGCGCGGATGTCGGCCCCGTGCGCGAGCATGTGCGTCGCGAAGCAGTGGCGCAGCACGTGCGGCGAGACGGCGGCGGCATCAAGCCCGGCCGCCGCGGCGCGTTCGCGCAGCATCTTGAAGACGCCCATGCGCGAGAACGGGCGCCCCAGGCGCGTCACGAAGAGATGCCGCTCCTCCGCCTTCCCCCCCGTGAACGCGTCGCGCGCCGAGGCGAGATAGCGCTGCACGGCCGCGCCGCACGCCACGCCCATCGGCACGATGCGCTCCTTCGCGCCTTTTCCCCGGCAGCGCACGACGTCCGCGTCGGCGGCGAAGTCGCGCACCTCCAGCGCACAGAGCTCGCTCACGCGCAGCCCGCAGCCGTAGAGCATCTCCAGGACCGCCCGGTCACGCAGGTCGCGCGGCGTCGTCCCCGCAACGGACGTGACGAGCCGCCGCACCGCCTCCTCGTCGAGGACACGCGGCAGCGCCCGGTCCTTCTTCGGCGCCTCAAGCCCCTCCGAGACGTCGGTCGACGTCCACCCCGCGTCCCGCAGATGGCACAGGAATTCCCGCAGCGCGACGAACGCGCGCGCGCGCGTCGCGGGGCGCTTGCGCTGCGCCCGCAGGAGCTCCAGATAGGCCACGACGTCCGCGCGCGCGATGTCGCGCGCCCGGGCCCGCCCGCGCCGCGCCAGAAACGCCGTGAAGGCGCGTACGTCCCGGCCGTAGGCCTCCAGCGTCCTCGGTGAGAGCCCCCGCTCAAGCGCGACCCACGCCCGGAAGGACGCGAGCGCCTCGCCGAACGCCTCCGCCATCGTCCCGGCCTTCTGCTACTTCTTCGGCGCGGCGCCGACCGACGCCGGCGTGACGCCGTTCGCCGTGAACCCCGCGCCCGCGATCGCCATTTCGATGTTCTTCTTGGCGAGCTGCATCGAATCGTAGCGCAAGGTCAGGCGGCGCGCCGCCGCGTCGAAGCGGATCGACGCCTTGTCCACGCCCGCATAGCGGTCGAGGGCGGCCCGCAAGGCGGGAAGATCCGCCTCGGTGGCCTGCGGCACGTCGACGGCGAAGTGCCGCACGTCCGTGCGGCGGCAGCCCGCAAGGGCCAGCGCCGCCCAAAGAACCATGACGAGTGTCTTCATGTTGTCATCTCCTGGAATTGTTCTGCCGCGGCGCGCTCAGAAGAGCCCGTGGACGTGGCCCGTCTCGACGTCCACGTCGATGCGGCGGTAGGCCGGCGAGGCGGACGTGCCGGGCATCAGCTTGATCTCGCCCGCGACCGGGACGACGAGCCCCGCGCCCCGGTAGAGGAGGACGTCCCTCACCGGCAGGCGCCAGCCCTTCGGGCGGCCGAGGAGGTTCGGGTCGTGCGAGAGCGAATACTGCGTCTTCGCGATGCAGACGGGCAGGCGCGCCGTCTCGGGATCCGCCTGCAGCGCCGCGAGCTTTTCCGCCGCCGCCGGCTCGAAGTCCACGCCGTCGCCGCCGTAGACCTCCTTCACCTGCTTCTCGATGCGCGCCGCAAGCGGCTCGTCCAGGTCGCAGAGGTACGCGAAGTCGTTCGGCTCGTCGCACGCCGCAAGGACGGCCTCGGCCAGCTCCCGCGCCCCCTCGCCGCCCTTGAGCCAGTGGTCGGAAACGGCGAAGCGGGCGCCCGCCGCCTCCGCGACGCGGCGGACAAGCGCGCGCTCGGCCTCCGTGTCCGTGTAGAACGCATTGAGGCACACGACGGGCTGGATGCCGGCGCGGCGGATGATGTCGATGTGCGCGAGCAGGTTGTCGCACCCCTTCTCCAGGAGTTCGAGGTTCTCGTGCGTGTAGACGGGATCGAGCGGCAGACCGGCCTTGACCTTCGGCGCGCCGCCGTGCGCCTTGAGCGCGCGGACGGTCGCGACGAGCACGACGGCGTCGGGCCGGAGGCCGGAGCAGCGGCACTTGATGTTCCAGAACTTCTCGAAGCCCATGTCGGCGGCGAAGCCGCTCTCCGTGACCACGTAGTCCCCGAGCGCGCAGGCGAGGCGGTCGGCGACGACGGAGTTCTGCCCGATCGCGATGTTGGCGAAGGGGCCGGCGTGGACGAACATCGGCTGGCCCTCCAGCGACTGCATGAGCGTGGGCTGGAGCGCGTTCACGAGGAGCGCACACATCGCGCCGTCCACCTCCAGGTCGTGCGTCGTCACGGGCGCGCCGGACTTCGAGTACGCCATGACGATGCGTCCGAGGCGCGTGCGCAGGTCCCTCAGGTCCGTCGCCATCGCGAGGATCGCCATCACCTCGGAGGCGACGGTGATGGAGAAGCCGGAGCGGCAGGTGAAGCCGTCGAGCCGGCCGCCGCGCCCGATCTCGATGTCGCGCAGGCCCTGCGCGCAGAAGTCCATCGCCCAGCGGAACGAAATGCGGTCCGGGTCGACGTCGAGGCGCTTCAGGCCGCGCGCGGCGAGCCAGGCGTCGTCGTGGTTGCGCTCGTGCTGCATGCGGCTGTTGAGCGCGACCATCGCGAGGTTGTTCGCGTTCGTGATCGCGTCGATGTCGCCCGTGAGGCCGAGCGAGAGCGCCGTGAGCGGCACGACCTGGGCGAGGCCGCCGCCGGCGGCGCTGCCCTTGATGTTGAAGGTGGGCCCGCCCGACGGCTGGCGCACGCAGCCGATGACCTTCTTGCCGAGACGGCCGAGGCCCTCCACGAGGCCGAGCGTCGTCGTCGTCTTGCCTTCGCCGAGCGCGGTCGGCGTGATGGCCGTCACGTCGATGTACTTCGCGCGCTTCCGTCCGCCCAGGCGCCGGAGGACCTTCGCCACGTCCACCTTCGCGAGGACGCGCCCGTAGGGCGTCCACTCGTCGTCGTTCAGCCCCAGTTCGGCCGCGAGGTCCTTCGCGGGGCGCAGCGTCGCCTCCGCCGCCTCCGCGATCTGCCAGTCCTTCATCTTCGTCGGGTCAAGCCTCTGCATCGTGTTCGCCCTCTCGTTGTTCGCCGCGCCGCGTCCGGGCGCCGGAAGAAGTATACCACATCGTCCCCGCGTCAGTCGGCAAGCGGGAAGGCGCGGGCCTTGAACGACACGGTGACGGGCACGCCCGCGCGGCACTGGATGCTCTGCGCGGCGTTGATGAGGTCGTTGCCGCACCACATCCGCGCGCCTTCGGCCGCGGGCACGCCCGCCTCCTCGGCCGTCACGACGCCCCACGGGCGCCGCGTGTTGCAGACGGCGTGGCGGTGGTCGTTCGTGCTGACCGCCTTCGGCACGTTCCAGCCCGTCCCCGCCTCGAAGCCGCCGTCCAGCAGCGCCGCGCCGTCGACGCGGACGTCGTCGTAGAGCGTCTTCTCGCCGCGCGCGCCCATGGCGATGACGGCGAAGCGCCCCGACGCCGACGGCGTGAACGAGAAGCGGTAGCTCTGCCACCGCGCAAGGTCCGCCGCGCCGAACGAGGCCACGATCCGCCGGCCCCGCGCCCAGTCCGGAACCGTACACCCCTGGAGGTCCGACGCGCAGCGCGCCGTCCCCTCCGGCAGCTCGCCGTCGAAGCGCAGGTCGATGCGCACGCTCGCGAGGGCGTATTCGCCGCCGAGGGGGCGCGGCGGCGTCACCCCCTCGCCGAAGCGGACGGCCGGCGAGGCGCGCCGCGCGCTTGCGTAAAGGCCCATCTCGGCGAAGCGGAGGGGCCCCAGGCGGCGCGCCCCCTCGCTTCCCGGGCGCAGCGACCAGTCCATCCCCGCATAGTCGGCGAGGCCGGGGTCGTCCGCCGCTACGAGGTTGTTCGTCACGCAGCACGTCGCGGCGACCTTCCTCCAGTTCTGGAGCCCGACGCCTCCGTGGCAGCCGACGAGCACGTTGTTCGTCAGCACGTTGAAGTGCGCGTCGTGCGCGGAAACGGGGTCGGCGAACGCGAGGGTGCGCGCCATGTTCGGGTGGCGGGCGCGGGCGCGCGCGCCGAGCGGGCCGTCCATGTAGCGCTTCAGCCCCTTGTAGACCTTGCTCTCGGCGCCCTTGGCCGCATAGGGCCGGGCGAAGCTGTCGACGCCGCGGCTCCCGAGCGAGAGGCCGTACGCGCAGTTGAGGATGAGGTTGCCGTAGACCCGGTTGTCGTGGCCGCCGCCGATGTAGACGCCCTTCGACGCGCGGTTGATGATGTTCCCCCGCACGGTGACGCCCGCGCTCCAGTCGTCGAGGTAGACGCCCTCCGTATGCGCGGTGCGCGGCTGCTTGCCCGTCATGTGGATGAGGTTGTGCTCGATGACGGTGCCGCGCTTCGTCCAGTCGCGCTGGCAGCAGTAGACGGCGCCCGCGTCGTCGTTGTACGTGCAGCAGTCGTGGCAGACGTTGAAGCCGATGTAGTGGTCGCTGCCGTCGAAGGCGATCGCCTGATGGCGCGTGTGGTGGATGAGGTTGTGCGTCGCGCGGCTGCCGACGCCGCGCAGCTGGACGCCCGGGCGGTAGTTCGGCACGACCTCGCCGAAATGGTGGATGTGGTTGTTGTCCGCCACGTGGCACGCGGGCGCGCCGTCTTCGCCGCCGGCGAGCAGGATGCCGCCCTCGCCGAGGTCGTGGAAGTCGCAGCCCACGACGCGGTTCGAGACGCCGCCGTCGACGATGCATCCCCACGACGACGTCTGGCGCACCGTCGAGCCGGAGAGCGTGCAGCTGCGCGCCCGCCTGAAGACGAGCGCCGGCCGGCGCGCGGCGGCGAAGACGAGGTCCTCGAAGGAGACGTGCGCGACGTCGACGGCCCGCACGAGCGTCTCGGAGAAGGCCGCCGTCACCGCGGCCCCTTCGTGCGGCAGCCAGCAGAAGAGCCGCCGCGTCGCACGGTCGAGCGCCCACTCGCCCGGCGCGTCGATCTCAGAGAGGGCGTTGAGCGCCCGGAACTGGCCGTCGGCCCTGATGCCGAACCCGATCGGCGCGGGGTCGACCGAGACGCGCTTGGCCGCGACGTCGACGCCCCTGACGCGCACCGTCGCGTCGGCCCATTCGTACACCCACAGGCCGTACATCCAGAGGTCCGGCTCCTGCGCCCAGCGCGCGAGGCGCGGGCTGTCGAAGACGAAGACGCCCGAACGGCAGAAGGATGCGTCGTGCGACGTCTCGACCGCGCCGACGTTCGCGCCCGTCCGCGCATACCCGTCGTTGGGCCACCGCGCCTGCGGGAGGCGCCGCCCCTCGCAGAAGAGCGAGACCGGCGACGTACACAGCCGCTCGGGCGTCCCGCAGCCGCCGTTCGTGAAGCCCGGCAGGTCGCCCGCGCCGCCGAGGGTCGCGACGCGCACGTGGCGGCGGGCCTCGCCGCCCAGGAGCGCGAGGGCCTTCCCGTCCTCCACCGCGCGCCACGCCGTCAGCGTCACGCCGCCCGAGACGACCGCCCTGCCGCGATGCGCCGCGCGCCAGACGACGGGCTGCCGCGCCGTGCCGCCGTCCGCCGCCGTCAGCTCAAGCGTCTTCGCCTGCGCGTAGACGCCGTCGGCGAGGACGACCTCGGCGCCGCCCTGCGCAAAGG
>CAKUCX010000025.1 GCA_934643865.1 uncultured Kiritimatiellota bacterium
TACATCAGGCATCGGCGCGAGGGAAGCGGAAATCGCCAAAGCGATTTTGCCTATTGACTTCTGTTCTCATAGGAGGCGCGGAGAGGCAGAGAGCGCAGAGAGGAAGATTGAGACGACGACGGGGAACGAGAGAGCCGGCGACATTTCAAGACGCATCTTGTCGCCATGAATCTCCCGCTTGGATTGCCTGTCAACTTCGGCAGGGAGAAACTCGTCGATCAACCCAATCAATCTCTGCGCTCTCTGCCTCTCCGCGCCTCTGCGTGAGGAAAAGACCCACGCGGGGCTGACAGGGGAAATGCCTCACGCGGAGAACGCAGAGAGCGCAGAGAATAAATAGTCTTGGAGGCTGACATGAGTGACACGAACGCACAAGAAATACTTGTTAGTTCGAAATGAAGGAACGCGCAGCGTCAGGCGAAGCATCTCGCATTACAATCTCGACGTGATCATGGCGGTAGGTATGCGTGTGAAGAGCGATGTCGCCGTGCGGTTCCGCCAGTGGGCGATTCGGCCTGTACGGCATGTCGGCACTGAATATCGCCGGCGCATGTGTGAACGAGTACGGCGAAGCGTCTCTTTGAAGCGCGGACGCGCGGGAGCGCGTCCCTCCCGTCCGTCTTTTCGGGGTGGGCGGGGATGTGGTATACTAGCCACATGATGAAAAACAGATTGCTTGCGCTGGCCGCCTGCGTGGCGTTCGCGGGATTCGCCGCAGGGCCCCGGATCCTCTTCGACACCGACATGGTGGAGGACTATGACGACGTGGGGGCGCTCGCGTGCCTCCACGCGCTGGCGGACGAGGGGAAGTGCGAAATCCTCGCGATGGCCTCCTGCACGCGCGACAACCAGTCCGTCGCCGCCATCGAGATCGTCAACGCCTACTACGGGCGGCCCGGCATCCCGGTGGGCTGCGCGAAGGAGCTGGGCGTCGTCGGCGTGCCGGGCGGGAACCCGCAGCGCCCCGGGCACCGGAAGTTCACGCGCCTCGCGGAGGCCTACCCCCACTGGGTGAAGCACCTCAACTCGAACGACGCGCCGGACGCGAACGACGTCTACCGCAGGGCGCTCGCCGCCGCGCCCGACCGGAGCGTCGTCTTCTGCTCGGTCGGCTTCCTCACGAACGTGCGCCGCCTCCTGGAGACGAAGGGCGACCGCCACTCGCCGCTCGACGGCCGCGAACTCGTGAAGCGCAAGGTGCGCGCCTGGTACGTGATGGCGTGCCGGATGCCGAAGGGGCAGGAGTACAACGCGATGCACGACGGGCCCTCCGCGCAGATCGCCTTCGCGCGGTGGCCCACGCCGATCGTCGTCTCGGACTGGGCGCTCGGCCGGCACATCTATTCGGGCCGCACGGTCGCCGAGCGCGCCTACCCCTATCCGAACCCCGTCCACGACCTCTTCGCCGAAGCCCTGCCGTCGCGCGCGTGCGTGCTTGCGGGGAAGGCCGAGGAGAAGGGCGTGGGCGGGCGCTGCTCCTGGGACGAGGCGACCGTGCTGGCCGCCGTGTACGGCTCCACCCGCTTCTTCGAGGTCGAGCGCGGCTTCCTCGCGGTGGACGCGACGGGGCTGAGCGAATGGACGCCCGACGCGAAAGGGCCCGTCCAGCGCCTCGTGCCCGCCGCCACGCGCGACCGCCGCCGCTACGCGAACCACAACGTGGGCGCGATCCTCGACGAGCTGATCGCGCGCGAGCCGATGTGCCGCCGCACCGACGCGGCCATCACGGCCTTCCGCCAGTCGAAGCTGGAGCGGACGGCGACGGGCGTGCGGATGACGCGGAGCGGCCGGACGCTCTGGAACCTCGAACTCGACACGCCCGAGGGGCGTCCCTTCTTCCATCCGCTCGCCCTGCCGGGCGGGCGCACGCTCACCGACCTGCGTCCCGCCGACCACGTCTGGCACCTCGGCGCGTGGTTCTCGTGGAAGTTCATCAACGGCGTCAACTACTGGGAGCCGGCGGACGCGGCGCGCACGGGCGCCGAACCCGCCGGCGAGACGCGCGTCGTGAAGAAGGCGGTGCGCACGGAAGGGCTCGACTGCGTCGTCGACCTGAAGCTCGCCTACGGCCCGCGCGGCGCGGTCGCCCCCGTCCTCCTCGAAGACCGCACGGTCACGATCGACCCGCCCGACCCGAACGGCGGCTACATCATCACGACGCGCCACACGTTCACGGCGCAGGCGGACGTCACGCTCGACCGCACGCCGCCGCACGGCGACGTGAAGACGGGCGCATGGGGCGGCGGCTACGCGGGCGCGACGCTGCGCCTCGCCCCCGACGTGGCGAAGTCCTTCGCCGTGCGCGGCTTCGCGGGCGGGACGACGCCGGCGGCCTGCACGGGCGCGGAGACGACGTTCCTCGACCTCTCCGACCCCGCGACGGGCGAGGGCGTCACGTTCACGCAGCTCAAGGGGCCCGCGACGGCGCGCTTCTACCTGTGGCCCGACAAGCGGATGGTGAACGCCTCGCCGCTCTACGCGGGGCCGCTCGCGCTCAGGAAGGGCGAGACGCTGGAGCTTGCCTACAAGATGGCCGTCCATGCGTCGAAGCGCGTCGCGGGCGCGTTGCGGGCGCGGCCCGTCGAGAAGATGGACCGGGGGCTCGTCGCCTCCGTCTCGCCGCGCGGCACCTACGTGGGGTGGCGGATGCTGGAGGGCGACGCGCCCGGCCGGGCGTTCGACCTCTGGCGCCGGGCGGACGGGAAGACCGAGAAGGTCAACGCGCAACCCATCGTCCAGACGAGCGACTTCTTCCTCCCCGGCTACACGAACGCCGCCGCCGCGTATTCGCTCGACGGAAAGACGTTCACGCCCGTCCGCTGCGTGCCGGACGGCGCGGCGCCGTATATCCGCATCCCGCTTGCGGACACGAACGCGACGGTGGCGGCGGTCGCCGTGGGCGACCTCGACGGCGACGGCGCCTACGACTACGTCGTCAAGACGCCGTCCGGCGGCACGGACCCCTGGGACCTCGTCTGGCGGCGCGCGCAGGACACCTACAAGCTCGAAGCCTACACGTCAAAGGGGGACTTCCTCTGGCGCGTGGACCTCGGCTGGAACATCGAGATGGGCATCTGGTACGCGCCGTTCATCGTCGCCGACCTCGACGGCGACGGCAGGGCGGAGGTCGTCGCGAAGACGGCGCCCCTCGCGCCCGACTACCGCGACCCCGACGGGCGCGTGACGGACGGTCCCGAATACCTCACCGTGTTCGACGGCCTGACGGGGCGCATCCGCGCCCAGACGCCGTGGATCCCGCGCGCCGCGCCCGACCCCGCCGGCGACTACAACCACTACAACTCCCGCAACCAGATCGCCCTCGCGCACCTCGACGGCAAGACGCCCTGCGTGATCATGGAGCGCGGCACGTACGGTAAGATGATCGTCGATGCCTACCGCTTCACGGGGACGGCGCTGGAGCGCGTGTGGCAGTTCAACAACGAGTTCATGCCGCGCCGGTTCAAGGGGCAGGGCGACCACGCCTGCCTGTGCGAGGACGTGGACGGCGACGGGTGCGACGAGGTGCTCATCGGCTCGCTCACGCTCGACCACGACGGCACGGTGCTGTGGTGCAACGGGCGCGGCCATTCGGACGCGCACTACTACGGCGACATCGACCCGAAGCGGCCGGGGATGGAGCTCGCGTTCGTCTACGAGACGCCCCAGCGGAAGGGCGGCGGCCTCCTCCTCACGGACCCCGTGACGGGCGAGGACATCTGGGCGCTCGACGCGCCGACGCGCCACGTCCACGGCAGCGGCATCTGCGCGGACCTCGATCCCGTCCACCCCGGCCTCGAAATCTACGGGCAGGAGGTGGACCAGAGCGGCAATTCGAAGACGAACACGCACCCGAGGAGCGACAACCGCTGGTTCTTCACGGCGGACGGCACGCTGCTCGCCGCCTACACGAACTGCACGTTCAACTACGGCAACGGCGTGCGGAATGCGTTCTGGGACGCCGACCTCCAGCGCGAGGTCTTCCGCGGGGGGCTGAAGGACCACGCGGGCGCGCGCCTCACCGGGCGCGTGCCGGGCCCGATGCTCGTCGCGGACCTCTTCGGCGACTGGCGCGAGGAGTTCATCACGGGGCACCGGGGCGAGATCCGCATCTACACGACGGACATCCCGGCGATGGACCGCCGCACGACGCTCATGCGCGATACGTCCTATCGCTCGCGCATCACGATGTGGACGAGCGGCTACGACCAGCAGCCGATCCTCACCTATGTGCCGAGCGCGCGCGATCCGAACGTCTCGGTGCGCCTTTCCGAGAACGCGCGCGAACTGTGGCTCGACGTGACGGCGCCGCTCGACCGTCCGCTCGCGGGCGTGCTGGAGGTGACGAAGCTGCCGAAGGGGTGGCGCGTGGACCTTGGGCGCGTGCCGCTCGACCTGCCGCCCGGCGGCGTGTGGTCGAAACGCCTCCCGATCCGCCGTCCGCCCAACCCGAAGGGCCGCTACGGGGCGACGGCCACGCTCACGCGCGAAGGTGTGCCCGCGCTCGTCGTCCGCCAGCCGTTTATGCTATAATACCTTTTCTATGAACACGCCCATCATCGATGTCGCCTACGTGGCGGAACTGGCGCGTCTGGACCTGACCGACGCGGAAAAAGCCGTTTTCCAGCCTCAGCTCGAAAATATCGTCAAGTACGTCGAAAAGATCGCCTCCGTGGACGTGACGGACGTGCCGCCCACGATGCACGGGCGCGAGATCGTGAACGCCTTCCGCGAAGACGTGGTGCGCCCCTCGCTCGACCGCGACGTCGCGCTCGCGAACGCGCCCGCCCGCACGGGCGACGAGTTCATGCTGCCGAAGATCGTGGAGGGGGCGGAGAGCTAGGATTGACCGCCGCAAGGCTGTGCCATGGGCGGGGTTCGGGGACGCCAGAGTCCCCGTCCCTTCGGAAGGAAGACAAAATGGAACTGTTCAAGCTGGGCATCAAGGCGGCCCGCGAGGGCCTTGCGAAGGGCGACTTCACGAGCGAGGAGCTGGTGCGGGCGGTCATCGACCGCGTCCATGCCGAGAATCCGCGCATCGGCGCGTACCTGACATTCGACGAGGAGGGGGCGCTTGCGGCGGCGCGGGCGAACCCGAAGGCCGTGCCGATCGCGGTCAAGGACCTCATCAACGTGAAGGGCCAGCCCTGCACGTGCGGCTCGAAGATCCTCGAAGGCTACGTGAGCCCGTACGACGCGACGGTCATCCGGAACCTCAAGGCGCACGACTTCATCTGCGCGGGACGCGTGAACATGGACGAGTTCGCGATGGGGTCCTCCACGGAGAACTCCGCGCTCGGCCGCACGGTGAACCCCTACGACCCGGCGCGCGTGCCGGGCGGAAGCTCGGGCGGCAGCGCGGCGGCCGTGGGCGGCGACCTCTGCATCGCGGCCCTCGGCACGGACACGGGCGGCTCGATCCGCCAGCCCGCGAGCTTCTGCAACTGCGTCGGCCTCAAGCCGAGCTACGGGCGCGTGAGCCGCTACGGCGTGACGGCGTTCGCGAGCTCCCTCGACCAGGTGGGCCCGATGACGAAGAGCGTGGAGGATGCGGCCCTGCTCCTCCAGGCCCTTGCGGGGCACGACGAGATGGACGGCACGACGCCGCGCGAGCCGGTGCCCGACTACGCGGCCGCGCTCGCGGGCGCTTCGCTCAAGGGCGTGAAGATCGGCCTTCCGAAGGAATACTACATCGACGGCCTCGACCCCGAGGTGAAGCGTCTCACGGACGCGGCGATCCGGACGTGCGCGGCGGCGGGCGCGGAGATCGTGGAGGTCTCGCTCCCGCGCACCGAGTACGCGATGGCGGTCTACTACGTCGTCGCCCCCGCCGAGGCGAGCGCGAACCTCGCGCGCTTCGACGGCGTGCGCTACGGCCACCGCTCGGCGAAGAGCGACAACGTGTTCAACCTCTACGCGCGCAGCCGCGCCGAGGGCTTCGGCCCCGAGGTGAAGCGGCGCATCATCATGGGCACCTACGTGCTGTCGAGCGGCTACTACGACGCCTACTACGGGCGCGCCTCGAAGGTGCGCACGCTCATCCGCCGCGACTTCGAGCAGGTGTTCCGGAAGGTGGACGCGCTCCTCACGCCCGTCGCGCCGACGCCGGCGTTCAGGATCGGCGAATTGCAGGATCCGCTCACGATGTACCTGAACGACCTCTTCACGATTCCGAGCGCGCTCGCGGGAAACTGCGCGATGAGCGTGCCGGCGGGGTTCACAAAAGACGGGGGCGCAGGCGCCCCCGAACCCCGGCCCACGGCGCCGGCGGCGGCGGTTCCGCCGTTGCCCGTCGGCGTGCAGTTCATCTGCGACGCCTTCCGCGAGGACCGGCTGCTCGCCATCGGCAAGGCGTTCGAGGAGGCGCGGCGATGAGCCGGCGGGTACTCGCCGCCGCGCTTCTGGGGGCGGCGTGCCTCTCCGCCGCAGGGGGCGACGCGCTCGCCGCGCCGGTCGTCACGAACGTCGCGACGTTCGCGGTGCAGGTGACGAACCAGCTCTACCTCGCGGTGAGCCCGCTCACGAACGACCCGTTCGCGGCAGCCGCGCCGTACGCGACGAACGTCGTGGCGGACGCGCTCGCGGACGGGACGACGACGAACGCCGTGACGGCGGCGGGGACGGTGACGAACGTCCCCGCGCTCCTGCTCCTCGATACGAACCGGCTCGACAAGGCGGTGGCGGCGGCTGTGAAGGCGGCGGCGGCGGACGTCGCGGCGGCGGCCGAGAAGAGCGAGGCCGCGCTCCGGGCGCGGCGCGTCGATACGCGCTCGTTCCCGCTCCGGCACGTCTCCGCGACCGAGGTGGCCGAGCGCATCAACGCGATGTGGGCCGGCGACTTCGGCCTCGGCTGGAAGCTCGGCACGGTCGCGCAGGCGTTCCCGGACGCGAACGTCGTCATGGTGACGGCCCCGGGCGTCGTCCTCGACGCCTGCGAGCGGGTCGTGCGCGAGGTGGACGTGGCGGCGCAGCAGGTCTACATCGAGGCGCGCTTCGTGGAGCTTTCCAACAACGCCTCGCACAAGCTCGGCATCGACTGGCGCATGCTCGACGGCATGACCGGCGTTCTGAGCATGAACTCGACCTTCGACCAGCGGCGCATGGAGGGCGTGCAGAGCGTCGTCGAGGATGGCAGCTCGACGAAGACGACCTACGGCGGGGGCGGCATCAACCGCGCGAACCTCTCGCGCGTGCAGGGCACGATCGGCATGAGCGACCTCTACGTCATCCTGCGCGCGCTGGAGGCGAGCGAGGACGCGCGCACGTTCTCGAACCCGAAGATCATCGTCGCCTCCGGGCGCAAGGCGACCGTGGACATGACGACGAAGTACCCGAACGTGACGATCGCCGTCAAGAAGACGATCAACGACAACTCGACCTCGGTGGACCTCGACATGAAGATGAGCGCGATTCCCGGCGAGGACAAGATGATGTTCGCCAAGGAGGCGTTCTTCTCGTGGGGCATCTCGCTCGACGTCACGCCGCGCGTCGGCGCGGATGGCCTCATCCACGTGGAGATCGTCCCCACGGTCAGCTCGAAGACGGGCGAGGTGACGGCCGGCGGCGGCGACGAGGACCCCGACGCCTACGCCGCCAAGTACCCGGTCATCGAGGTGCAGCGCCTCGTCACCGCGTTCAACATGGCCAGCGGCACGACTGCCGTGATCGGCGGCCTCTCCCGTACCGTGGAGACGCAGATGGACAACGGCATCCCGTGGCTGCGCGACTGGTGGTGGATTGGGCCGCGCCTCTTCGGCTCGAAGGTGCGCGTGAAGGAGCAGAAGGAGATCCTCGTCTTCGTGACGGTGGGCCTCGTGGACGCGCACGCGATCAGGAAGGACGCGGGCCTCCCGAAGAACGCGGTGCTCGGCCGCCAGTACACCGACGGCATCCTGCACGAGCCGGGCGATCGCATCCGCCAGGGCATCCGGGGCATGGACTCGCTCGACCTGCGCTCGCTGGAGGAGCAGGCCCGCGACCCGCGGCGCACGAACCGCCTCGTCACGGTGCGCGGCGAGATCGAGCGCCTCCAGCGCCGCCTTGAGGAGCGCCTGCACCGGCTCAACGAGACGGGCAAGACGAATTTCTGGGACGTGGTCGACGATCCGTCCGCACGCGAAGGAAAGTGAAGACGATGGAATTCGAGAACACGATCGGGCTTGAGACGCACGTCCAGCTCAAGACGCGCACGAAGATGTTCTGCGGCTGCCTGCTGAAGACGGGCTGCGAGCCGAACACGAACGTCTGCCCCGTCTGCCTGGGCTACCCTGGCGCGCTGCCCGTCATGAACAAGGAGGCCGTGAAGCTCACCGTGATGAGCGGCCTCATGCTCGGCGCGGCGATCAACAAGCACGCGACCTTCGACCGGAAGAACTACTTCTATCCCGACATGGCGAAGGACTACCAGATCTCCGAGAACGGAAACCCCCTCTGCATCGGCGGCGGCGTGGAGATCACGAAGGCGGACGGCACGAAGAAGCTCGTCCGCATCAACCACATCCACCTCGAAGAGGACGCCGCGAAGATCAACCACTACGCCACGACCTCCGGCGTCGACTTCAACCGGGGCGGCACGCCGCTCATGGAGATCGTCGGCGAGCCCGACCTCGCGGACGCCGACGAGGCGATCGCCTACCTGACGGCCCTCAAGGAGATCCTCGTCTACGCGGGCGTCTCCGACTGCAACCTCGAAGAGGGCAACATGCGCTCCGACGTCAACATCTCGATCCGCCCCGTCGGCGCCCCGACGCTCGGCACCAAGG
Organism: uncultured Kiritimatiellota bacterium; assembly: GCA_934643865.1. Taxonomy (GTDB): domain Bacteria; phylum Verrucomicrobiota; class Kiritimatiellia; order RFP12; family UBA1067; genus RUG572. The sequence goes on from CAKUCX010000025.1 coordinate 8,760, forward strand.
TCGAGATCAAGAACATGAACTCCTTCAGCGGCATCCACGCCGCGCTCGTATACGAGGCGCGCCGCCAGCGCGCCTGCGTCGCGCAGGGCGTCCCCATCGTGCAGGAGACGCGCCGCTGGGACCCCGAGGCGCTGGAGACGGCCTCCATGCGGACGAAGGAGAACGCGCACGACTACCGCTACTTCCCCGAACCCGACCTCGTGCCCGTCGCGCTCTCGGACGAGCAGATCGACGCCTGGCGCAGACTCCTCCCCGAGAAGCCCGAGGCGCGCCGTGCGCGGATGATCGCCGACTACGGCATCGCCGAGTACGACGCCGGCGTCCTCTCGCAGCACAAGGCGAACGCCGACTTCTTCGAGGCCGCCGCACAGGGGCTCGACCGGAAGACGGCGAAGCTGCTCTGTAACCTCTTCATGGGCGACGTGCTGGCGCTCCTCAACGCGAGCGGGAAGGAGATCGGCGCGTGTGCGCTCACGCCCCAGGCGCTGCGCGCGCTCGTCGTCCTCTCCGCGAAGGGCACGATCAACGGCCCCACCGTGAAGGACCTGCTGCCCGAGCTCTTCGAGAAGGGCGGCGACCCCGAGGCGATCGTGAAGGCGCGCGGCCTCGGCGCCGTCTCCGACACGGCCGCCCTGGAGGCGTTCGTCGACCAGGCCATCGCCGCGAACCCGGGTCCCGTCCGGGACTTCAAGGCGGGCAAGAAGGCCGCCGCCGGCTTCTTCGTCGGCCAGGTGATGAAGCTTTCGAAGGGCAAGGCCGACCCCAAGCTCGTCGGCCCGCTCGTCGCGCGGAAGCTCGCCGCGCTCTCGCCGGCGCTTCGGACATGACGCTCGACGCGCTCAGGACAGGGCAGATGGCCGAGATTGCGGGCTACACGCTCGGCAGCCGGACGTATCGCGCCAAGCTGCTCGCCCTTGGCCTCACGCGCGGCGTGCAGGTGAAGGTCGTCAACGTCGCGCCGCTCGGGGACCCCTTCGAGCTCGCGGTGCGGGGCTACCATCTTTCGCTCCGCCGCGACGAGGCGAAGGTCGTCAAGGTGCGCCTCCTCTCCAAGGAGGATTTTCTGAAGCGGTGAGGGGGCGGGCATGACGATCGGTCTCATCGGGAATCCCAACTGCGGGAAGACGACGCTCTTCAACGGCTTGACGGGCGCGCGCCAGCACATCGGCAACTGGCCGGGCGTGACGGTCGAAAAGAAGGAGGGCGCGGCGACGCTGCCGGGCGGGGAGACGGTGCGCGTCGTCGACCTGCCGGGCGTCTACTCGCTCACCGCGACGAGCGAGGACGAGCGCGCGACGCTCGAATACGTCCTCTCGCACGAGGCCGACCTCTACGTGAACGTCCTCGACGCGACGACGCTTGAGCGCAACCTCTACCTCACGCTCCTCATGTGCGAGCTGCAGGCGCCGCTGGTCGTCGTCGTCACGATGCTGGACATCGCGCGCCAGCGCAACATCTCCGTCGACCTCGACCACCTCTCCCAGCATCTCGGCGTGCCGGTCCTGGGCGTGAACGCGAACAACCCCCTCGACGTGCGCCGCCTCGGCGAGACGCTCGCGCGCGCGCTTGCCGCCGCGCGGCCGCCGACGATCCGCCTCGACTACGGCAACGAACTCGAACGGGAGATCGACCTCCTGGCGTCGTGTACGGTGAAGACCGCCGCCGCGCTGAAGGTCTCGCGCCGCTGGGTCGCGCTCAAGGCGCTCGAAGGCGAGCCGCTTGTCACAAAGGCGCTTCTCGACTACCACGACATGGCCCCGGAGGTGGTCGAAGGGGCGGTCGCGCGCGTGACGGAGGTCTTGAAGGACCCGCCGGACATCGAGCTCGCCGAGGCGCGCTACGGCGTCATCGCGGGCCTCGTGCGCGACGTCGTCCGCGTCCATCCGTCGAAGCAGTACGTCAGCGAGCGGATCGACCGCTTCGTCCTCAACCGCGTGCTGGCCCTCCCGCTCTTCCTCGCGATCATGGCGGGCGTCTTCGCCCTCGTCCTCCAGGCGGCGGGGGCGCCGACGGACTTGTTCGACAGGATCGGGACGGCCGTCTTCCAGAGGGCGCCCGCCCTGCTGCTGGCGGCCTGCCGCGCGCCGGACGGGCTCGTGGCGGTCGTGGCGAACGGCATCGGCGGCGCCCTGACCGCGCTCTTCTCCTTCGTGCCCGTCATCTTCTGCATGTTCTTCGCGCTCGCGATCCTCGAAGACTCCGGCTACATGGCGCGCGCGGCCTTCCTGGCGGACCGCTTCATGCGCGCCCTGGGCCTTCCGGGCAAGTCGTTCGTCCCGCTTCTCGTGGGCTTCGGCTGCTCGGTGCCGGCCATTATGGCGACGCGCACGCTGGAGTCGAGGCGCGACCGCATGCTTACGATCTTCATGATCCCCTTCATGAGCTGCGGCGCGAAGCTGCCCGTCTACGCGGCGTTCGCCGTGGCCTTCTCGCCGGCCGCGCCGGGGCGCATGCTGCTCGCGCTCTACCTCGCCGGCATCGCCCTCGGCGTCGCGACGGGGCTTCTCCTGAAGAAGACGCTCTTCCGGGGCGAGCCGGCGCATTTCATCATGGAGCTTCCGCCCTACCACGTGCCGCGCCTCCGGCATATCCTGCTCCACACGTGGGAGCGGCTGACGGGCTTCCTCTGGCGCGCGGGGCGCTTCATCGTGCCGGTGATGCTCGTCCTCGGCCTCCTGAACAGCTTCGACGTGCGGGGGCGCGCCTGCGTCGGCGGCGACGTGTCCGACAAGACGGTCCTCGCCGCCGTCGGCCGGGCTCTCACGCCCGTCTTCGCGCCGATCGGCGTCGAGAGGGAGAACTGGCCGGCCTCGGTGGCCGTGTTCACGGGCCTGGGGGCGAAGGAGAGCGTCATCGGGACGCTGAACGGCCTCTATTCCCAGATGGCGCGGCCTGCGGGACAGGAGGGGGCCGGCGCGTCGAAGGCGGCCGAACTGGCCGAACGCGGCGAAATGCGCCGCCACTTCCCGAAGGGCTTCCACCAGGCGTTCGCCTATCTGCTCTTCGTGCTGCTCTACATGCCCTGCCTGGGCGCGACGGCCCTCGTGTTCAAGGAGGTCGGCCGCTTCTACGGCTGCGTCTTCGTCGCCTACCTCACGGCGCTGGGGTGGTCGGTCGCCACGGTCTACCACGCCCTCACGGTCTCGCACGACGTCGTCTGGCTGGCGGCGGGCGGCGGCCTTCTCGCCCTCATGTCGGGCTTCTTCTGGCTCTACGGCCGCGTCCGCCGCGTCGACATGCCGGCGGACGGCTAAGGGGCGCGCGGCGCGGCGAGAAGGCCGGCGGCGAGCGCCTCCAGCCTGCGGCGCGTCCGGTCTGCGAACCACGGCAGCGCAAGCGGGGCGGAGAGGATGACCGATGCCGTTTCGTCGCGCACGGCGTCCCATGTCTGCCGCAGGTCGTCCTTCCGCCCCACGGCCGTTTCGCGCCGGTAGACGTCTGCGTAGAGGCCGTCGACCGCGCCCGCGAGGCGCCGGCGCAGAAGGCTGCGGAACAGGCGGTTGAACTGGACGGCGGCGTAGAGGACGAGGCCGCCGGCGAGAAGGCCCGCCGCAAGGGAAGGCCCGTTGCCCGCCGTCGTCGTCTTGAGGCAGGAGAGGCCCGTCGCGAGGCCCGTCGCCGCAGCGGCGAGCAGCCCCGTCCCAAGCGTGCGGATGCAGGCCCGGCGCAGGCGCCGCGCCGCTTCGCCGACGACGGCCATGCGAACCGCCAGCCCGGAGAAGTCGGCGTAGGCGGCCGCCCGCACGGCGTCGGCGCGGCGGGACGGGCCGTTCGCCAGCATCGCCCGGAACTCGGCACGGTGCCGGTCGAAGTCCGAGAAGTCCATGTCGGGGCGGGACGGCGCACGCGGCGCGCCCGTGTACAGCGTGTAGATCTTCGGGAGGTCCTTCGTGCGGAGGACGCGCGCGAGGTTCCAGCAGACCGTTCCGTAGGCGCGCGCGAAGTCGTAGAGGCTCGTGAACACGTCGCACTTGTTGAAGAGCACGCGCACCTTGAACTCAAGGCCGCGCAGGGCGTGCGCGAAGACGTCCATCGTCTCGCCCGTCGTCCCCGGCTTGTCGGGGTCGAAGAGGAAAAAGACCGTGTCGGCGCGCTCCGCGAACTGCCGGACGGCGCCGTGGAAGTCGTAGTCGCGCGCGACCGTCCCCTGGGCGGCGTCGATCATGCCGGGGCTGTCGATGAGCGCGAGGCGCCGGAGCGGGTCGAGCGGGCGGATCTTGACCTTGAGGTGCTGCAGGAAGGCCGGCCCCAGCGTCTGAAGCGTCTGGAACTCCTCGGGAAGGCGCATGAGCGCGGCGGGGCCGCAGACGTCCTCTTCCCGCTCGCCGTAGAGGATCACGGTGAAGCCGTCGTCCGTCGGCGCGACGCCCGTATCCTGCACGTCGCCGCCGAGGACCCAGTTGACGAGCGAGGACTTCCCGGAGGAATGGTTTCCGAGGAAGAGTGCGCACGGCGCGCCGTCGACCGTGACGGTCGGGCGGGAGAAGGTGTAATAGTAGCGCCGCGCCACCGGCGCGTAGCGCCGATAGGCGTCTTGAAGCTTTTGCTCGCACGTCATTCCGGGCCTCCTTGCGTGGGTCTCATTCTATCCCATTCCGCAGCCGGTTGTCAATTGCGCGCGGGGGCGCTCCGGATGCCGGGGCGCGGCCCCTCCGCCCGCCCTTGCCCGCTCTCCCGTTCTCTTGCTATAATGGCGGCATGAAGACACAGCATGCAATGAACGCGCATCCCGGCAGGGGGAGGCGAGGGGTTCTTTTCGTTTTCCGCTTCTTGGTTGTCTGTTCGGTCTGCACGTGTGTACACGGCGGCGAGCCGGAGGCGCGCGGGACGGGGCAGCGCCCTCTCCGGGTCCTGGCGATCGGCAACAGCTACACGCAGTCGCTGGTGCCGGAGTTCCCGCAGGTCGCCCGGGCGGCGGGATGTTCGCTCGACCTGGCGATTCTCGCGATCGGCGGCAACTCGCTCAGCAACCACTGGATGCACTGCGCGGCGGCGCTTGCCGATCCCGCACGGCGCCCCTACTTCGCTGATGGCCGAAAGACGAATCTGCCGGAAATGCTCGCCGCGAAGACCTGGGATGTCGTGACGCTCCAGGAGCAGAGCGCAGACGGCATGTACCCGGAGAAGTTCGACCCCTGGGCCGACCGGCTCATTGCGTTCGTCCGCAGCCGCCAGCCGCAGGCGAGGATCTTCTTCCAGCAGACCTGGAGCGACACGGTGGCGTCGTGGCGCATCACCGACAACGGCGTGAGGGGGGCGCTCGGCCTGACGCAGGACGGGATGTTCGCCGCGCTGGAGAAGAACTACGCCTTCCAGGCGGCACGCCTCGGTGCGCGGCTCATCCCGGTCGGCAAGGCCCTGCAGATCTACCGGCGGGGCCTTCCGGTTCGGTTCACGAAGCCGACGGCGGCGGAACTTGCGGCGCTGAAGGAGGGCGAGGTGCCGGACATGAAGGGCGAGCTTTCGGGGTGGTGGGAATGGAGCCGGGGGCGGCCGTACGAGAAGGACTACGGCGTCTACCGCCTGCGCCAGGACTTCCACCACCTGAACCCGGAAGGCCGCTACCTGCAGGCGTGCGTCTGGACGGCCGCGCTGTTCGGGGTCGATCTCGCCAACCTCGGCTACGCGCCCGACCTCGGCGCCGACTTCGCCCGCCGCGCGCCCTTCATCCGGGCCTGTGCGATGAAGGCCGTGAAGGAGGTCGGCTTGGCTGAAGGGACGCCCTCTGGAGGGCGCACATTCAGAGTCGAGCGGAACATCCGCTATTCGGGGGCGTCCACGAACTGCGTCCTGGATGTCAAATGGCCGGTGGGCGCATCGAACTGCGCGGTCGTCGTCAACCTGCACGGGGGCGGCCTGACGGGCGGCGCGAAACAGTTTGCGCCGTGGCCCGAGGAGGCGCAGGGACATGACGCCGTCGTGTTCGTGGGCGCGGGGTACCGCCTGCTGCGGCCGGACAACGACGCGGTGAAGCCGGCGGACTGCCTGGCCGACGCGGCGGCGGCCGTCGTCTGGACCTTCGCGAACATCGCGCGCTACGGCGGCGACCCGAAAAAGGTGTTCCTGACAGGCATCTCGGCGGGCGGCTATCTGACGGCGATGGTGGGGATGGACGCGCGGTGGCTTGCGCCGCATGGGTTCAGGCCCGGCGACCTCGCGGGCATCGTGCCGCTCACGGGGCAGATGACGAAGCACTTCAATGTCCGCAAGCTCGGCTTCAAGGACCCCGATCCGCAGTTCCAGCCCAAGATCGACGCCTGGGCCCCGCTCTTCTACGCCCATGCGAAGGGCCTGCCCCCGGCGTGCTTCTGCACGGGCGGGCGCGACCTCGAATGGAGGGGGCGCGTGGAGGAGAACGAACTCCTCGCCCGCGCGCTCCGCGACTGCGGGTATCCGCGCACGGAGTTCCACGAGACGGAGGGCGACCACGGCGGCGGCGTGCTGGAGAGCGCCTACCATCTGCGCGACTTCGTGATGAAGACGGTCGAGGCGGACGGCGTGGCGCGCCTGGCGGACGGCGAGCGCGTCGTCTTCTTCGGCGATTCGATCACGCACGACGGGCGCTACGTCTACAACCTGCAGCTCTTCCAGAACCTGCGGCGCCCCGGCAGCGGCACGCGCCTCCTCAACGGCGGCATCAGCGGCGATTCGGCCGCAGGCGGCGTCGGGCGGTGGCGGAACGACATCCTGCCGATGCGCCCGGACCGCGCCTTCGTGATGTTCGGCATGAACGACGTGGGGCGCGACCTCTACGCGACCGCCACGCCGACGGACGTCCAGGCGAAGGGCCGCGCCGCCGCGCGTGCGCGCTACGAGGCGAACCTGCGCGCGCTCGCGGCGCTCATGCCCACCTCGGGCGTGAAGACCGTCTTCGTCACGCCGTCCCCCTACAACCAGTATTCGCTCCAGCCGGAACGCGAGAACCTCGCCCAGTGCAACGAACCGGGGCTTGCGACCTGTGCGGACCGCGTGCGGGCGCTCACGGCGGAGCGCCATTTCGGCGTCGTCGACCTCCATGCGCCGATGACGGCGATGTTCAAGGCCCATCCCGCGTTCGCGTTCTGCCGCGACCGCGTCCACCCCGGCGCGGAGGGGCATCTCGTGATGGCGGCGCTGCTGGCCGAGGCGATGCGCTACTCGCCGGTCGTGGCGCGCGCCGCCATCGACGCGGAGACGGGGCGCGCGCGGCCGCTCGGCGCGCGGGACGGCTCGCGCAACTGCACGCTCACGCGCGTCCAGGCTTCGCCGCGCCGCGTCGCGTTCACCTACGCCCCCAAGGCGCTGCCGTTCCCGAAGCTGCCCGAGTACGAGCGGGTGGACGGCGCGTTCTACCCGCTCACCGCGCGCCTCAACCAGGAGCCATTCGTCGTGACGGGTCTGGCCGACGGACGCTACACGCTCGCCTTCGACGGTCGGCCGGTCGGCGTCTTCACGGCGGCCGCCTTTGCGCAGGGCGTCAACGTGGCGCTCCTCGACACGCCCAACCAGCGGCGCGCCCGCGAGGCCGCCCGACCGATGGCCGAGCTCCAGCGCGTGAACGCGCGCCTGCGCACCTTCGCGCTCGTGTGCGGCATGCTGCGCCGGAACAAGGTCGACCCGTCGGACCCGGCTGCGGCGGAGGCGTGGCTCGCGGACTGGCTGGCGCGGCATGCGGAGAGCCGCTACCTCGGCGCGTTCCAGAACTGGGCGAAGACCTACCGCGAGGTGGCGCCTGTTCAGGCGGCGCTGGAGGCGCAGGTGGAAGACCTCTACGAACGGATGGCCGCCGTGCGCCCGGCCGTCTCGCGCGTGACGATCGAGCGCTCCCACGGGCAGGAGACGGAAAATGAAAGCCAGAAAAATTGACAATTGACAATTTATGGGGGGGGGGGGGTAAAATGTGGAAGAATTTTAATCGTGGACAAGGAGTTTGCGGCATGAAGCGAACGGGCATGATGAAGCGAACGGGCGTGGCCGGGATCTGCGTCCTGGGGGCCTGCCTGGCGGGCGGCGCGGCGACGGATGGCTACTACTGGCCGAACGGCTGGTATCACCACCTGAACCCGTGGGAGACCGTGCGCTACTGGGAGCGCGACTGCGTGCCGGGCGACGGCGGCGTTGCGTACTTCACGGGCACGCAGGCCGGAAACATCGTCTTCACCACGGACGTTGCGCTCGGGGGGCTCGACTTCGGGCAGGTCCAGCTCTACACGTGGAACGGTGCCGACTATCCGACCGTGCGGGCGAACGGCGGCTCGCTGACGCTGACGGGCGACCGCGCCTTCGTGAACGCGGAGGGGGTGTGGAACGGCGACCCGTGCGGCCCCGTCCTCCGCCTTCCGCTGCGCGGGACGGGCGCGAACACGTTCACCAAGCACGGCGGCGCGCGCATTCTCCTGGAACAGCCCGCGACGGGCTTTGCGACCGTGGCGGCGGGCGGCGGCACGCTCGCCGTGACGAACCGGGGCGGGACGCTGTTCGCGGCGGAGGGGACGCTGGCGGTGCGGGGCGGCACGGCGCAGTGGACGCCGGCGGGGGACGGGACGGCGGAGGCGGCGCTGCCGCCGCTCGCCTATGGCCCGCAGGGCGGTGCGCTCGCGTGGACGGCGCCGGCGGGCGGCTCGGCGACGCTCACGACGCCGGCGCTGGCGCGCGAAGGGACGGGGGCGACGCTGGAGCTTGCGCCGTCCGGCGGCACGGCCGCGCTGGGCGAAACGGAACGGCTGAAGGTGGCGACGCCGCCTGCGGCGGCCGCGAACGGAATGCTCGACGCGGGGCTCGTCGTCCGCGACAGGACGCAGCCCTCCGCGCCGCTCTCCTTCCTCGCCTACGACGCGGAGAAGGGCTTCGTGCCCTATTCGTCCGCGAAGGCGTGGGATGCGGCGGGCGAGGGGGACGTGGCCGTCCTCGCCGAGACGAACACGCTCGCGGCGTCGCGGAAGGTCCATGCGCTCGTCCTCGACCGGTCGGCGACGCTGGAGATCGCGGCGGGCGCGACGCTGACGGTGGGCGATGGTGTCCACCCCGCCGGCGTCGTCTTCAACCGCCAGGTGCCGCTCGGCAAGGACGCGCCGCTTGTCTTCGAGGGTGCGGGCACGCTGGACTTCGGCACGTCGCCCGGCGTCCTGTGGGCGAGTTCGCCGCTTGAGGACGGGTGGGGCGCGAACCGCGCCGTCCGCCTCAAGACGGCGATCACGGGAACGGCGGGGGTCACGTTCGCGGCGCGCAGCAACGGGAACGCGGGCAAGGCGGGCTTCTTCTACCTCCACCCGCAGGCCTGCCGCTGGCAGGGCCCCACCACCTTGAGCGGCGCGCTCGTCTGGCTGGACGGCCTCTCGGCCTTCCCCGGCGGGGATCTCTTCATCCGGGGCGGCAGCGGCGGGAACGGCGCCTCGCTGCGCCTGTCGTATCCGTTGACGTTCCCGCAGAACGTGTTCGTCGCCGGGCGCGGCATGGCGGCGCGCGGCAACACGGCGGCGGACGGCGGCGGCGCGTTCTACTTCATCGCGGGAAGCGACGGAACGGCGTTCACGAAGCCCGTCACGCTCACGGACAACGCCTGGTTCCAGTCCGACGCGGGCGTGGGCGTCCATTTCCGGGGCGGCGTGAAGGGCCCGGGCGACCTGCACGTGCAGGGCGGCACGTCCCACTTCTACGAAACGAACACGTACGGGCGGCTCGTCGTGGAGGGTGCGGCCACGACGCTCGCCTTCCACACGAACGCGACGTTCGGCGCGGGCGGCATTCTCGTGTCGGATCAGGCGACGCTGAATCTGTCGTTCACGGACGTCGCCGGGGCGGCGCTCACGAACGCATTCCGCGTCGAGAAGGGTGCGCGCCTGAACCTCGCGCTCAACCACGCCTCGCCGACGTTCGACGCGGACGTTTCGTTCGCCACGGCGGCGTTCGCCAACTTCTCCACGCTGAAGGCGGGGGGACGCCTCGCGCTCGGCGCCGTGACGGCGGCGGGGGCGCGGGACGCGCAGATCGGCGCGGACGGCGTGGAGGCGAGCGCGGACGGTGCGGAGGTCGTCGTGGGCGGCGAGGCGGACGGGACATTCGCCCTGCCGCTCGCCGACGGCGCGGGCACGCTCGCGTTCACGAAGACGGGCGCGGGGACGCTGGAGCTTGGCCGTGCCGCGCGGACCTACTCGGGCGCGACGACGGTCGCCGCCGGTACCCTGCGCCTCGTCGACGACCCGCGCTTCTCGCGTTCGCTCGCCTACTGGTTCGACGCCTCGCGCGAAGAGGACGTCGAGAAGGACGCGCAGGGCGTCGTCACGCGCTGGAAGGCGCGCGGCGGCTCCTCGGGGATCACGGCGCTCACCGTCACGGCGGGCGCGCCGACATGGGGCACGGCGGAGCCGGTGAACGGGCGCGCCGTCGTCTCGACGCGCGCGGGCGGCGGCACGGCGGACCAGCTGGTCGCCGAGGGGAAGATCTCCTGCGCGCACCGCACGGTCTTCGTCGTCGCCCGCGCCCGCGCGAACGTGACGATGGGCGGCCTGATCGGCGGATTCGGAACGGACATCGGCCAGCGCATGGACACGGGATCGGGAACGGGCTGGGACTGCGGATCGGGTGACTGGACGCTGGAGACGCGCGGCCTGAACGACCGTCTGCGCGTGGATGGCGCGGACCGGCAGTGGCCGAAGGTCGATCCGGGCACGCCGCATCTGCTGACCCTCTTCCATGACCGCGACGGCTGGCCCGCGCCGAAGGGTTGGGCGCCGAACATGAAGACGCGAGCGGCGACGCTCGTCCCCGCGCTGGGGTGGTACCAGTCGAAGGGCCGCAACTTCGACGGCGACTACTGCGAAATCCTCTGCTTCGACCGGATCCTCGACGAGGCCGAGACGCGCCTCGTCGAGAACGCGCTTGCCGAGAAGTGGCTGGGCAGGACGCTCCACGCGGACATCGACCGCGCGGGGCACCTGCCCGCCGGGACGGCGCTGCGGGTGGAGGCGGGCGCGACGCTCGACCTGAACGGCTGTCCGCTCGCGGTGGCGTCGCTCGCGGGGTCGGGTACAATTACGAACTCCGCCGCGACGCCCGCGACGCTGGCGGTGACGGGCGGCGCGTCGTTCACCGGCGTGGTGGGCGGCGCCGTCACGCTCCAGGTGGCGGGGAACGCCGACATCGGGGCGCGGTTCGACGCGGGGACGACGCTCGCCGTCGCGGGCGGCGGCGTCACGGCGGGCGCGCACGTCCTCGCGCCGCCGACGAACGGTCTCGCCTACTGGTGCGACGCAGGGCGGCGCGAGACGGTTCTCCGCGACGCGGCCGGCAGCGTGACGGGCTGGCTGAGCCGTGCGGCGTCGTCCGCGAAGGGGCTCTTCAACCCCGGGAACCTGGGGCGGGCGCGGCCGGCCTACGAGGCGACGGCGCTCGGCGGGCGGCCGGGCGTCGTCTTCCCGGCTGCGAACGAGGCGGGCGACCGTTCGACGGCGGCGCTGCGGGCTGACGCGGCGAGCCCCGTCCAGACGGTACTCCTGGCGCTTGTCGCCACGAAGACGGTCAACTGCGCGGGGTATTGGGGCACGTTCGGCGTGGACCGCGGCTTCCGCGCCGGCGGCGGCGCCGCGACGGTCGAGCATGTGCGCGGCGGCGTGCGCTACGGCGGCATGGGCGACTACGTGTCGCTTGACGGCGCCGTGCGGCGCGACGAGGAGCTTTCGCTCGGCGTCGGCGCCGTGCGCATCCTCGCGACGCGGCTCGATCCCGCGAACCACGCCGACCTCGCGGCGTTCCTGCGCGACCGGGGCGTCGACCGCTTCCCGACGGCGCTCGGGGCCTACTGCGCGAACGGCGCGTTCGTGGGCGCGGTGGGCGAGGTGATCGCCTACGACCGGGCGCTGACGGACGACGAGATGGCGCGGGCCGAGCGGTACCTCGTCGCGAAGTGGAAGGCGGCGGCGTGGAGCGAGGGGCAGCCGCCCGCCGAGACGGAGGACGGCTTTGCGCCGGGCGCCGCGCTGCGGATCGAGGGGGCGCAGGGCTGCGCGCTCGCGGGGAACGTGGCGCTGGACGGTCCGCTCGTCATCGACGCGCAGGGGGCGACGAGCCTGACGCCGATTGTCGTGGCGGGCGACCTCGCGCTGGGGGCGGGCGCGCGGGTGGAGGTGAGGAACTACCGCAACCTGCCGCGCGGGACGCGCCAGACGGCCCTGCGCGTGACGGGGACGGCGACAGGCGACTTCGCCGCCGTCGCGGGGCTTGAAAGCCCGTGGGCGTGGCGCCGCGCGGGGAACGACTGGTTCCTGATTTATTCGTCCGGCACGGTCCTCCTCTTCCGCTGACGCGCGGCGGCGGGGCGTTTTGGTATAATGGGCGGCATGAAGCGGAAGATGGAGCGCTTCGACGTGCCCTTCGCCTTCAGGAATGCGGACGAGGTGTGGCTTGCTTGCAAGCGAAAGAAGAGAGAGAGAGGTTTCTTGACGACATGAAGACGAGACTTTTGGCGACGATGTGGGCGTGCGCGGCCCTGGCGGCGTACGCGGTGAACTGGGACGCGGCGCTCGTGCGGGGCACGACGCCGAACGGTCGGCTGTTCTACGCGCCGGGCGAGGAGATGGCGTTCTCGCTCGTCCTGGAGGGCGTGAAGGGGGAGATCCCCGCCGACACGTACTTCCTCGACTGGGAGCGGCGCGGCGACGACGGCCTCGTCGAGAAGGGGCGCGCGCCCCTGCCCGTGACGGCGCCGTTCGTGCTGCGCACGAAGAGCGACAAGCCGGGCTTCGTGTGCGTGGAGGCGAACGTCGTCACGAAGGACGGCAGGCGCGTCCCCAAGAACCACCGCTGGGAGAAGCGCGTCTTCTTCATGGGCGGCGCGGGCGTGGCGCCGCACGAGGTGCGGGGCGGGAAGGAGCCGGCGGACTACGACGCCTTCTGGGCGGACCTTGAGAGGCGGCTCGCGGCCGTGCCGGTCACGGCCGAACGGCGCGAGGTGCCGTGCGCGGACAAGGCGGTGAGGCTCTACGCGGTGAAGATAGCCTGCGCGGGGCCGCGTCCCGTGACGGGCTACCTGACGATCCCCGTGGCGGCGAGCGCGACGAACCGGATGCCGATCCAGGCGTGCTACCGGGGGGCGTCGATGGCGGAGATGGAGGCGCCGAAGGGCGGTCCGCACGACCGGATCCGCATGGAGATCAACGTGAACGGCTACGACCTCGGGCGGGGCGAGGCGTACATCAAGGACTTCTTCACGTCCATCTCGAAGCCGGGGTACGGCTACGGGATGGACCCCGAGTCGAACGCCAGCCGCGAGACGAGCTACTGGAAGGACGTGGCGCTGCGCGCGATCCGCTACCTCCAGTGGATCACGACGCTGCCGGAGTGGGACGGGAAGACGCTGGAGCTCGCCGCCGGCAGCCAGGGCGGCTGGCAGGCGCTGATGGCCGCCGCGCGCTTCCGCAAGGTGACGCGCCTCGTGACGAACGGCACGTGGGGGTGCGACTGGACGGGGCAGGACACGCGCGGACGGCTGAAGTCGACGTACCGCCCCAAGACGACGTCGCCCGCGATGGCGTACTACGACCCCGTCTTCGCGGCGGCGCGCATCACGTGCCCCGTCGCGATCACGTTCGCGGGGATGGGGGACTACGTGAGCCCGCCGTCCTCGCTCACCGCGCTCTACAACGCGCTCAAGGTGCCGAAGAAGATCACCTACGTGCAGGGCGAGACGCATGGCTGGCGGCCGGGCGGCGACCAGACGCTCACGGTGGACGGCGGCTACGACCGCGCCGTGAAGGCGCAGGCCGTCCTCATCGACCCGCTTGCCTACATCACGGACGCGCTCGCGGCAGGTGCGCGCCACGTCACGCTGCCGAAGGCCGACTACTGGCTCACGCCCGCGCGCGGCGAGACGGCCTACCTGCGGCTGAAGGGCCTGAAGGACGCGACGATCGACTTCGGCGGGTCGAAGTTCATCGGCACGGTGAAGACGCGGATGATCGACCTCCAGGACTGCACGCGCGTGACGCTCCGGAACCTCACCATCGACTACGCCGACCTGCCGTTCACCCAGGCCGTCATCACGAAGGCCGACGCGGAGGGGACGTGGGACGTGAAGGTGATCGACGGCTATCCCGTCCCCGAGGCGGGCGAGAGGGGCGACGGCTCGTGCTGGCCCATCCAGGTGTACGGCAGGGAGGACTGGGAATTGAAGAACCCGATGCGCTTCCGCGACGGCATCGAGATCGCGAAGACGGGCGTGGACACCTTCCGGATCTCCGGCGGCAAGGACCGGCGCGGCGGCGTGGGCGACGTCGTCGTGTGGAGCGTGAAGGAGAAGGGACGGCCGACAGACGTGAGCGCGATCAAGAGCCTGCGCGGCACGGAATGCCGCTTCGAGGACATCACGGAGTACGCGACGCCGCACGGGTGCGCCTACGAGGACTACTTCGGCGACGCGAACACGTACCTCCGCTGCCGGATCGTGCGGTGTCCGCCGGAGCAGGACCTCTTCCCGCGCGGGCTCATGCGCCTGCGCAGCGGCAACCACGACGCGAACATGCACCGCGGCGCGGTGCGCGGGCCGCGCATCCTCGACTGCGAGGCGAAGTACCACTGCGACGACTGCGTGAACATCTCCGGCATGTACGGGCTCGTCACGGAGTCGAAGGGGGGCGACGAGCTGCGCATCCTCGTCAACTACCTCGGCCTCTCCATCGACGACGGCGACACGTGCCAGGTGATGACCTACGAGGGGCGGAGCCTCTCGGACGTGAAGGTGGTGAAGGTGACGGCGGACGGCGACACGACCGAGGAGGAGAAGGCCTACATGCTCACGCTCGGCTTCTGGCCGGGGCTGGAGAAGTCGTGCCGCAAGGCGTACCGCCTGAAGCTGGAGAAGCCGCTCCGGCTCGCGCGCGGGAGCGTGATCATCTCGAACCGGCACCAGGGAAACGGGTTCGTCGTCCGGGGGTGCGACTTCGGGCACAGCCGCGCGCGCGGGCTCCTGATCAAGGCGTCCGGCGGGCTGATCGAGTCGAACCGCCTCACGCGCTGCGCGGGCCAGGCGATCCAGATCGCGACGGAGTACGAGTGGATGGAGGGCGGCTGCAGCCGCGACCTCGTCGTGCGCGGCAACACGTGCCGGCACAACGGCGGCGGCATCCACGTGGGCGGCAACAACGGCGCGCGCAAGATGCTGCCGGCCGACTCGCACTACAACATCTCGATCACCGACAACGAGGTGGACGGCCCGGGCATCTCCGTCGAGGGCATGACGGGCGGCGAGGTGCGCCGCAACGGCGCGGCGAAGGTCCGCCTGCGCAACTGCGAAGGCGTCGCGCGCGACGCCGAATAGGCACCCGGCCGCTCCGCCTCCGCGAAGGGCTCCGGGCCGCCGCCGCGCTCGCGCAGATCAAGGCGAAGGGCTATGCCGAGAAGTGGCTGCGCTGCGGGAAGAAGGTGACACTCGTGGGTGCGGCGTTGGACGCCGGCATGCGCAACCTCTCCGACCGCCAGATCGAAGTGGAATCAGAACCGCAATAGGTGTTTCTTGAGGGCAACCGCGACGGCTTCGGCGCGGCTGGTGACGCCGAGCTTGTGGAAGAGGATCGTGAGGTGTTCCTTCACGACGGCGCTGGTGATCTTGAGTTCATGGGCGATGTCGTCGGTCTTGCGTCCCTCGACGATGCGTTCAAGGATCTGCCTCTGCCGTGGCGAAAGCGACGGCAGGGGCGACGCGGCGGCGAGCATCTGTGCGATGTCGTCGGCGACGTAGCGCCTGTTGGCGGCGACTTCGGCGACGGCGGTCCGGAACTCCTTCCAGTCCGCGCTCTTGAGGATCGCGCCGTGCGCGCCGGCTTCCAGCGCACGCGCAAGGCCGTCGGCCATGCCGAACGTCGTCAGCATGAGGATCTTCGCCTCCGGCCATGCGGCGAGAAGCCGCCGCGCCGTCTCCAGACCGTCCATGACCGGCATGAGGAGGTCCAGGATGACGACATCGGGGCGCAACCTGAGCGCTTTCTCGATGCCGTCCGGGCCGTCGCCCGCGTCACCGACGACGTCGAATGCACCGCTCGTCTTCAGAAGCGAGATCAGGCCCATGCGCACAATGGCATGGTCGTCGATCAGCAGGACGGTCGTCTTCTTCATGTCCGGGATTCCTCCTCGCTGTCGTCGTTGACCCGGACGGAGACCCGGGCCCGCGTCCATCCGGCGTGCGTGCGCGTGTAGGCGAGCGTACCCGCACGCCGCGCCAGGCGTTCGCGTACGCCCTGGATGCCGAAATGCCCTTCGGTGACGCCCGGACAGGCCGTGGGGTCGAACCCGCAGCCGTTGTCCGAAACGGAGACGAGCAGCTGCCCGTTCCCCAGGCAGCCTGCGATGCGCACGGCCGTCGCCCGCCCGTGGCGGATGCCGTTCAGGGCAAGTTCGCGCACGATGCAGAGGATGTCGTGCGTGAACCGGTCGGAGAAACGGGCGCGGCGGACGTTGAAGCGGATGCCGAGGACGATGCCGTGCAGGTGCGGCTGGAGCGTCGTGCGGACGGCGGCGCCGAGGGTCCGGGCCTCCAGCGCGCGGTTGCGTAGGTCCCAGAGGCTGTCGCGCAGGCTGAGGCGGCACGAGCCGAGTGCGCGTGCGGCGGTGTCCACATGGCGGACCATTTCGTCCGCCCGCCGCATGCCGCACTGCTGGGCGGCGGCGATTTCAAGCGAGACGCCCGTCAGGTTCTGCGAGAGCGAGTCGTGCAGTTCGACGGCGAGGCGCGTGCGCTCGACCATCTTGGTTTCGGTCCGCAGGTGCTTGAGCTGTTCGCGCGCGAGCTCGCGCCCCTTGCGGAGGGAGGCCCGCCGCAGCGCGACGTTCCAGGCGAAGACGCCGCACAGGGCGGCGCAGAGCGCGCCGATCACGGACAGCAGCCGCGTGGGCGTCCACCAGGAGGGGCGCGCGAGGACACGCACGTCCGACGGAAGACGCGGGACAATCCGGATGCCCGTGTACTGGGGCTTGATGGCGTGCCAGGCGACCGCCTCGACGATGCAGTACCCCGTGACCTCGATTTCGCTGCCGGCCGCCAGCACGGCAACCGTCGGCAGGATGGTCTCCGCCGCGACGGTGACGTGTTCGTCCCCGTCCCCGAGGATCAGCGCCTGTCCGTTCTCGCGCGTGGGGACCGAAAGGATGCGCCCGTGGATCCTGACGAGGTCTCCGTGGAGGTCGTTTCGCGGGCACACGATCCCCTCGTGGCGGCGGAGGTCGAAGATCCTGAGCGGTTTCGGCGGCAGGAGGACCGACGGGGGCTTCGACACCACCGCATGCGGCGTCGCGTTGACGAGGCCGATGGAGACGAAGTTCGATTCGGGGAAGCCGAAAACCGTCACGTCCGCGCCGACGGAGAGGTCTTCGCGCCGGATGAAGGAGACGCAGACCTTACGGCCGCGTGCGTCCCGGACGAGGGCGTCCCGTCCGCCGTTCCAGACGGCGAGGATGGTCCCGGCGACGCTGTGGAGGCCGTCGTTCGCCAGGACCGACGGACCGATGTTCTCCAGGTGGTCGAGGGACGGCGGCAGGGGCGTACATGCGGCGTCGGCCGCAAGTTGGATCCGCTTCGGATCGCACACGCGGATCTGCCGCCCGTTCTGGAGGGGACCCGGATCGGCTGGCGAACAGAATCCGTCGATCACGATCTCCCTTCCCACGTAGCCGGAAAGGCGTTCCGCTTCCGCCGCGTCGATCAGGACGGGAACGACGATCGTGTACGTGCCGTCGACGATGCGCAGCAGCATCCAGTGGATGTTCTTGGCGCTCTGCACGGCCTCCCGGAGCACCGCGCGGATGCGGACGCGGCGGAAGTCGAACACGCCGCCGAGGAGGCCCGGCAGGGAGGCGGTCTGCGGTTCCGGCGCTTCCCCGTGGCGGAGAACGGACAGGGAATCGGGCACGGCGTACCGCTTCCGTCCGACGCCGAGGACGATGCGGCCCGTGGCGGCGATGACGTCGCCCGCGCGCGGCTTCTCGGGAATGGCGTCGGACAGGCGGAAGAGAAGCCCGACGGCGCCCGTCGCGTCTTCGACGGCGAGCTCGACCTGGCGCTGGTTCCGTTCGTAGTTGACGACGCTGACCTTCGCCGTGACCGCGAACGTGGATGCGGCGGCGTGCCGTTCGTAGACGGCCTCGTAGAGCGCACGGACTGACACGATGTCGGCCCGGCCCGAGAGGAACGCCGCTATTCCGGCGAGCGCGGCCAGAACGACGCTGTGGGAGAGGACTGCCATGCGCACCGCATGATACCATACTTTGGAGGGGACGGACATACCCGACTTTGGTCGGGATTGCGATGCGGATGGAGGATTGTGTATCATAATCCGCATCGAGGGATGAACAGGAGACGGAACATGAAGAGGATGCCTTTGTTGTCTGCGGCCGCGTGGACGGCCATGACGGTGGCCGCCCTTGCCGGAACGCGCCATGTCGTACCCGCCGGGACGGAGGGCAATGTGCCCGCCGCGCCCTACGAGACCTGGGAGACGGCGGCGAACGACCTCCGCGACGCGCTTGCGGTGGCGCAGATGGGGGATGAAATCCTGGTCCGCCCGGGTGTCTACGCCGTGACGGAACAGATTGCGGTCACGGCGAAGAACCTCACGATACGGAGCTGCGACCCGGTGACGGGCGCGCCTGACCGCGACGGGACCGTCTTCGACGGATCGGGCCTTTCGGGTGAGGCGGCGGGGATGTTCACCGTCGCGGCGGGCGTAGCGGGCGTGACGCTTGACGGCCTCACGCTCCGCAACTCGCCGGTCGGCGGTCTCTCCTGTCCGTCGTCACCGCGAACCCATGTCCTGAACTGCGCGTTTACCGGCAACACGGCGAACGGCGCATCGGGCGGTGGCGCGTACATCTCGGGTAACGGTGCGGTGGTGAGCAACTGCCTTTTCGAGGCGAACAGGGCGCGGAGCTCCGGCCGGGGCGGAAACGGCGGCGGCCTCTACATGCCCGGCAACGAGCAGACTCGCGGGTACGTCGTGGACTGCGTCTTCAGGGGCAACGAGGCCGAAGCCTCGGGCGGGCACGTCGCCGCGACAAAGGCCGTCACGCTTGCCTCCTGCACGTTCACCGGCACGGCCGGCAGCAACTATGGCGGTGTCCTCACGTATGCGGAGGGATCCGCCCTGGTCGTCTCGAACTGCACGTTTACCGGCCTCACCGTCGCGAGAGGCGCGAACGCGCTTCTCGAATTCCGAAGCGCGGCTCTTCTGGCGGGCTGTTCGTTCACCAACATGCCCGGTGGTTCCGTGACGGCCAACGCATGCCTGATCCTGCGCGGCGGACCTTTTGAGCTGGACGTGCGCAACTGCCTCTTTGCGTCCTTGGCCGGAACGCCGGTCGTCTACGCCTTTGGCCGCTACGCGGATGTCTCGGCGCGCGTGAAGTTCGAGAACTGCACCGTCGATGCCGTCGGTTCCGACATCGCGAAAGCGCGTGACTCGGAGCCGGGCTACACGACGGTCTCCTGTTCGACGAACGAATGGACGAACTGCATCCTCCTCTGCAGCATCCCGTCCTCGTCCCCCGAACACGCGAATTTCTTCCGTTCCTGCCACACGGACGGGGATCCCGGCTTCGTCAATCCAGTCGGCGGCGACTGGTCGCTGCGGCGTTCCTCCCCCTGCCGCGACCAGGGGGAGATGCTGCCCTGGATGGATGCGGCGGCCGTGGACCTCGCGGGCAACCCGCGTGTCGTCGCGGACGGTGTGACGCTTGTACGGAATCCGGCGGCGCTGCCGGACATCGGCTGCTACGAGAACCAGGAGGCGCCACGCGGAAGCTGCCTCATCATCCGGTAATCCAGTCTGAAGGGGACAGTACCATGCGAAAGGCGTTGCTGGCCGTGGTGTTGGGAGTGTGGGGGGCTGCATCGGCGGCGGTCAGGCCGGCGGCGGTCTTCTCGGACCATGCGGTCTTGCTGAGGGCGGCGGACACGCCGGTCTTCGGCAGGGCGGATCCGGGTGAGGCGGTGCGGGTTTCGCTTGGAACGGTCCGGGCGGACGGCGTGGCCGGCCAGGACGGCACATGGCTCGTCCGGCTCGACCTCCGGAATGTCGGGGAAGGTCCGTTCGACCTGGAAATCAACGACCGGGTGGTCCGGGACGTGCTCGTGGGGGAGGTCTGGTTGGCTTCGGGCCAGTCCAACATGGAGTTCTCGGAGGGCTCCGCCGACGACGCCGAGGCGGCGTGTGCGCAGACGAACCGGATGGTGCGCTGTTTCCGGGTGGCCCGGAACATTGCGCTTGAACCCGGTTCGGACGTGTCGGGCCGCTGGCATTTTGTCAGCCCCGAAACGACGCCGAAGATGTCGGCCGTCGGCTACCAGTTCGCCACGCGGGTGCAGGCCGCGCTGCGGCGTCCGGTCGGGTTCGTCGTGGCGGCGGTCGGCGGCTCGAAGATCGAGGCATGGTGTACGCCCGAGACGACCGTGGACAATCCGCGCGCCCAGGCCGAGATGGACGCCCTGGCCGCATTCGTCCAGGACTATCGGCACTACGAGACGGCGTGCGAGGCCGAACTGCGCGGCTGGGAACGGTCGTGTGGACGCCTGGACCGTCCCCATGGCGGAATCCCGGCGGACGGCTGGCGGGACGTGCGGAAGCCCGAGGCGGAATCCTTCGTCCATCCCGCCGGCGCGGTCTGGCTCCGGCGGACGGTCGTGGCGCAACGCGGCAAGGGGCTTCGGGTCTCACGGAAACGCTTCATCGAACAGCAGTGGCGCTTTGACACGTCCAGTATGGAGGTCTACTGGAACGGGCGGCCCCTCGTGCGGCATTTCCCGGACGATCCCCTCGACCGGAACACGGAGCATTTCGACGTCGCCGGCGAGGCGGTGTCGGCGACGAACGTGCTGGCGGTGCGCGTCTTCAATGCCGAGGAGATCCCGAACGTCTTCTACGGTCTGCACGTGAACGGGCGGCGCCTGCCGTACGGCGGCTGGTCGCTTGCCGAAGAGTTCCGCCTGTCCCCGCTGACAGGACGCGAAAAGGCGACCCTGCCCGCACGGCAGCGCTTCTGCCTGCCGCAGCATTACCCGTCGGGGCTTTACAACGGCATGGTCGCCGGACTCGTGCCGATGGGCCTTTCGGGCGTCATCTGGTATCAGGGCGAATCGAACACGAAACGGGCGGATGCCTACGAAGACCTGTTCCGTTCGCTCATCCTTTCCTGGCGGAGGCTTTTCGGGCGGGAGAACCTGCCGTTCGCCTGGTGCCAGCTGGCGGGCAACGCGCGAAAGGCCGTACGTCCGGATCGCGGGGACACGAACTGGCCGAAGCTCCGCGACGCGCAGGACCACGTGCTCGACCTCCCGATGACGGGACAGGCCGTTCTCATCGACGTCGGCGAGGAGGAGGACATCCATCCGCGCGACAAGCGGACGCCGGGGCGCCGGCTTGCGAACTGGGCGCTCAACCAAGTCTACGGGCAGAAGGAGATCCCGTACCTAGGGCCGCGGTTCGCGGGCGTCGAGCGGCAGGGCGACGCGCTCGTCGTCCGTTTCCGCGACAGCGCGAAGGGGCTTCGCGCACATGACCTCGGCACGAACTACGTTGTCCGTTCGCGCATCGGCAAGATGGGCACCGTGAAGCGCAACGCGCCGTCGGCCGAGGTCGAGGGATTCGCCGTGGCGGGCGCGGACGGCGTGTGGCACTGGGCGGACGAGGCGACGATCGAGGGCGCGTGCGTGCGCGTGCTGTCCCGGGCCGTTCCCGAACCGGTGTCCGTCCGCTACGGCTGGGCCATCAATCCCTGGGTCAACCTCTACAATTCGGACGGCCTGCCGGCCGTGCCGTTCGGCGTGCGGCACGTGGCGTCGGCGTCGCCTTTCGCCGGTGTGCCACAGACGCCCGAGCGGAGTTGGAAGGGCGCGTCGCTGGAGGCGTGGGCGACCCACGTCAACATGTGCCGGGATGTCAGGCTGACGAACGGCGTCCTCTCGGCCGTCGTGACGGGACGCGATTCGCAGTTCATCGCGCGCTTCCCGGAACCACTCGCAATCTCGCCGGACCAGACGGTGCGCCTGACGCTGCGGGCGCAGGGGACGGGGCCCGCGCAGTTCTTCTGGCAGGGTGCGGACGATGCGGCGATGTCGCGCACGAACTGCCACACGTTCCATCTGGGTACGGCGGGGACCGTGCAGACCTATGCGTTCCAGCCGGGCTGGCTTGCGGGGAGGGTCCAGGCCCTGCGGCTGGACTTCCCGCCCGAGTTCAAGGACGGCGTACTGGTCGAAATCCACGGAATCGAGATCGTCCCGGGGATCCGGCGCGAACCGATTGACGCGGCGCGGTCGGAGTGGGTGACGTTCGCGCTTCGGATGCCGCCCGGCGTCCACTACTGCTCGATGCGCTGGAACGGCGAGACGCAGGGGCGGGGGTATTTCGGTTTTGTGCCGGCGACGGACGGGCTTGAACATGTCTACGCCTACCGTCTCGGGGATTACCGGAACGAGTTTCCGGGTCCGGACCGGGGGAGGGTTTCGTGGAAGGGGACGATTCCGTTCTTCACCATCGGCCAGCAGGCGTCCGACGCGGTTCTGCCGGCCCGGAACGTCACGTTCCACCCGGGACGCCCCGATCTCCCGGCCGATCCCGTGGTTACGGCCGCCTATCCGTCCGAGGCGATTCCGCGCGCGGGGCGTCCGTTCCCCGTCGAGATCGTCGTCCGCAACTACGGGACACGTCCGGCGGAGAACCTGCGCTTCGCGTTCGACGGGTTGCCGCCCGGCGTGAAACCGCTGAATCCCGTTGAACTGGAACCGGGAGCCCCCCTGCCGGGAACGGACGGGCGCGACACGATCCACCTGAAACGCCTGCCGCCTCTGGCGAGCGAGCGCGTCTACAGGATTTGGCTGTCCGATCCGGGCGTCGGCCCGCATGCCTTTGGCGTGACGCTGCGGGCGGACGGCGTGCCGCCGCGCAGGACGGCGGTGAAGGCCGACGTGAAGCCCTCCCTGGGCCTGCCGAAGGCGGACTATCCGCCGGAACCCCGGAAGGTCGACACCTCGCCGTACGAAATCGGCGCGTTCATCTTCCCCGTCTGGGGTGAGGGGTTCCCCTATGGCTGGCACAGCGCCTGGTCGCACGCGCCGTGGCGCAAGCCCGTGCTGGGCTGGTATGACGAGACCGCGACGGAAACGCTCGACTGGCAGATCAAGCACCTTGCCGAGAACGGCATCTCCTACGTGCTGGTCGACTGGTACTGGAGCCGTGGCAAGCCAAGGCAGAACCAGTGGCCGGAACGCTTCAGGAAAGCGCGCTACCGCAAGTACCTCAAGTGGCAGGTCAACTGGTGCAACGAGGCCGGCGTGCGCACGCATACGCTGGCGGACCACGAACGGCTGACGCGCTACTGGATCGAGAACTTCTTCAACGACCCCCAGTACCGTTTCGTCAACGGCATGCCGGCGGTCATGGTGTTCGTCACGCGGAATCTGGAGAAGTACCAGCCCGGCGTGACGGCGAAGGACTATCTGGACCTTTCCCGCCGCCTGGCGCGCGAGGCCGGCTACAAGGGCATCTGGTTCGAGACGAGCCGCAACACCGACAGCGAGGACCCCGCGCGCATCGCGTTCTTCCGGACGGCGGGCGTGGACGCGACAAGCATCTACCGCTACCTCGGCAAGGAGGTGCCGCGCGTGCCGCTCTCGCGCGAGGGCAACCGGGCTTACAGGGATCTGGCCGACACGTCGCATGGCCACTGGCATACCGTCCTCAAGAACGGCGGACTGCCGATCCTCCCGACGCTCACGACCGGCTGGGACAACCGTCCGTGGCAGGGCGACAGCTGGAACTCCTGGGCGGTGACGGGCATCAACGCCCGCGACTTCCGCCGCATTTGCGAAGACGGGCGCAGGTTCTCCGACGAGACCGGGCTGCGGACGCTGCTGATGGGTCCCCTCGACGAGTGGGGCGAGGGGGAAATCGGCTATCCGAACGCCGAGCACGGATTCGGTTTCCTGGAGGCCGTGCGGGACACGTTCGGGAGGAAAACGCCGGAGGGATGGGCGGTCAACGCGGCGCCGGAGGACTACGGGCGAACCTGTCCCCAGCGTCCCCCCATGACGGAACCGGCAACGTGGTGGTTTCGTCCGGATGAACTCGATGGGACGCGGCATCTTCCCGCGCCACGGGAGGTTTCGCTGGGAGAATTGAAGTGGACGCTGTCGCCGTATGCGCGGATGGAGGGAAGCCGCTTGATCGTTGACGTCCCGGAGTCTGCGGGTCCCTGCGCTTCCATGCCGTCTGCCGTAGTCGATCTCAGCCCCTTTGTGGGACATTGGCTTCGCCTGGAGATCCCGATCGAGGCGGCGCACGTCCCCCGGCCGGAAAAGCCCTACTGGGGCGTCAAGTTCCAGTTGCCCGTCGACTATGCGGATGGCACGCGCGACTGGCCGGGGCGCTGCTTCGGGGAGGGAACTTGGTCGTCCGTGGGGACGTTCCGTGCGCATATCCGGAAACCGCTTCGGCGTGCGAAGCTGGAACTCGGCCTGCAGTCGTCTACGGGGCGGGTCGTGTACGACTTGTCGAAACTGAAGGTCTGGGACGAAGGCGAGCTGTTCAAGCGTGTCAACCAGGACTTCAGGGTCAAGTACCCGGAGTCCGTCGCCCGCCGTGCGCCGATGCGCGGCGTCATGCTGGCGACGTCCGCGCGGGAGATTACGGAAGACCATTTTGCGACCCTTGAACGCTGGGGGGCGACCCTGGCAAGGTTCCAGATCGCGCGCGGATGGACGACCGTAGGCGCCTGGCTGGATTGCGCCGCGTATGACCGCTATGTGGACGGCGAGCTCGACCTGCTGGAGAGGAACATCCTGCCGTGGGCGGCCAGGCATGGCATCAAGATCTGCCTCGACCTGCATGCGGTGCCGGGCGCGCGCATCAATCCGGGAAAGCAGTTGCGGATGTGCTACGAGAAGAAGTACAGGGACCACTTTGTGGCGACGTGGCGTCGAATCGCCACGCGCTTCAGGAACGATCCCCGGCTCTACGGATACGACCTTGTCAACGAGCCGAACCAGATGGGACACGCCCCCTACTCCTATCTCCACGTGCAGCTTGACGCGGCGCGCGCAATTCGCGAAGTCGACACGCAGACGCCGATTGTCGTCGAAGCGAACGCCTACGACGGCGCGCCCGCGTTCGAGTATCTTTCGCCGCTTGCCCTGGACAACGTCATCTACCAGGTCCACTGCTACCTGCCGATGGAGTTTACGCACCAGGGGGTCTTCGATGCCGCGAAGAGAGGGGATTTCAAACCCTATCCGAACGAGGCCGAAGGATGGAACAAGGCGTTCATCCGAAAGACGCTGGATCCCGTCCTCCGGTTCGCGCGCCGCCACCGGGCGAAGATCTACGTGGGCGAGTTCTCGGCGGTCACATGGGCGCCGGGCGCGGAAAACTACATGCGGGATGCAATCGAGATCTTCAACGAGTACGGCTGGGATTGGTCCTACCACGCCTTCCGCGAGTACCGGGAGTGGTCCGTCGAACACACGTGGAGCCGCGATGCGGACGGACGGGAGACCTACACGCCGTCTCTGGACAATCCGCGCATGCGTGTCCTGAAGAAGGGGTTTCGGGCGGATGTCGGCGGCAAGGTCCAGGAGGGGGCTGCCCAGACCGTGCTGACCGCGCCGACGGCCGCACATGCGCCGGAGACACGTCGGTTCACGGGCATTCCCTCCCTTGCGGTGTCGCCGTCGGGCAGGCGCCTCTGGGCGACGTGGTACACGGGAAGCACGGACGGCGAGGATTCCAACAACTACGGTGTGCTTGCGACAAGCGTTGACGACGGCAGGACATGGAAGGAGGTCCTTGTGTCCGATCCGGACGGCAAGGGCCCCTGCCGTGCGTTCGACTGCGAGGTCTGGGTCACCCCGAACGGGAAGCTCTGCTGGTCCTGGACGGAGCGGCCGACGCTTCTGCGTACGGAGGACAAGAGGACGCAGATGCCCGGAATCTCGTTTGGCGCCCATCGCGACGTCCTGGTCCGGGCGATGCTGGACGCAGAGCAGGAACCCCGTGCGCCATACCCGCCCGTGCGGCGCATGGGAAGCGGGGTCATGATGTGCAAGCCGCTTGTCCTACGGTCCGGGCGGTGGCTCTTCCCCGCTTCGCTCTGGGGGGAGGACGCATCGGCGCGGGTCTATGCGAGCGACGGCGGCGGCGGGAACTTCACTCTCCTGGGCGGGGCGACGTTGCCGAAGTGGGTCCGCGAGTTCGACGAACACAATCTCGTCGAACTTGCGGACGGTCGTCTGCGCGCCTATCTGCGCGCGTTGCGCGGACCGACGGGATGCTGGACGTCCGAGTCTTCCGACGGCGGCAGGACGTGGACAAGGACGCGGCCGGCGGACTTCGCGCACACGAACTCGCGCCTTTTCGTACGACGGCTCGCGAGCGGCCGGCTTCTGCTGGTCAAGAACGGTCCGCTGGATCGGGATGTCGGCAGAAAGCAGCTGACGGCCTTCCTCTCCGACGACGACGGGGCGACGTGGAAGGGCGGACTCGTCCTTGAAAAGGGGTCCTGCGCCTACCCGGACGGCGACCAGGCCCCGGACGGCACGATCTACGTGACGTACGACAACGACCGCACAAAGCGGCAGGACATCCATCTTGCGGTGTTCACGGAAGCGGACGTGTTCGCGGGAAAGCCCGTGTCGGAAAAGGCCCGGCTTGACGGCCTGGTCTATCGGAACCCCGGACGGGCAAAGGAGTGAGAATGGTTGTCAGATTCCTAAGGTCGAATGCGTTCGGGCTTGCAGTTCTTGCCGGTTTTTGGAGCCGTAGGGGGAGGGACGTGTGACGACACGCGGTTTCGGCTTGACGGTGTTGGTGGCGGTCCTGTTGCCCTGGTTGTCGGCGGATGCGAACGAAAGCGGACGCCGCGTCGTCGATCTGTCGGGACCGGGCTGGACGCTGACGGAGGCGGATGGCCGGTCCTACGGCGTCTCGGTGCCGCATGCGTGGAACATCGAGGACGGATGCGACGGGAAGGGCGTGCTTTCCGGCGAGAAGTACGCCAAGAACTCGTCCTGCATGAATTCCTACGAGCGCAAGCGCGTCACCTATGCGCGCGATCTGCCCGACCCGAAGAAGGGACGCCGTTCCTTTGTCCGCTGCGCGGGCGCGTCCATCACGGCGACCGTCCGGGTGAACGGATGGGAGGTCGGCAGCCACCTGGGGGCGTTCACGGCGTTCTGCTTCGAGGTGACGGACGCGCTCAAGGCGACGGGTAACCGCCTGGAGATTGTCGTGGACAATTTCTCCCGCGACGACGTGGCGCCGCCGGTCAACGCGGACTTCACGATGTACGGCGGCCTCTACCGGGACGTGACGCTGATCGAGACGCCCCGGATCTGCATCGATCCCGTGACGGACGGCGCGTGCGGCGTCCGGGTGTGGCCGGACCCGGCGACGGGCCGCGTACGCGCCGACGTGAAGGTGCTCGGCGCACCGGACGAGTCACGGACGTTCACCGTTCCCGGATTCCGCCTGTGGAGCCCCGAGACGCCGGTTCTCTACACGAACCGCATCGCGCTCACGTCGGGCGATGCCGTGGACGTCGTCTTCGGGTTCCGCACGGCGGCGTTCCGCGCGGACGGTTTCTACCTGAACGGACGGAAGCGCAGGATACGCGGCGTCAACTACCATCAGGACCGGGAGGGGAAAGGCTGGGCCGTCTCGCGCGCCGACATCGCCGCCGACATCGCGGAGGTCAAGGCACTGGGCGCGGACGGCATCCGCACCGCGCACTATCCGCATGCGGGCTTCACGTATGCCCAGTGCGACGAGCGGGGGCTGATGGCGTGGTGCGAACAGCCGAACGTGAACGGACTCCGCTTCACCGACACGTTCCGCTCCAACGTCTGGCGGCAGGTGCGCGAGATGGTCGTCCAGCTCGGCAACCACCCGTCCATCGTCTGCTGGAGTATCTTCAACGAACTCTACAACAAGGTGCCGATGGCGGAGGGCGAACCCGAGGCGATGATGGAGGACCTGCGCGAGTTCGTGAAGGCGCTCGATCCGTCCCGGACGGTCGTCGCGGCGAGCGACCAGCTGGAGAAACGGTGCCTGAACGACGTGCCCGAAGCGCTCGGCTTCAACCGCTATCCGCATTGGTACGGCAAGCCGGGCGTGACGCTGGCCGCACAGCTCGCCGAGGTACGCGCGAAGACCGGGCGCGCGTCCGTGGCGCTCGCCGAGTACGGGGCCGGCGGCTCGCCCGCTCAGCACGGGGACGCGCGCCTCCGCTGTCTGCCGGACGCCGCGTTCCATTCCGAGGAATACCAGGCCTACGTGCATGCGCGCGACTACCGCGACATCGTTGCGGACGAGAGGCTGTGGGGGGCGTTCGTCTGGTGCATGTTCGACTTCGGCAGCGACCGCCGGCAGGAGGGGGCGCGCTGGGGCATCAACGACAAGGGGCTCGTGACGTTCGACCACCGGACGCGCAAGGACGCCTGGCATCTCTACCGGGCGAACTGGACGCGCGAATCGACGTTGCGCCTCGTCGGCGCGCGCCGGCCGCGCACGACGACGAACGCCGTCACGACGGTGCTGGGCTTCTCGAACGCTGGCGACGTCACGCTGGCGCTGAACGGACGCACCGTCGGCACGAAGCGTCCGGACGCGGCCTGCTGCGTGCTCTGGACGGACGTGCCGCTGGTCGTGGGTACGAACCGGGTCACGCTGACGGCGGGCGGTCTCACGTCGGAACAGGCCCTCGTCCGGGAGATCGGCCCGAACTACGATCCGGCGAAGATCGGCGCGGTACGCCTGGAGGATCCGCTTGTCTTCGCGGACGGGGCGCGCGTCGCCGCACCGGCCGACTGGCCGTGCCGCCGCCGGGAAATCCTCGGCCTCTTCGAGCGCGAGATGTACGGGCGCATCCCCGCGCCAATCCGGCCGGTCGTGGACGTCATCGACGAGGGCGTCACGATGGGCGGCTACGCGACGCGCACGCTCTACCGGATGTACTTCAGGCCCGACCGCTCGGGCCCCTGCGTCAACTGGCTGCTGCTTGCGCCACGGCACGCGAAGAAGCCCGTTCCGGCGCTGCTGTTCCTCAACTACGGTGGCAACCACGAACTCATCGACGACGCGAACATCCCCGTGCCGACCTGCCGGATGCGTCCCACCCCCGGCTTCAGGCGGTACGGCGACTACGCGACGGCGGCGACGCGCGGCCTCTATGCCGACCACAACCTGCGCACGGTGTATCCGGTCGGCATGCTCCTCGCGCGCGGCTTCGCCGTGATGACGGCCTGTTACTGGGAGGTCTCGCCGGATCCCTACGGACGTGTGCTGGACGGCCGGTATGCCGACACCGATGTCCTTTCGCTCTTCCCGTTCGACGCGGCGCGGTCGGACAACACGACGGCGCTCGGTGCCTGGGCGTGGGCGCTCATGCGCGGTCTCGACGCGCTGGAGGGGGCGGCGCGTGTGGACGTACGGCGCGTGACCGTGCTCGGTTCGTCGCGACTCGGGAAGGCGGCGCTGCTCGCCGGTGCGTTCGACGAACGCTTCCACGCCGTCGTCGCGAACCAGACGGGCGGCGGCGGGGCGCCGCTCCTCAAGCGCAACTACGGCGAGAACGCGGCGCTTCTGCTGAAGACGTTCCCGCATTGGTTCTGCGCGGCGTTCGGGAAGTATGCGAACAACGAGAAGGCGATGCCGTTCGACTCCCATCTGCTGATGGCGTGCGTCGCGCCGCGCAAGCTTCTGGTCGAGGGCTTCGACGATCCGTTCTACGACACGGAGGGCGAGTTCGAGGCGCTGAAGGCGGCGAGCCCCGTGTGGGCGTTCCTGGGCGAACCGGGTCTGCCGAAGGTGGCGTGGCCCGCGCCCTACGACACGTCGGCCATCGGCCCGTCCCTTGGCTATGTCCGGCGGACGGAGAAGCACGGCCTCTCGGCCTACGACTGGACGTGGATCATGGATTTCGTGGAGAAAAAGGATTAACGTTGAGGAAAAAGGACATGAAGAGGAAATTCCTGACGGCGCTTGGCGCGGCGATCTTGGTGGGGGCGGCTGGGGCCGATGCTGTGGACGTGCGGCTCACCGGACCGTTCGGCGACCGGCTGGACAGCATGGTGCGCAACCACGTCGAGGCGACGGATGCGACGCTCCTGGCGGATGTCTTCCACGGGCGCACGCGGGAGGCGTGGTGGCAGACGGAGTTCTGGGGCAAGTACATGCATGCGGCGGTGCCGTTCTGGAAGCGGACGGGTTCCGAACGGCTGAAGGCGAACATCGACGCCGGTGTCGCGCGCGTCCTCGCCGCACAGGAGCCGGACGGCTACATCGGCAACTACGACGTGTCCGCCCGTTGCCGCGAGTGGGACATCTGGGGCATGAAGTACACGATGATGGGGCTGATGCACCATTCCGACGGAACGGGCGACACGCGGTCGCTGGAGGCGGCGAAACGGGTCTGCGACTACCTGATCGGCGAGACGGCGCGGCAGGGACGCCCGCTCTACAAGACAAGCGGATGGGGCGGGTTGCCGAGCTGTTCGGTGTTGGAGCCCGTCGTTTGGCTCTACAGGCGCACAAGGGAGAAGCGCTACCTGGAGTTCGCCGACGGGATTGTCCGCCAGGCCTGTGTGGATCCGGACGGGCCGCAGCTGCTTGTACAGACGAAAGTTCCCGTTGCCGACAGGCGCCTGGCCGACGCACCGGGGAAGTGGACGCCGGAGAATTGGCACCATATCCGTGACCTGACGAAAGCCTACGAGATGATGAGCTGCTATCAGGGACTGGTCGAGTATGCCGAAGTGACCGGCAAGAGGGAATACCTTGAGGCGGCCCTCCTGACGGCGGAATCGATCGTGAAGACGGAAATCAACCTGGCGGGCGGCGCGGCCGCGCGCGAACTCTGGTACAACGGGGCGGCGCAGCAGGTTCGCCGCTTCGCCTGGCAGCAGGAGACGTGCGTGCTTACGACCTGGATGCGCCTGTGCGGGAAGCTGCTGGCCGTGACGGGAGACCCGAAGTGGGCCGACCAGATGGAACGGACGTTCTACAACGCCTATCTCGCCGCATTGAACCGCACGGGCGACCACTTCGCCTCCTACACGCCGCTTACGGGCTATCGGAGCCTCGGACACTGGCACTGCGGCATGCATACGGACTGCTGCAACGCCAACGGGCCGCGCGGCTTCCTGTCGGTGCTTGATTCGTTCGCCTCCGTTTCGGGGGACACCCTCGCCGTCAACTTCTACATGAGCGGCAACGTGCGGGGAAAACTCGCGGACGGTGGGACCGTACACTTCGAGATGAACACGTTCTATCCGAAGCTCAATGCCGTCCGTCTCTGGTACCGTTCACGTGATCCACGGTCGTTTGTCCTGCGGCTGCGCATCCCGGCGTTCTCGTCTGGAACCGTCGTCAAGGTCAATGGCAGCCCCTTGTCTGGGACGATACAGGCGGGAACGTATCTTGACGTGCGCCGGGACTGGCAGCCGGGCGACAAGGTCGAGATTGCCTTTGACATGCCGGTCAGGCTGCACCGGAGGGGCGATTACGTCGCCTTTACGCGCGGGCCGGTCTGCCTGGCGCGCGACACGCGCTTCGGGGATGGGGCCCTTGACGAGGAAGTCCGCGTCGATCGGCTCACGCCCGAGGTGCTGGATTCCTTCAGTCTGGTGCGCCCGCCGGCGACGGACATGTTCATGGCCGTGTCCGTGGCCCTGCCCGGTGGCTGCCATGCGGAGAACCCGGATGCGGGTGCGTTGCCGACGACCGTCCATTTCACCGATTTCGCGTCCGCCGGCAACTCATGGCAGCCGACCGACCGCTATCGGGTCTGGCTGCCGTCCGTCGTGGACATCCGGCACGAGCCCGTTCTGGGCAACACCCTACGGTGAAACGACCGCTCATGGTCTTTTCGTTCCGTTGTCGGACAGGAGCGTTTCCGCCGGAACGAGATAGTCGAAATAGCCGTTTTCTTCGATTGACGGGTCAAGTTCGCCGTCGTAGACGAGTACAAGCTTGACGGAACGGCCCTTCGGCAGTTTCAGCCTTTCGAGCTTTTTCTGGACTTCGTCCTCGACGGCTGCGGTGATTTTCAGCTTCCGCTTGATTTCGACGATGTAGACCGCCTTGGGGAGCTGGATGAGATAGTCGATCTGCACGCCCCTGCCGTTCTTCCGTCCGCTCTTGAAATAGGGCGCGGCGGACTCGACGTTTTTCCCCTGTAGGCCGATGAACGCGGCGAGGCGGGAGATGTTGTTGAGGACCAGATTCTCGAATTGAAGGCCCATGATCGCGTCCCAGCCCGGCAACGTGCCGAGCGAAACGTACCGGTAGAGGTTGTTCCTGATGGCTTCCTTCCTCGGCAGGACGTACTTGAGGTAGAAGCGCGTGTAATTGTCGCGCAACCGGTAGCGCACTTCGCGAACGGCCTTTCCCGTGACGGGGTTGAGGCCTGCCGAACCGGAAAGGAATCCGGCTTCGGCGAGTTCGGCCAGGTCGTTGGAAAGATGTCCGTTCGGGTCGCGTTCGAGCTTCTCGGCCAGTTCGGAGATGCTGGCGGGCCCTTCGGACAGCGTCAGCAGGATGCGTTTCTTCGCGGCGAGGGACAGGCCGAACACGTCGTCGAAGATGCGGTCGAAGTCCTTGAAGAGATAGCCGTCCGGGTCGAAGCACATGCGCCGGATGTTGTCGTCGGTCGAAAGAGAGGGATCCATTTCACCGAGATATTTGGGAATGCCGCCGGTGATCGAGAGCATGTCGAGGATTTCGCGGGTACTTGTGCGCGAAGCCCGGCGGCCCCAGAAACCGAGGCATTTTGAGGGGGGAAGCTCTTCAAGCGTGAAGTCAAGCGAGATGCGTCCGACAAATCCCCTGGACCGCTGGATGTTCGCGTTGATCCACGCCGAGACACTGCCGGCGACGATGAGGATGAGCTTGTCGTGCTTGGAGAACTGCGTGTCCCAGGCCGTCTTCAGGAAGGCGGCGAAGGAATCGTCGTATTTTCCCATCCACGAGATCTCGTCCAGGAAGACGATCGTCCGCCCGCATCCCCGCAAGGCGGCGTCAAGGGCGTCGAAGGCCTTGGCCCAGCAGTCCGCCTTGGCCTCCGGCAGTCCCGTGGCGCGCGCCAACCGTTCGCAGAAGTTGTCGATTTGGCGCCGGTTGGTCATCTTTGCATCCGGCGCAAGTCCGACGAGTTCGATGAAGGCGCATTTCGACCGTGCGGCAAACTCTTCGACGAGCGTGGACTTTCCGATGCGGCGGCGGCCGGCGATGATGGCGAATGAACTGGTGCGCTTGCGCCAGAGTGCGTCGAGTTTGGCCAGTTCCGCCTCCCGTCCGAAGAATCTTCCCATTGCATATGTTCCTTTCCGGCCGATATTATAGCACACCAACGGGCTGGCGTGGGCGACTAAATGACGATATTTAGATTAGTCGCCCAAAATGCGGCGGCCCAATCCGGGCGACTAAAGTTAAGATTGTTAATTAGTCGCCGTCCACGGGAAATGGTTCGCGGATTATGCGGTGGCGCGCGGCGGCCGCTCCGCCTCCGCGAAGGGCTCCGGGCCGCCATCTTCACACGCCAGGTTTTTTTTGATAGACTGCCACCTGCTTGGAAGGCGGCATGAAAAAGATTCCTGAAATTCTCGTGACGGCCGGGCCGTTGCAGGGGCGGCGTTTCGCCGTGAAGGCGAGCGGCCTGCGCCTGGGGCGCTCCTCCACGTGCGAGATCGCCATCGCCGATCCGGCCCTCTCCCGCAACCACTGCCTGTTCGAGGTGCGTGACGGCGAACTGTGGGCGACCGATCTCGCGAGCGCGAACGGCACGCTCGTCAATGGCGTTGCCCTGGGGACGGATTCGCAGCGCCTTGCGGCGGGCGATGTCGTCGAGGTTGGCGCCTCGCGCCTCGTCCTCGTCGATGTGGACGCCCTCCCGCCGTCTGCGCTGAATGCGGAGACGCCGCCCGCGGCCCTGCCGCGCGCCCGCCTAAACGCCGCGCCGCCTCCTGCGGCGTCCGCGCTTCTGAAGGAGGTTTTCCTCTGGGCGGTTGCCCTTGCCTCCGTTGCCGCCGCGACGGTGCTCGTTTTTTCCCGCGGGAAGAGGCGTGCGCCGGCCTCTCCGCCCGCCCGGGCCTCCGCGCCCGAGCCGTCCGCCGCGCCGGAGGCGCCCGCGCCCGAAC
>CAKUCX010000026.1 GCA_934643865.1 uncultured Kiritimatiellota bacterium
GGCGACGCATTGTCAAAAGTCAGGCAGAACTGGTACGTTTACTTTCGCGATGGTGCGTTTACTTTCGCGCGCAACGCATCGGCCCGGACTACCTCGCCCTGCGATACGAGAGGATCGTTGCGAAATCGGGCGGCAGCGTGACCGAAATCGGGCGATGAGAATCCGTGCCGTAGGAGAGGCCGGAGAACTGGTCGGTGACGACAATCGGGACATGGGGCGTCATCCCCTTGAGGAGGAACGTGCGCGTACCCTCCTTGTTTGCGGGATTGCGCACGACCTGCAGGAAGCCACGTCCCGTCTGGGGGTCGTGGAACTGCGTCACCCACCACGTGTCATCGCCGAACGTTTCAGGCGTGAGGAGATAGTAGTCGCCGTCAATCATCAAAGACGCGCACGCGCGCCAGACCGCGAGGAGCTGGCGTTCCTCGGCCTCGTGGCGCGAATCGGGATCGAGGAAGATCACCGTGCGGATCATGTGCATGGGCGCGAAGTCGATGACGGCATGGCGTCGGTCGATGTAGCCCCTGGTCTTGGGCGGGTGGAACGCCCAGGCGATGTTCTTGCGATAGAAAAGCCATTCGTTCATCAGGTGGTTGTAGTGCTGCTTCTCGCGGAAGTTCCAGTATCCGGTGTCGGAATAGTGCAGCGGCACGCTTGGAAAGCGCAGCGTCGAAAGGTCGTTGCGGCGTCCGCCGGAAGCGCACGTGTCGAAATAAAGCCCCGGTTTCGCCTTGCGGAACCGTTCCCACATGCGGAACTGCCCCTGAATCGAGAAATTCTCGGCAATGCCGCGGCGACCGTCCCCACGCGCCGCGTCGGCGAAAGACCAGTCGTGCAGGGGGCCGGGGCCATTCGAGTCCTGACGGTAGAACCCCACGCCGTTGCGCACGATGGAGTCGGCGACGATGCCGGAAATGAAGTCCACGGCTTCCGGCCGCGCCATGTCGTAGCGCCGGCACGTGACCGCCTTGGATGCCGAAAGGTAGGGCCGCGCCTTCTCCAGGAATCCCGACCGCTTGTGGACGCGCTCCGGCTCGTGCCAGAGGAAGAGCATCGCTCCGTACCGCACGAGTTCATCGGAGAGGGGCTTGAACCCTTCGGACGGAAACCGTGCCGGATCGGGGCTCCACACGCCCGTCCCCTCATACCAGTTCAGTGCGCGCCCCTGGCCGTTCGTCGCCCCCAGCGGGACGTACCAGCCGGCATCCACCCACCAGCCATCGTAGTGGACGCCCTTTTCATGCATTATCCGCGCAAGCTCGATCTGCCGCGCACAGGTGATCTTCGTGTAGAGGGGCCCCCCTTCCTCGCCGTTGATGGCGAGGATTGGACGCAGCGGCGATTTCCCGTCTTTCGCGCGCGGGAGAATCCAGCGCCGCATGAACCGCCGCCAGGCGTTCACGGCGTCGTCATGGTCCGAAAATGCCATGACGGTCATTGTGGGCGTGATCACCCGCTCGCCCGGCTTCAGGTAGAAATCGACCGTCTCCTGGCTTGCCTCGATGCGCACCCTCCCATCTTCGCCACGCGCCACGGCGCCGCACCACTGCCCCTGCCACCCGACGGCGACGGCATAGCCGCCCGTCGGCGAGAACACGCGGAAATACGGGAATGTCTTGAAGCAGGGATAGCCCTCGCTCGCGGCAAAGCGCTCGACGGCGCCGTTCGTCAGGGACTGGTACGCGAACGAATAGTTGGCGGCCTCGCATTCAGGCCGATTCGGCATCTCCCCAATGCCGCGCCCCAGCGTCAACGTCTCGGCCCCGCCAAACGCCAACGGGAAGTCGCCCGAGGAAATGTGCGTGAAGCGCGCGGAATCGGCCGAGCCCCGGTTCTCGAACGCGAGCGTCCACTCTACGACGGGATCCGCGGCGTAGCGCGTCACGGACAATGTCGCGACAAGTCCGCCTTCAGCTGTGGCGACGTCCGTCTCGAACGTGCGCGTTCCCTCCACGCGCACATGCTGCGCGCACACTCCCAGTTCGCCCAGCGACCTGAACGTGCGCCCTCCAAGGTCGAACGAGAAAGACGGCTCCGGCAATGGCGGGGCGGCACACGCCATCCCGACCACGCCGACGACGAACTGTGCCAGGAGAAGATTCTTCATGTTGGTTTAGCGGAAAATTGGTTTAGCGGAAAATGAGGGCGAGGCCGGACAGCCTCGACGTCGCGGAATAGGTGTAGACGCCGGGATCGGTCTCCAGGCGCGTCACCTCCGTCACGTACCCCTCCCAGGGGCGGTCGAAGCTGAAGGCGAGCGAATCGTCGGCCGTCGTGCAGAGGACTGCCGAGAATGTTTCAGGGGCCTTGAAGGACGTCACGTCGAACGTCACGGGAACCTTGCCCGACGGGCTGGAAATGCCGCCGGGGGCCTTGACCGTATAGAGGCCCTTCTCGCGGGCGTCGCCCGACGCCGCCGGATCCACCAGCAGCCGCCCTGTCCCCGTGAAGCTGACGGCCACGCCATCGAGTCCTTCGCGCGCGCCTGGCCTGAGGAAGCCTTCGCGGACTTCCAGGACGTTCTTCCCGGCCGTCGGCGCCGTTCCGTCCGTGCCGTCCGTAAAGCGCGCCGCACCGTTGACGACAAGCGTTCCAGCCCCGTACTTCCGGCAGGTTCCGTTATAGGTGACCGATGCGTCCATCGTGAACGTCGCCCCGCCCACGACCGAAAGGCCGCCGTTCCCGTCGATGAAGATGCCGCGCGTGGACGTGTCGTAGGTGAGGCTTTCCAACGCTTCAAGGACGGAGTGCGCGAGCAGCGTAATGCCGTTGGCCGCGAACGACGCCAACTCCCCTCCGAGGTTCTTCGCGCTTCGGAACTGGAGCTTTTCAAACGCCGTCGCGGATGTCGTCGGCATGGCGGCATACCCCGTCTGGCTGGATCGTCCAATGCTGAGAAGCCCCGTAAAACGGCGGTTGTCGCCCGAGAACTCGATGTCGCCAAGGCCCGTTTCCGGGGTCAGGTCAAACCGAGCCGCCGATCCCTGCACGTTCAGGCCGCCGTCGCCGCGGATCGAGGCCGCGAGCGTGTGCTTCAGGCCGCCGGCACGGTTCCCTGCGATGATCGACGTGAACTCGGCCCCGTTCCGGATCATTTCAATCTCGCCGGACAGCGTGCTGGCGTACTTGCCCGAGAAGCAGAGTTCGTTTTTCCCGAAGAACTGGAGAAGCGGAACCGTGTAGCTGCGCTGGCGCAGGACCAGGGAACAGAACCGCCCCAGGTAGAGCGAATCGCCGGCAAAGGTGTCCGTCCGTTTTGGGTCGTTCTCGTCCCGCGTGCCAAAATAGGGGCCAAAGCCGGACGACTGGCTGATCACATAGCTCGCGCCGGGATGGACACAGCGTCCGTCCGGCCAACAGGTTCGGTCGATGAGCACGTAGTCGGTCAAATCAGTCGCATTGACCTTGCTGTGGTTCCAGTCATAGTAGGAAGTCCCCGTTTCGGGCGTTGTCGTCGGAAGGGTCTGCACGGCGCCGCCCACCACAAGCGCAAGTTTCCGAGACGCGCCGTCCGCGCGTGCGGCGATGCGGACTGACGGCTGGCGTTTGGCGTCCTGCCCCGTTATGGCCAATTCAAAGTCGGACGCGGCAGGGAGCGGGCGGCCCGCCGGAATCGACAGAAACGCATGGGCCGTACCATGCAATGACGACGCGACCGCAAAGGACGCCTTCGCGTGTCCTTGTAAATCAAGCGTGTCCGTCACGTGGAGGGGCGTCGCACCTGCGGCGACGTCGAATGCCGCCCCCGCGCCCAGTATCAGCCGGGCCACCGTCAGGCCGTTGGACGGATTCAGGACGATCTTTGACGTCGCGTCCACCACGAGGTTGGAGATGGGGACGGACGCCCCCGCCGCCGCACAAGGGGCCACCGACGCCTTCCGCTCCAGCCGCACCGTGGCGTCCGCGAAGCCCGAGGCGCCAAGTTCCAGCGCATTCGACACGACGACGGCCGATCCATGGAAATTCGAGTGGTCGCCCAGAAGCCTGAACCAGCCCGAACGGGGGCTGCCCGCATTGAACGTCAGGTTCAACGTCTTGTTGGCCTCGCCGTAGATGTCGTTCCAGATTTCGTAGCCCCAGTTGTCGATGTGGTCGTTCGCCTGAATGGAGAACGCCGCCGGGGCGCCGGGCACATCGCCGATCGTGATCCGTCCATGGAGGTCCGGCCGCCCAAGCTGCACGTACGGATCGCGCTTCGCCCATTCGTTGCTCCAGTAGGCCGACCCGTCGAGCGCAATCAGGTTGGGGATCGTGTAGGTCGTTGGATGGAAATGCTTCCACTGGATGTTCCCGGCTCCGGAAAGGACGAGGCTGTCGCCCGGGAACACGTAGTTCGTCGCCGCCAGGCCCTCTTCGATGCAGAGCACGCCACGTATCGGGAACGGCACATAGTAGTTCGTGCTCGCGTGCGCCGCGAGGTGATCGCTCCAGTAGTAGGCATCTCGGCCGTCCTCCTCGGCGTTGTAGATAAGCGGCTGCGCGGAGAAATAGTCCAGCGGACTATCCCCGCGGCGGCCCCGCTGTTCGACCATGACATAGCCCGTCGAGGCGTCGTAGGTCGCTGCGGACGCGACACACGCCACCAGGCACACAAGCGCGACCGCCCGTGTGCAGCAAGCAGCCAGCCGCGTCGAGACTCCGCAGGGCGCGTGCGGCTTCCCCGCATCCGGCTTTCCCGGAAGAACTGCATGCGTCATGGCTTGGCTTCCCTTCCTTTGCTTCTGCAAGTCGTTGCCGATGCGGACGCCCGCCCATTTGAGCTGGGACGCGCCGCCTGTCAGCGCAGCGGACTCTGCAGGTGATCGGAACCGTTGGGACGGACGGATTGGACGACATTGGCAAGAATGGCCGCTCCAGCAGGTGACGACCTGTCGAGCGGCAACGTCGAGACGATCAGGCGCCCCTTCCCGTGCCGGAACGTGGCCAGGTTGAATGAGCAATTGTAGACGGACGGGCCGCCCACGTTGAAGTTGACCGAGGCATAGGAAACCGGCTCGGCGTCCGTCGTGAATCCAAACAGGGGGAAACAGCCCGTATAGAAATCCCAGTCGAGAAATCCCGTTTTCAGCCCCCGCGTGAGCGGATCGGGCACCATGATCGTGTCGTCATGGTAGAGCCAGTGGCTGCGGCGCGTGACGGCCAGCTTCGGAAGCGGCAGAAACGCGGGGGGCGTTGTGCCCCATTTCTCAAGATGGACGAGGCAGGTCGCCCCCGCCGCCACGCGCGCCATCGCCTCCCTGCCGTCCCGTGCGCTGTCCGGCCCGAGCTCAAAGAACTCTCCCTGCGGCTTGACCTCGACCGGGCGCGCCGTCACGTAGAATCCCTTCTCGAACGCGGCGGCATGCCCGCCATGGTCCAGATAGGCCCGCAGCGTGTAAGCGCCGGAAGGAAGCTCAATCGCCGCCCGTTGTTTCGCGATGGGGTACACCACCGCCCGCAGCCCGTCTTTGTCCCGCTGCGGCACCGTGAACGGCACGTCCTCCGAGCGCCATCTCACGCCGTCGTTCGCGTCCACAAGCGCAAAGGACGCCGCATACGTCCCGTCGCGCAAAGCCTCGAAATCGGCCAGCACCGCCTCGAACGCAATCGGTTCGCCCGAGAAGTAGTTGCCCTTCGAGAGGAACAGGCACCACCGCAGGTCGCTCCACCCGTCCCGGAACACGTCGAAGTTCGCGTCCTTGACGCGGCGGAAAAGCGACATGGGGCCTTCGCCGCAGATTGCATGGTCAAGCGCCCCCGTGAGATTGTAGCCCACAAAACGGGGATTCGACCGCACGAGGTCGAAGCCCTCGCGGCGGCTTCGCGCGTTCATGCGCTCGGACGCCCGCAGGAAATCGACAGGATTGGCGAAGAAGCGTCCCAGCCCCAGCCGCCTCCAGTCGGCGAGGTACCGGTCGCGGATCTCGGCCATGCGCTCGTAGTCCGGCGACGTCAAGGGGATGCCGCGGCGCTCGAACTCATGGCAATGGTCGAGCACGTTCAGGAGCGAGCTGACGCCGTATTCGGAAATGAACGCAGGCTTGGCGTGTGCGCTCCACGTGCGGATCTTGCGCACCGCATCGGAGTCATGCGGATAGCCGGGATAGAAATGGAGATCGCCGCAGGCGGGTGAGAGGCCGTTCGACCCGGGCGAGGGCGCGTCGTTGTTGGCGCGGACGCCGTCTTCGCCCCACACGCAGTCCCACGTCAGGCTGCCCGGATTGGAGGCGGAGCCGACGCCCCAGTCGGGACCGGGGCGTCCCGCGAGCTGATACTGCCATCTCGACGTCTGGCCGGGCGGCAGTTTCGGCCACAGATCCCATCGCCCCGAACTATACAGCCAGAGGCGCGTCGGATCGAGCGCGCGCATTTCGGGGAGCATGTCGCGTGCGGCCGCGATGGCGTCCCCCTGGCGCATCTCGTTGATCGCGCCCCAGATGGTGATCGACGGGTGGTTGCGGTCGCGCTTCAATTCACGGCGGATCGAATCGAGATACCGCCGTTTCGCATCCGGCGAGTCGGCAAGGCACCACGACGCATACGTTTCCTGGTAGACCATGAGGCCCAGCCGGTCGCAGAAGTCGAGCTGGCGCGGCGTTGCCTGCGTGGCGATGAAGCGCACGCAGTTGAAGCCCATCGCCTTCATGTTTTCGAAGTCGCGGTATTCCAGCTCGGGCGTCGCAGCGTCTAGCACGGCAAGCCCGCCCGGCAGATGGTTGCCCGTGTGGGCGCTCTTGAGGAAGATCCGTTTCCCGTTGAGCGTGAACCACCCGTTCTGGAGGCGGAAGTCGCGGAACCCGAACCGCGTGGCGAAGCCGTTGACGGAGAGCGTATAGACGTTGGGCGTTTCAACGCTCCAGAGCTTGAAGCCCGGCACGTCGAACGACTCCGCGAACTGCGTCTCGCCCGGGGGCAA
Organism: uncultured Kiritimatiellota bacterium; assembly: GCA_934643865.1. Lineage (GTDB taxonomy): Bacteria > Verrucomicrobiota > Kiritimatiellia > RFP12 > UBA1067 > RUG572. The sequence continues at coordinate 6,896 of CAKUCX010000026.1, forward strand.
CGTGCGGACGCATGTGGCCGAACAGACGGGATTCGGCGTGTCGTCGGCATGGACGGTGAAGAGGATTTTCTGGGCGCGCGATTCGCCCGAATCGTTGCGCAACGTCGTTTCAACCGTCACGCGCCCCCTTCGCCAGTCACCTTTCACGAAGGCATCGACGACGCGCACGGCGGGAACGGCCTCCAACGCCACCGGCAGCGTGATTCCCCCCGTGTTGTAGCACCAGCCGGGCCTGAACTCCATCTTCTCGAACTTGTTGCGGTGGGGGATCGCCTTGCACGTGAATCCCTCGATCGGCTCTTCGCCCGGATTCACCACGCGCACGGCGAGGAGCGAATCCGCCCGCAGCGACGCCGTCACGTCAAATTCGAACGGATCTTCCGCGCCTTCGTGGCTCCCGATCCGACGTCCGTCCAGATAGACGTCGCAGAAGTAGTCGACCGCGCCAAAACGGAGCAGGATGCGCTCCGCGGGCTCGGCGGACGGACGCGCCACGCGGCGGTAGTACCAGAACACGCCGCAGGCATGCGGATAGACCTGCTGGGCCACGCCCGGCACCGGCACGGAACGTGCTTCCGCCCGCATCACCCCTGCCCAGCCGTTTGTCTTCCCGCAGTTCCCCGGATCATGCACGATCGTCCAACCGCCGTTCAGCTCAACACCTCCGGCCCCGCCGCAGGCCAGCACGGTTGCCGCGATGAAAATGCCCTTGCAGAAATCCATGCGTCCGTCCTTCTTGAGATTCCCCTTCTTGAGATTTCGTTTTCAGTGTAGCACAATCGTCCTGCGATTCTTGACAGAATCACGCAGAATTGTTAACATGTTTGCGCATGAAAACGACCTCGCAGCATGCCTTCAAAGTCCTGATCCGAGTTCCGACGCTGTCGCACACGAACATCGAGGTCACGCGCGGGATTCTTGAATACGTTCGGCTCAACGGCCCTTGGGAAACGCTTCTCAGCGGCAGCGACGATTCGTATCAGCTCTGCGATCCCGTCCCAAACGAACCCGTGGACGGCGCCATCGTGAGCGAAAGCACGTCACGCTGGACGGACACCCTCCTTGCGCGTGGCATCCCCGTCGTCACGACGTCACTCTCTGCCGCCGCACAGCGCGCGCCCAACGCCATCACCATCGATTGCGACAACGCCTCCATCGCCAGCCTTGCGGCGGGATCGCTGATCGAAAGGGGGTTCCGCGATTTTGCCTACGTCCATTTCCCGGGGCTGCCCGCATTCAGCGTAATGCGCGCGCAGGCCTTTGCGCGTGAACTCGCGCAGGCGGGATTCAGGCTGACGGAATGGGCGACGTCCAGCCGGACGCGCTTCGGGATCTTCCCGCCACGCTTCGGCATTTGGCTGAAGAAGCTCAATCCCCGCACGGCCATCTTTGCCGCCAATGACTCAACGGCCAAGAAAGTCCTTGTTGTCTGCACGAACATGGGGCTCGCCGTGCCTGAACGGCTGGCCGTCTTGGGGGCCGACGACAGCGAACTGCTCTGCGAGACCACCACACCCGCTCTTTCGTCCATTCGCTTCAACAGCCGCAAAATCGCCTTCAAGGCATGCCAGACCCTGGACAAGGCCATGCGGCGCATCCCATTCTCAAAAAAAGAGCGCCACCTGTTCTACGGTGCGGAGAAGTTCATCCCCCGCGTCTCGACGGACGTGCAGTCTCTTGCCTCAAAAACATTCAATGCCCGCCTCACGTCCTATGTGCGGACGCATCTCGACGCCGCTGAAGGTTCAAGCCTTTCCATTCGGGACATCGCCCTGTCGATCGGCATCTCGCGGCGGCAGCTTGAGATCGACTTCAAACGAGAGACGGGACGGACGATCCACGATGAAATTGTCCGCCTGCGGCTCGAGCGGGCCGCCCATCTCCTCATTTCGGGTTCACAGACCCTTGCCGCCATCGCCGCCGACTGCGGATTTGCAAACGACAGCCACTTGTGCAAGCTGTTCAAGGCCGCCTACATGACAACGCCATCGACCTACCGCAGGTGCCACCGGCCCTCCTGGAGGCGCTGATGCGGCAGAATATGCTAAACTACTTCGCATGAAGATCCCGCTCGTTGGCCTTTCATCGCTCGCGGCGCCCTGCGCCGGGGCCGCCTCCATCGAGGCGCACGTCGAGACGCGCGCGCGCCGCGCGAACGCGGAAGGGGTGCGGTGACATGGCGCGCCGCCGCGTTCTGATCCTGGGGACGGGCCTCATCTCCCGCTTCCACCAGCAGGCGGTCGAGACGAGCGACCAGCTTGAACTTGCGGGCCGCATTCCGTTCCGCACGGGCGACTGGAGGGCCGCGCTCGCGCGCGCCGACGCCGACGTCCTCGTGGTCGCGACGGCGAGCGGCGCGCACGACGAAGCCGTCCTCGCGGCCGCCGAACGACGCCTGCCCGTCCTCGTGGAGAAGCCGCTTGCAATCTCGACGGCCCGCATCGACGCGCTCGCGGCGGCCTGCGCCGCGACGGGAACGCCGCTTGGGTGCATCTGCCAGACGCGGTGGGCGCCCGCGTTCCAGGCCGCCCTGTCCGCCGTGCGGGCGGGACGGCTCGGCCGCCTCACCTACGCGCGCGTCGCGGTGCCGTGGTGGCGCGACGACGCCTACTACACGGCATCCGCCTGGCACGGCACGTATGCGCTGGACGGCGGCGGCGCGCTGATGAACCAGTCCATCCACATGGTCGACTGGCTCACGGCGCTCATGCCGCCCGTCGCGGAGGTGCGGGGCTTCACGGCGACGCTCGCGCACCCGATGGAGGCGGAGGACACCGCCTGCGCGGCGATCCGCTTCGAGGGCGGCGCGCTCGGCGCCGTTTACGGCGCAACGAGCGCCTGGCCGGGCCGCGCGAAGACACTGGAGGTGACGGGCACGAAGGGGACGATTGTCCTCCGCGACCACGCAATCGCCGAATGGTCGCTGGCGGACGGCACGCCGCCGCCGAAGCTGGACGCATCGCCGGCGCACGGGTCGAACCGCCCCGACCAGCTCGACAGCTCGCTCCACCGCGCCTGCTTCGAGGCGTTCGCCGCGTCGCTCGACGGCGGCGCGCCCTATCCCGTCGACGCGGCCGCCGCGCGCCGCAGCGTCGACCTCATCGAGCGCATCGTCGGCCCCCGGACGCGCGTTTCGTGAACGCCCCCGTTCGTTGTGGGAGATGAAACCCGAAAATCATTTTTTTCGTCCATCCAGATCGAGGCGAAATCGTGTATACTGTGGCTTCGTCTGGAGGGATGGCAGAGTGGCTGAATGCACTGGTCTTGAAAACCGGCGAGCCGCAAGGCTTCGGGGGTTCGAATCCCTCTCCCTCCGCCAGTTTCTTAACTCCTCGGAGTCTCAACTCCAGGGAGTTTTGACTTCTTGGTTGTTCCACGGGAAAGTCTCAATCAGTTTGTCCCGGTAGTCGCGGACTTTTGGATCGTGGGCGGAATCAAGTGCGAGGTAAAGCGAGAGGTTGGCAATCTCGCTTTGACCTGGCAGAATCGGGGGATAACGCCAGAATTCAACACGGCAGTTTGCCTTCTTGAACGGAAGCTTGGCGACGCGTTTTTCGTTATCGCAACCCGATGCTTCAAGGTGCATGTAGCAGGTTTTTGCTTTGGATGTGAATTCCGGGACGCGTTCGTGAAGTAAGGTTTCGCCGGAGATGGTGAAGAAGCTCGACTGAGCGGGCGTGGCCGAGTAGACGATACCGGAGACGGGTGACTGCAGAAATGGCAAGGCGGCAGTCCACAACTTGCGACTGCTTTTGAGCCATACCAGTTTCTTTTCCCGTCTGTTCTGTCCTTTACCATGACAGCGGATTGCCAGATTGGCTTGTTCAAGGTCATCAAGAGCCACGTTCATCGTCGGCTTGTTCGAGTTAAACAATGCGATGAGTTGCTGTACGCTTCTCCCTTCAGTTTCAACACCGTTGAGGGTCGAGAGTACGATCTGTTGGGCCGTGCTTGAGATCGTGTTGTTTCCCATGTCGTTGATCCTTCCTTTGATGTCTCGCGAAGTCGTCATTACCTGTAAGTGATGGTACTGAAGCAGGAATGTTGGTTCCTGCACCCTAGTTATTCCCCGCACCCCCGGTGTCACCCACAATGAATGCTATCTTGTCGATAATCCTATTCTTTGTATCTCGTCATTGACGGGCTTGGCGTGTTGTCCTAATATGACTGAAGCATTACGTCGAAACATACCCTAATAAGGTAATAATTTGCCAGACTCTGTTGCTTTAGAAAGATAGGCTATGGTATAATATGTGCCAAAAGATTCCCCTTAAAGGTTATAAAATGGCATGACGAAGTATGACGAACTCTGCGAGGTGGCCGTTTCCAATTATGGGTTGGTGACGGCTAAGATGATTGACGCGCTTGGCATCCACCTGAAGGATGTGTTGGAGTGGGTCAAGAGCGGGCGCATTGAAAAACGCGGGCGCGGTGTTTATCGTATTACCCATTATCTGCCGACGGAATACGACGCCTATGCCGAAGCAGTGGCACTGGTGGGCGATACGGCGATGATCTGTGGCGAAAGTGTTCTGGCAATGCACAACTTGGCCTTGGTCAATCCGGCGCGTGTGCATGTCGCCGTCCGGCGTCGGCTTCGCAAGGAACTGCCGGACTGGATAGAGATCGAAAAAGCGAGGTCGGGTATGTCGGAGGACAACTTCAACGGCATCCCTTGTCAGAAACTGGCCGAGGTCATTCGCCTGTTGCGGGGGAAGATTCTGACGGACCGACTCGCTTCGGCGGTGCGGGAGGCTGGAACGCGGGGGTTGTTAGATGTCTTTGAGTATGAGGCGTTGAAAAAGGATTTTTCGATATGAAAAACGACCGCTGACGTGTGTCAATTTGATCAAGGCCATCGGGGCGTTGTCCGCTGGACAGGATCCCGTGCGCCTTTCTCGGGCGATGGCCAATGTCATCGTCGCGCAGATGTTGCCGGACGGCGTGGTCAAGGGCGGCAGTTCGCTGCTGTTTCGTTACGGGCGGTACGGTTCGCGTTACACGAGAGACATTGATACGGCTCGGGGCATGGAACTCAATTCGTATCTGGAGCAACTGAACGCGGCGCTGACGCAAGGTTGGAGCGGTTTTACCGGTAAGATCGTTTCCGTCGAACCGCCGCAGCCGATTGGAGTGCCAAGTGCCTATGTGATAATGCCCTACGACATCAAGCTGAACTACTGTGGGCGTCCGTGGCAGACGATCCGCATCGAGATCGGCCACAATGAGATCGGTGATGCGGATGAGTTTGAAACCGCACTCCCGTCAGATCTCGCCGAGGTGTTTGAGAAGCTCTCGTTCCCTCGGCCCAAGCCGCTGCCGGTCATGAAGCTGACCTATCAGATTGCGCAGAAACTGCACGCCGTCTCCGAGCTGGGGAGTGAACGGGCGCACGACCTCATCGATCTGCAGCTGATTTGCAATCGGTCCCAGATCGACTCGGCCGAGGTGAAAGCCGTCTGTCGGCGGCTCTTCGATTATCGACGGCGGCAACCGTGGCCGACGGTCGTAACGCCCTCACCTTCGTGGAATGATCTCTATCTGCAGGCGCGGAACAATCTTCTCGACAATGGCGATATCTTGCCGACCGCTGCCGAGGCCGTCGCATGGGTGAACGAACTTGTGCGACGGATCGATACGAGCGAGTGAGTACGTTGTGGGCATTGAAAGAATGGAGACGGATATATGGTTGCATTTGTGATTGTACTGGAGATTCTACTCCCGACGGTTGTGCTTGGCTGTTTCCGCCGTCGTAAGTATATGGAAATGCTGGCCATCAAGATTATCCGCAGCATACTCACGCTGCCATTTTTGTTTTGGGTGGTTCAAGCGCATTTGACGATAATCAAAATGATCAATGACACGATTCTTTCGGGGTATTTCTTGCAGGATAGAACAATTGTCTTTGGCGGCGCGTTCGATCAGCCGGGGCTGTTCAAACAAGGCGTCTTGATGTTTTATGCATTGATGGGTGTTGTTTCGATTCTAGGGTTGCATCGGATGTGGTTGAAGTCCGCTCCGCCAATTTTGACGCGGATTCTTTGTTGTGTAACGGGGTGTATGCTTGTGCTGGAGATTGGACCGCTTATCGTTTATCATTGGTACCTTTTCCGTTATATTGCCGCAATGGGACTGACACTTTACCGGGTGGTCGGGCTTGTCTGTGGCGGCATCCTGTCAGTAGAAATCATAGCCGTCTTGATATATTCGGTCTGTCGTTGTGTCAAGCCGAATCCATTCGCTGCGCGATGTCTACGACCAGGCCTTGACGGAGGGCTGAACATGCCGCTCGGAATCAACGAACTGGACAAGGCCATCGAGGGGATCCGGGAGTAATTCATGCAACAAGAGACAAAGATTCAGGACATCATGCGTTATGAGGGCGACATCTGGAGTGTCGCCGATCTGCTGATTGCCGCAAGCGTGAAGCAGAGCGACTTTCCGGCCTTCATGATGCCGTTCTTCGCGGTGATGATGCTGGAGGGCCGCATGCGCAATGCCGCGAAGGCCGTCGAGGCCGAGTTCGGCGTGACGGCGGCGGAGAATCCGGACGACTTCCGCGAGATGTTCCTCACGAAGGACTGCGGCTTCAACGAGTTCATCGTGATCGAGGGGAAGACGCTCGCGAAGATCTGCTCGAACGACACGACCTTCGAGCAGGACTTCAAGGCGTATCTGAATGGCTTCGATCCCGACTTGCGGCGGCTTCTGGGCGTTGGTTGCGGGAGCCGGGAGCAGAAGTTCCTGAACATGGATGGCATCGCGGCGGAACTGCGCGGGAAACGCATCCTGATGCAGGTCGCGGCGAAGTGGGCGGAGATCGACCTTTCGCCCTATGACAACTCCGCGATCACGACACTTGAAGAGCATATCAAGCGCAAGTGGGCCGACATCTCCGCCTCCACCGCCGGTGAACAGTATACCCCCGACGACATTATTTCGCTCATGGCGGAGATCGTCTCGGACAAGATGCACAAGCCGAAAGGCGAGATCGTCCACGTCTACGACCCCACGTGCGGCGGCGCGAACCTGCTCTTCGGCGTGGCCGACCGGCTGCACGAGAAGGGCAAGTACGAACACATCGCCACCTACGGTTCGGAATACAACGACGCCCTCTACGCGCTGGCGGCGATCGAAAGCCGCTTCCGGGACTTCTCGCGCATCGAATACGGCAACACGCTCACCAAGGTCCCGTTCAGCGGCATCGCCTTCGACGCGGTGGTGGCGAATCCGCCCTACGGCACGCCGTGGAAAGGATATGCCAGGGAGATCGCGAACGACCAGAAGGGCCAGTTCGAGGGCGGACTCCCGGCGGTCGGCGACGGACAGTTCCTGTTCATGCAGCATATCCTCTGGCAGCTCGACTCGAAGGGGCTGGCGGTGGTGGTTGCCGACGGCTCGACGCTCTTCAGCGGTGACGCCGGATCGGGCGAGTGCAACATCCGCAAATACATCTTCGACCACGACTGGGTCGAGGCGCTCGTCCAGATGCCGCAGCAGGAGTTCTTCAACACGGGCATCACGACGTACCTGTGGATCCTCAACAAGAACAAGCCCGCCGCCCGCCGAAACATTGTCGCGCTCATCGACGGTTCCAAGGGCTGGATTCCGCTCAAGAAGTCCAAGGGCGACAAGCGCCGCGAGATGACGGCGGAATGCCGCGCCGCGATTGTGCAGGCGCTGCACGACTTCCAACCGTCCGCCATCTGCAAGATCTTCGACCGCGAACATTTCTACTACAACAAGCAGAAGGTCTTCCTGACGGAACTGGACATGGACGGCAAGTATGTCCAGAGGCCGTTTGCGGTCGAGGGGCTGAAGGCGATTGTGGTGGAGGACGGGACAGCTGGGACAGACGGGACGAACGGGACGCGGCGTTACGAGAAGCTTGCCGACCTCGCCCCCGGCGCGGCCAAGGCGCTGCTGGGCGAGCTGAAGGCCATCAACTGGAAGAGCGCGGGAATGGTCATCGAGGCCGTCGCAGGCGATTATTCCTGGGATGCCGCGCGCGAAACGGTAACGGTCGGAAGGGCTCGCGCCCCGCGCGAGCCGCTCGGTCGCGGCACGTTCGCCTTTTCCCTCGTGGCGGGATCGGTGCGCGGCACGAAGTCAATTAGGGTGACGGTCGGCCCGGAGATCACGACCGACTATGAGATTATCCCCCACCACTTCGACTCGGACGCGAACAAGGCGGGAATCGCGGCGTTCGTCGAGAAGTACATCTTCAAGCCATGTGAACTCGGCGAAAACAAGGTCGGCGTCGAACTCAACTTCAACAAGGAATTCTACGTGCCGGAGAAGCTCGATTCCGTCGAGGACATCCTCGCCGAGATCAAGGCACTGGATGCGGAGCTGAAGGAGGTGAAGCTGTGAGGCTGAAGGACGTTACAGAATTCTGTCCGGCGTACACGGGAGCGACGCGGAGCGATGCCGTCGCCTTCGTGCCGATGGAAGCCTTGCGCTACGATTGCATCACCCAGCAGGAGATTCCTTTCGCCGAGGCACGCGGCAAGTACACGTTCTTCGCCGACGGCGACCTGCTGTTCGCCAAGGTCACGCCTTGTTTCGAGAACGGCAATATCGCCGTGGCCACGGGGCTCAAAGGCGGTATCGGTTTCGGCAGTTCGGAAATCTTTGTCCTCCGGGCGAAGCCGGGGCTCAACAACCGCTATCTCTTTTACGTCGTGCAGGCCTCGCCGTTTCTCGACGGTGGCTGTGCGACCATGTGTGGTGTCGGTGGCCTTAAACGCATGTCGCCACTCTTCCCGCGTACCTTTGAATGGGAGATACCAAGCGAAAAGGCCCAAAAAGAAATCGTCGCCTACCTTGACGAGAAGGCGGCGGCGATTGATGCGCGGGTGGCGGTGCTGGAGAAGAAACTGGCGGCGTATCGTCGGCTCAAGGCGAGCGTCATCAACCAGGCCGTCACGCGAGGGGTGCCGGGCTGGGGCGCGGACCTTGGCTTGGGGGAACGGGACGACCGGGACCACCGGGACGAACGGGACGGAAGCCACGAGGCATTGGCGACTCATTGTCGTGCGGTGCGTGGTGCGAAAGCCCCCAAGCGTCGCGTCCCGGATGTCCCAGAGGTCTCAGATGTCCCGTGTTCCGGCCGTTCCGGCAATTGCCCCGTGAAAGGAGTCCGCGATGAGTGACATTCCTGCAATCGTATTGCCGCATGGCGGCTATAAGAAGTTAATCGTCTACCGCAAGAGCGACGTGATTTATCAGGGCACTGTTGCATTTTGTCGCCGATTCCTGCCCGCACACGGCGACCGCACCGTCGATCAGATGACACAGGCGGCACGGAGCTGCAAGCAGAACATCGCCGAAGGAAGCGCGGCTTCGGGAACTTCAAAGGAAACCGAGATCAAACTTACCAATGTGGCGCGGGCAACGCTCGATGAATTGATCGAAGACTATCTCGACTGGCTCAAGTCGCATGGTTCCTCCGAATGGCCAGCCGACGACAAGCGCCGTATCGCGGCGCGTGACTTCGCGAAGGCACACGCCGACTGGCCGGATTGGAAGCCGTTCTTCGAAACGCGTCCGCCGGAAACAGTTGCCAATCTGATGCTCACCCTGTGCCATCAGACGCGCTACATGCTTGACAGGATGATCGCCGCGCAAGAGGAGGATTTCAAGAGGCATGGTGGTGTCCGTGAACGCATGCACGCTGCGCGAACGGCGGCGCGTGGCGAAGAATGGGACAAGAGCGTCCATTCGCGGCTCGATGCGGCGGCCGATGCCGTCGAACTCGCGGCGAGAGCCGCCGAAATCAAGCGCAAGGTCGATCAGACGGTCTGGTCAGTCAAGCGCAGAAAGGGCTGGCAATGAGCGGTAAGGGTTGGGGAGAACGGGACAGCCGAGACATTCGGGATGGACGGGACGTGTGCCGCAAAACACGGGCTGTCAACCTGAGGGCGGTGAGGGTTGCCCTGTCGCGGAGGTCTCGTCTGTCTCGGCCGTCTCCTACCCTCGGCATTGCCGAGGTGCGGCGGCGATTGATTCGACGCATGGGATCAGGTCGCGGAGGCCATTGGGAGGTGATGTCATGATCGAGACCGAACTCCAGCACAAGGAAATCATGCCGTTCTTCTGAAGGCCGGAAGAAAGCGGCGGGCTCGGCTACCGGGAAACGGAGCCGAACATCGTCACGGACGACCTCTTCATCCCCAGCCAGCTGGCGGAGTTCGTCAAGTCTACGGAGCCGCAGACCTGGAAATCGCTCCTGTCGAACCACCACGGGAATGAACAGGAACTCGCCCTTGCGCTCAAGGACACGATCAAGAAGGGCATTCTCGAATCGAGCAACGTCGCGGTCTGGCTCAACGCGCACAAGACCATCACGTTCGAGGGCGAGACCGTGCCGCTCTATCTGGTCAGCGGGACGGAACTCGGCGGGGATGTCGACTTCAGGAAGAACATCTTCGCCGCGGTCGAGGAGATGCCGCACAAAGTGAAATGCGACGGCGTGACGCTCCAGAACCTGCGTCCCGACATCTCGTTCTTCCTCAATGGCATCTTCATCGGCTACATGGAGCTCAAGAGCGTCACCAACGGACAGACGGCCAGGGCGCAGGGGCGCGGCAAGGTCATCGGCGACTACCTCGAGTGCGTCAAGAGGATGGCCGAACGCGCCAAGGCGCATCCCGCCGCGCTCGCCTACCGGCGCGAAACGCTCTGGATGTTCGAGAAGGGCATCCACCTCACGACGACGGACGTGAACGAGACCTACGTCATCCGGTCGATCGGCCTGTTCTTCGACGACGCCATCAAGGGGTTCGCAGATAACGCGGCCAGCATCACGCAGCTCAAGCCCGACATCGAAAAGGCGTTCAAGCCCTATCCGATCACAAGCGAGCTACTGTCGAACAAGCAGCGCTTCGTCGAGGTGATGCACGCGCTCTACTCCAAGAAGATGATCGAGCGCGAAATCCTCTACTACAACTTCCTGCAGTACAAGTACAAGGACGAAGGCAAGGGCAAGAAGAAGCACAAAGTGCGCATCAGCCATCGTGGCACGCTCATCTCGCCGCGCCCCAAGCAGAAGTTCGGCTGCGACGTGTTCACGCTGGCGCATCGGCTGATTGCCGCGTTCGGCGGGACGGGACATCTCGTCCGCGCCGAACTCTCGACCCTCAAGCGGCAGATCGAAGTGTACAACGAGCAGCACCCCGACGCGAAGATCCTCGGCATCGGCGAGGCCAAGCGGATGGAACTCGCGGCGGCGTTCGAGCTGGTGCGCCGCGAGTACGCCGGACGCGATGACGACGAACGCAAACTGGACGTAACGAAGGTCGAGAACCGCTATCGCATCTTCCGGCGTGTGCTTCGCCCGGACGATCGGCAGGAGAACTTCTGCGTGCTGGTGCTTGACACGAAGATGCACCCGCTCACCGATCCGTTCGTCGTCTTCCGCGGCACGATGGATCGGACGATGGTGCATCCGAGAGAAGTCTTCCAGGAGGCCGTCCGCTGGGGCGCACACGCCATCATGGTCGCGCACAACCACCCGTCCGGCGATCCGCAGCCGGGCAAGGCGGACATCGAGACGACCCAGACGCTCCTCAAGGCGTCGAAGCTCCTGTCGATACCGCTTCTTGACCACCTCGTCCTCGGCGCAGTCGATGCCGCTGGAGGCAAGGGATATGTTTCCATGCGCGAAAGCGGAATCGTGAGCTTCAAGTGAAGGGAAGGTCTACATTTGGGCAACCATTGCCCATTGCTTAGGTCGGCTGTCGGCTGTTTTTGACATCATTGTTAATTACGGGTCGGACACATTCTATTTCGCTTTTGAAACGTTGGTCTGGCAAGATGAGGATATGAGTGGCGTTCCGCAGACAGAGTATGGCTGGGTGAATATCAGCGTCGCGGCAGGCGAATTGTCTGTCGTGGATTCTGCGATGGGATTGAACGGATCGCCAATGATTGTAGGCGGTGGTGCAATCCCGGAACCGACTTCTGGCGTGCTGCTTGTGCTGGGGTTTGCGGCTCTGGCTCTGACGAGAAAAGTCAGATGAACATCCCACTCCACATCTAGGTCTGATACGGAAGTGATCGTCAATCCCGGACCCTAACAGAGACTCTCACTTGGATTGGGGTACATTGTGTTCGCATCCATAGCGGTTGAGATCGAGAAGCGGTATCATTTGGGATCTTCAGTTCCTCCCCGATCTGGTTTGCGCAAGTGGCGTGCAGGGACCCTTCACACCCGCCATCGCGCGAGCCGCCGCCGGACCTTGAACCAGAGCTCGCTCCACCGCGCCGTCGCGCGGTTGAACGCGAGGCGGTCGCGCCGGAGCGAGGGCGGCACGGCGCCCGGAAGCTCCAGCTTCCCGTCGACGGCCCAGGCCACCGTCGAGACGACCGTCTCGATGTGCCGCGCCGCGCGCGGCGTCCACCCTTCCCAGGGCTTCGGGCGGCCGATGAAGTGGAGGTAGAGCCGCTCAGGATCGCGGTCGAGCCCGTACGTCTCCGTCACCTGCGGCGCGCCCGGCAGGAAGGCGAGGCAGGCGTTGAGGCACGACTCGTCGAGCTGGTGGTAGCTGGCGAGCGAGCGGTCGACGACGCCGACGTCCCCCTTCGGGAGGCGCATCATGAGCGCGTGCCAGACGCGCAGGAACCGCTCCTCGGCGCGCGCGAGCGACAGGTAGCAGGCCGAGCAGGAGCGGAACGCCGCGACGTCCGCCGCCGTCACCTCGGGAATCGCCGCCGCGTCCAGCCCGGCCGCCGCCGCCACGTCCCGGCGCCACGCCAGCAGGATGCGCGCGAGATCATGGCCCTTCGGGAACGCGCCCGGCATCTCGGCCGCGCTCCGGCGGCGGACGCGGATCGCGCGGGCGTCCGGCGGCGGCAGGAGCGCGGAGCAGTTGCCCTTGAACATCGCGTCCGAGTCGGCCCACGTCACGTAGTCCGACTCCGCCGCGAGCATGACCTCGGCCTTGTGGCAGGTGAGCGAGCGGTCGGCGTGGCCGAGGTCCAGGAACGCGACGTTCCCGAACTGCTCCAGCACGCGGCGGTCGCGCGCCGTGAAGCCCTTGGCGCCGACGAGGACCGGCTCGTCCATGCCGAAGCGGCGCATCGAGGCGACGAGCAGGAAAAGCCCCCACAGGTAGTTGGGGTCGCCGGCGGTGCAGATGGTGTTACGCGTGGTCATGCCTTCATAGAGGTTTCGGAATCCCTGCCGATCGCGACCTGTGCGTCGTGTTGAGCCGTCCCGCCTTCGCCTCGGCGCGCGCGAGTCCCTGCGCGCGTCAATCGAGGAGGGCGTCGACGAGCGGGGCGAGGTCGGGGCAGGCAAGCGTCTCGACGGCGCCCTGGTCGACGGCGGCGGCGTAGGAGGGGTCGATCGGCAGACGGCACGCGACCGGGATGCGGTGCCGGGCCGCGAGGTCGTCCACGCGGCTCGGCCCGAAGATCTCCAGCCTCTTCCCGCAGTCGGGGCACGTGAAGAAACTCATGTTCTCGACGAGGCCGAGGACCTTCTTCTCCAGCATCTCCGCCATGCGCACGCTCTTCTCCACGATCATGCCCACGAGTTCCTGCGGCGAGGCGACGACGACGACGCCGTCCACGGGCAGGCTCTGGAAGACCGTGAGCGGCACGTCGCCCGTCCCCGGAGGCATGTCGACGAACATGATGTCCACGTCGTCCCAGAAGACGTCCGTCCAGAACTGCTTCACCGCCCCGGCGATCACCGGGCCGCGCCACACGACGGGATCGCCCGGGTTCTCCACGAGGATGTTCAGGGACATGATGCGCACGCCGCCCTTCGAGACGCACGGCTTGATGCCGTTCGGGCCGTTGACCGTGCCGCCCGAAATGCCGAACGCGCGGGGGATCGACGGCCCCGTGATGTCCGCGTCCAGAATCGCCGTCCTGCGCCCGCGCTTCGCCGCCTCGGCTGCGAGCAGGGACGTGACGAGGCTCTTCCCCACGCCGCCCTTGCCGCTCGCCACGGCGACCACCTTGCCCACGCGCGACCACGGATTGAGCTTCGCCCGGAAATCCGGCTTGCCGCCCTCTCGCTCCGAGCAGCTCTTGCCGCAGTTTTCGCAGTCATGCGTACAGTTTTCCGACATGTCCATCCATCCTTTCTTCCATTTCCCCGAACACATCAGTAGATGAAGAGCATCTCGCGGTACTTCGGGAGCGGCCAGCGGCCGTCGTCCACGAGGTATTCGAGCGCGTCGACCGTACGGCGCAGATCCGCCATCGCGGCGATCTGCGCGGCGGCGGCGCCCTTGGCGAGCGCCTTGTCGAGCCGCTCGCACTTGACGTGCAGGTCGTCGAGCCCGGCCCCGAGCTTGAGCGAAAGCGCCTTGAGGCCCGTCACGCCCACCTTGAGGCCGTCCTTCTTCGCGAGCGAGATCGCCGTCGCGAGCTTCGAGAACTCGTCCGCGACAACGGGGCGGATCATCGAACGCGCGATCTCAAGGGCGACGCCGCCCTCGATGCGGATGCGCCGCCCGTAGTCCTCCAGGGCGATCTCGTGGCGGCTCTCAAGCTCCGCGCGCGTGAGGACGCCGTACTTCTCGAAGAGCGCCTGGTTGGCCGGGACGCGCAGGGCCTCGATGGCGGCGGGCGTGTCGACGAGGTTGGGCAGCCCGCGCCGGGCGGCCTCCTTCGGCCAGTCCGCCGAGTAGCCGTCGCCGCTGAAGAGGACGCGTCGGTGCTTGCGGATGAGGCGCTGCAGGAGCTTCTGGAGGTTCGCGTTGAAGTCGCCCGGCATCGCCTCGATCTTGTCGGAGATCGCGTCCATCGACGCCGCGACGATCGTGTTGAGCACCATCTGGTTCATCGCGCAGCTGTGCGACGAGCCGGGGGCGCGGAACTCGAACTTGTTGCCCGTGAAGGCGAACGGCGAGGTGCGGTTGCGGTCTGTCGTGTCGGGCGGCAGGGGCGGCAGCGTGTCGACGCCGACCTTGAGGCGCGCGCGCCCGGAGGTCTTCTCGGCCTTGCCCGTCTCGATCTCGCGCATGACAGCTGAGAGTTCGTCGCCGAGGAAGACCGAGATGATCGCGGGCGGCGCCTCGTTCGCGCCGAGGCGGTGGTCGTTGCCCGCGCCGGCCGTCGCCGCGCGCAGGAGGTCGGCGTGCAGGTCGATCGCGCGGATGACGGCGGAGAGGACCGTCAGGAAGATCGCGTTCTCCTTCGGGTTCGAGCCGGGGTTGAGCAGGTTGCGCCCACCGTAGGCGATCGACCAGTTGCAGTGCTTGCCGCTGCCGTTCACGCCCGCGAAGGGCTTTTCGTGGAGGAGGCAGACGAGCCCGTTGCGCTCCGCCGCCTGGCGCAGCGTCTCCATGACGAGCATGTTGTGGTCGACGGCGAGGTTGAGGTCCTCGAACGTCGGCGCGAGTTCGAACTGGGCGGGCGCGGCCTCGTTGTGGCGCGTCTTCGCTGGGATGCCGAGGCGCCAGAGGCGGTCCTCCACCTCGCTCATGAACTTGAGCACGCGCGGGCGGATCGAGCCGAAGTAGTGGTCGTCGAGCTGCTGGTGCTTCGCCGGCGCGGCGCCGAAGACCGTGCGTCCCGTCTGGAGGAGGTCGGGCCGCAGGAAGTAGAAGTTGCGGTCGACGAGGAAGTACTCCTGCTCCGCGCCGAGCGTGACGGAGACGTGCGCGTCCGGCAGGCCGAAGTGCGCGAGGAGGCGCCGCGTCGCCTTCGTGAGAGCCTGCACGGAGCGGAGGAGCGGCGTCTTCGCGTCGAGCGCCTCGCCCGTGTAGGAGCGGAACGCCGTCGGGATGCACAAGGTCGCGCCGTTCGCGTGGCGCTTGATGAAGGCGGGGCTCGTGGGGTCCCAGCTCGTGTAGCCGCGCGCCTCGAACGTGGAGCGCAGGCCGCCGGACGGGAAGCTCGACGCATCCGTCTCGCCGCCGATGAGATTCCTGCCGCTGAAGCGCTGGACGGCCTGCGCCGGCCCCGCCGGCTCCAGGAAGGCGTCATGCTTCTCGGCCGTGCCGCCCGTCAAGGGCTGGAACCAGTGGGTGAAGTGCGTCGCGCCCTTCGCGAGCGCCCAGTCCTTCATCGCGTGCGCGACGTCGTCGGCGATGGAGGGGTCGAGCGGCTGGCCGTCGTTGACGGTCGCGAGCAGCTTGGCGGCGGTCGCCTTGGGGAGCGAGGCGCGGATCTCCTTCTCGCCGAAGACGTCCTCGCCGTAGGTGTCAAGGGACGTGTCGGGCGGCAGGGCGGCGACGGGCGCCGCCGGAATGCGGGCGGCGATCGCGTCGACGGCGTGGATGCGGTTGTTCGCGTTCATGGCGCCTTAGAACCGGTCGCGTCCGCAGCACTTCTTGTACTTCTTCCCGCTGCCGCAGGGGCAAGGGTCGTTCCGGCCGACCGTCGGCGGCGCGCCGTCCGCACCCGCGTGCGGCGGCCGCTTCACGACGCGCACCTCGCGCCCGGAGACCTGCGACATCATCGAGGCGAAGACGTCCATCGCCGTCTTCGCCTCCTCCCCGGCGGGGGCGGGCGGGGGCGTCGCCCCGGCGGGCGCCTCGTCGAGCGGCGCCTCGATTTCGGCGGCGTTCGTCCGCTGCGCGCGCGCGGACTCGGCGGCAGCCATCATCCGGCGCACGGCAAGCTCCGTGTGCGCGCGGAACTCCATGTTCGCGATGCCCGACTTGATCGTGTTCATCAGGTTCTCGAACATGCCGAACGCCTCGCGCTTGTACTCGACGAGCGGGTCGCGCTGGCCGTAGGAGCGCAGGTTCACGCTGTGGCGCAGGTCGTCCATCGCGCGCAGGTAGTCCTGCCACTCGCGGTCGATGCACTGCAGGAAGACGCCGCGCTCCATGTGCGGCAGCACGCGCGGGTCCTCGCTCGCGCACTTGGCCTCGTAGGCCTCCTCGACGAGCTTGAAGACGAACGCGCCCGCCTTGCCGGGCTCGCCGAGGAACGGCTTGAGCGCCTCGGGCGTGACGAGGACGGGGAACGTGACGCCGAGCCACGCGAGGAAGTCGTCCACGCCGCTCCCCTTCGGGTCCGAGAGGAAGCGCTCGCACTGCATGAGGACGATGTCGTTGAAGACGTCGAGGACCGTGCCGTGGACGACCTCGGGCGTCCCCTGGAGGATCGTGCCGCGCAGTTCATAGACGATCGCGCGCTGCCGGTTCATCACGTCGTCGAATTCGAGCGTGCGCTTGCGGATGGCGAAGTTCTGCTGCTCGACGCGGCGCTGGGCCGTCTCCACCGACTTGTTCAGCCAGCGGTGCTCCATCACCTCGCCCTCCTTCATGCCGAGGCGCTGCATGATGCCCGAGAGCTTCTGCGAGCCGAAAAGGCGCATGAGGTTGTCCTCAAGCGAGATGTAGAACTGCGAGCCGCCGGGATCGCCCTGGCGCGAGCAGCGGCCGCGCAGCTGGCGGTCGATGCGCCGCGACTCGTGGCGCTCCGAGCCGATGACGAAGAGACCCTGGGGGTGCGCTTCGAGGACCTTCTGGATCGTGTCCTTCGTGCCGGGCAGCTTGTCCTTCAGCGAGAGGTTGCTCTTCACGACCTCCGGCGGCAGCGTGACGACGCCGGGCCCGAGCTTGATGTCCGTGCCACGGCCGGCCATGTTCGTCGCGATCGTGACGGCGCCGGGCTGGCCGGCGAGCATCACGATCTCGGCCTCGCGCGCGTGGTTCTTCGCGTTCAACACCTCGTGCGGGATCTTCGCGACGGTCAGGAGGCGGGAGAGGATCTCGGACGTGTCGACCGTCACGGTGCCGAGCAGCACGGGCTGGCCGGCCTCGTGGCGGCGGCGCACCTCGGCGATGATCGCCTTGTACTTTTCGCGCTGCGTGCGGTAGATCTGGTCGTTGCCGTCGATGCGGCGGATGGGGCGGTTCGTGGGGATCACGACGACGTCGAGCTTGTAGATGTCCTTGAACTCACGCGCCTCGGTCTCGGCCGTGCCCGTCATGCCGGCGAGCTTCCCGTAGAGGCGGAAGTAGTTCTGGATCGTGATCGTCGCGAGCGTCTGCGACTCCTTCTCGATCTCCACGCCCTCCTTCGCCTCGACGGCCTGGTGGAGGCCGTCGCTCCAGCGCCGGCCGGGCAGGATGCGGCCCGTGAACTCGTCGACGATGTAGACGTGGTTGTCCTGCACGACGTAGTCGACGTCGCGCTCGTAGAGGCAGTAGGCGCGCAGGAGCTGGTTGATCACGTGGACGCGCGCGGAGCGCTCCATGAAGTCCGCCTGCAGCTCGCGCCGGCGCGCGGCCTTCTCCTCCGGATCCATCTCCTTGTCGCCGTCGAGCTGGCTCAGCGCGCCGGGCAGGTCGGGGATGACGAACGTCTCGGGGTCCTTCGGGTTCATCCGCTCGCAGCCCTTGTCCGTGAGCGCGACCTCGCGCGAGCGCTCGTCGATCGTGAAGAAGAGCTCGGCCTTGAGCGCGCGCCCCTCGTCGCGGTGCATCTCCGAGAGCATCTGCATCTCCACGTCCTCGTGGAGCTTGCGGATCGCGGCGTCCTCGTACATGTGGAGCATCTGCTTGTGCTTCGGCATCGAGTGGTAGACCTGGTAGAGCCGGCGCTTGCAGCCCCACTCGTCGCCGTCGGCGAGGCTCTTCTTCGCGGCGGCGATCAGCTCGTTGCACTGCTGGGTCTGGACGCGCACGATGCCCGCCACGAGCGGGTTCATCGCGGTGTACTGCCCGCTCGTCGAGACCGTCGCCGGGCCCGAGATGATGAGCGGCGTGCGGGCCTCGTCGATGAGGATCGAGTCCACCTCGTCCACGATCGCGAAGTGGTGCCCGTTCTGCACGACCTGCTCGGCCTGCACGGCCATGCCGTTGTCGCGCAGGTAGTCGAAGCCGAACTCGCTGTTCGTGCCGTAGGTGATGTCGCAGAGATACTGCGCGCGGCGTTCGGCCGGGTCCATCGTGTTCTGGATGCAGCCGACCGTGAGGCCGAGGTACTTGTAGAGGTGGCCCATCCACGTCGCGTCGCGGCGCGCGAGGTAGTCGTTGACGGTGACGAGCTGCACGTTCTTCCCGGCGAGGGCGTTGAGGTAGAGCGGCAGCGTCGCGACGAGCGTCTTGCCCTCGCCCGTCTGCATCTCGGCGATCTTGCCCTGGTGGAGGACGATGCCGCCGACGAGCTGGCAGTCGAACGGCACCATGTCCCACGTCAGCACGTGGCCGCACACCTCCGCGGTCGTGCCCACGAGGTGGCGGCAGGCGTTCTTGACGAGCGCGAACGCCTCCGGCAGGATGTGGTCGAGCGTCTCGCCCTCCGCGACGCGCTTCTTGAACTCCGCCGTCATGCGCGGGAAGTCCTCGTCCGTGAAGTTCTTCGCCTGGTACGCCGCCTCGATGCGGTTGATCTCGGCGACGATCGGCTTGATACGCTTGAGGTCGCGCGCGTTCTTGGTTCCAAAGATCTTCTTGAGGATGTCCATGGTGTCGTCTCGTGCGGTGGGTGGGTGGGGTCAGCGGACGCGGAGGAGGAAGTGGTTCTTCTTGCCGCTGCGGAGGACGGCGACGCGGCCCTCCACGAGGTCGGCCTCGGCGAAGGCGCGCGCGGCGTCCGCCTTCGCGCCGTTGAGCGAGAGCCCGCCCTGCTGCGCCATCCGGCGCGCCTCGCCGTTCGACTTGAACATGCCCGCCTGGGCGGCCACGGCCCAGACGGGCTTGCCCACGACGTCCGCCCGCGCGCACGCGGCGCTCTTCACGTCCTTGAAGATCGTCTCCAGCTCGTCCGCGCCCTTCCCGGCGACGTCCCCGCCGAAGAGCGCCTGCGTCGCGCCGCGCGCGGTCTCCAGCCCCGCCGCGCCGTGGACGAGCGCCGTCACCTCCTCGGCGAGCGCCTTCTGCGGGATGCGCGCCTCGGGGTCCGCCTTCATCCGCCGCTCCAGCTCGGCGATCTCCCCGAGCGGCCGGAGCGAGAAGACCTTCAGGTAGCGGATCACGTCCGCGTCGGCGGAGCGCAGGAAGAACTGGTACCAGTCGTAGACGGAGGTCTTCTCCGCGCTCATGAACATGGCGTTGCCCTCGCTCTTGCCGAACTTCTTCCCCGTCCCGTCGAGGAGGAGCGGGAACGTGAGGCCGTAGACGGTGCGCCCGCGCATCTTGCGCACGAGGTCCGTGCCCGCCGTGATGTTGCCCCACTGGTCCGCGCCGCCCACCTCCATCGTGCAGCCGTAGGCGTCGTAGAGGTGCAGGAAGTCGTTCCCCTGCAGGATCTGGTAGCTGAACTCGGTGAACGTGAGCGCGCCCTCGCTCGCCTCCAGGCGCTTCTTCACGCTCTCCTTGGCGAGCATCTGCGGCACACGGAAGTTGACCGCGACGTCGCGCAGGAACGCGATCGCGCTCAGGCCCGCGTACCATTCGTAGTTGTCCACCATCCGCGCCGCGTTGGGGCCGTCGAAGTCGAGGATGCGCGCCAGGTTCTCGCGGATGCCCTTCTTGTTCTCCGCCACCTGCTCGACCGTGAGCATGTTACGCTCCGCGCTCTTGCCGCTCGGGTCGCCGATGAGGCCCGTCGCGCCGCCCACGAGGGCGATCACGCGGTGCCCCGCGAGCTGGAGGCGGCGCAGCATCATGATGGAGACGAGGTTGCCCGCCTGCAGCGAACTCGCCGACGGGTCGAAGCCGCAGTAGATCGTCTGCGGCGTCTCCAGCATCTTCTCGATTTCGGGGTCCGACACGGCCTGCACGAGCCCGCGCGCCACCAGTTCCTGAAACAGCGTCATTTCTTTTCCTGATTTGCACCTACCGTCCGGACATCCGGCGAGGAGGCCCGCCGGCAATCCGCCCCTCCAGCCAAAGGAGGATGTGAGTGCGCTAGTATACCATAAAAACGCCGCGTTCGGGGGGGCTGCGCCCCCTTGGCAGCAGATGCGGGGATCCGTGCCGTGCGCGCGCGGACGCGCCCCCCGGACATGGGAAAACCGCCCTCGCCCGCAGGGCGGGGAGGACGGCTTTCGTCACGCCTCGAAAGGCGCCGCTGCGCGGAGACGCTATTCGGCGCTCGGGCGGACCTTGCCTTCCTTGATGCGCTTCTCGATGACCGTCTTCGCGATCGAGTTCGGAACGGGCTCGTACTGCTTGAAGATCATCGTGAATGTGCCACGGCCCTGCGTGACCGTGCGGATCGCGTTCGAGTAGCCGAACATCTCGCCCAGCGGGACCGTCGCCTTGATGCTCTTCATGCCGCCACGGTCGTCCATGCCCTCGACGCGGCCGCGACGCTGGTTGATGGAGCCGTTCGCCGCGCCCATGTACTGCTCGGGCACCACGACCTCGACGTCCATCATCGGTTCCAGCAGCTGCGGCTTCGCCTTGAGGAAGCCCTGCTTGAAGCACTGCATTGCGCAGGTGATGAACGCGAATTCGTTCGAGTCGACCTCGTGGTACGAACCGAAGTAGACCGTCGCCTTGACGTTCACGACCGGGAAGCCCGCGAGCGGGCCCGCCTCAAGCGCCTTCCGGACGCCCTTCTCGACCGCCGGGATGTACTCCGTCGGGATGACGCCGCCCTTGACCTCGTTGACGAACTCGAAGTCCTTGCCGGGCTCCTGCGGCTCAAGGCGCAGGCAGACGTGCGCGTACTGGCCGCGGCCGCCGGACTGCTTGACGTGCTTGTACTCGCTCTCGACCTTCTGGGTGAGCGTTTCGCGGTAGGCGACCTGCGGGGCGCCCACGTCGCAGGCGACGTTGAACTCGCGCTTGAGGCGGTCCACGATGACTTCGAGGTAGAGCTCGCCCATGCCGGCGATGATCGTCTCGCTCGTCTCCTGGTCGAACGTCACGACGAAGGTCGGGTCCTCCATCGCGAGCGCGTGCAGGGCGACGCCGAGCTTCTCGTTGTCCTGGCGGGACTGCGGCTTCACCGCGACGGAGATGACGGGCGCCGGGAAGTCGATCGACTCCAGCGTGATCGGATGTTCGGGGTCGCAGAGCGTGTCGCCCGTGCGCGTCTCGGTGAGGCCCACACACGCCACGATGTCGCCGGCGTGCGCCTCGTCGAGCGGCTCCTGCTTGGCGGCGTGCATGCGGAAGAGGCGGGAAATGCGCTGCTCGCGGTTGATCGTGGAGTCGAGCAGTTCGGCGCCGAGCTTGAGCGTGCCCGAGTAGACGCGCACGAAGGTGATCTTGCCGCCCGAGCGCGGGTCGTTCATGATCTTGAACGCAAGGCCGCAGAACGGCTCGGCGTCGCTCGGCTCGCGCTTCTGCGACGGGTCGTCGGCGGAGACCGCCGGGCCCGCGTCGAGCGGGGAGGGGAGGTAGTCGCACACGCCGTCGAGGAGCTGCTGCACGCCCTTGTCCTTGAACGCGCTACCGCAGAACGCCGGCGTGATCGTGCGCGCGATGCAGCCCTTGCGCACGGCCTTCTTGATCTCGTCGACCGTCAGCTCCTCGCCCGCGAAGAACTTCTCCATGAGCGCGTCGTCCTGCTCGGCCGCGCTCTCGACCATTTTCTGGCGGTACTCCTTCGCCTTTTCGAGCATGTCGGCGGGAATCTCCTCCACCGTGACCGTCTTGCCGAGGGTCTTCATGTCGTAGCGGAGGGCCTTCATCGAGATGAGGTCGACGATGCCGCTGAACGACTCGCCGGCGCCGATCGGCAGCACCATCGGCACGGGGTTTGCGCCGAGCTGGCTCTTCATCTGGTCCATGACGGCGTAGAAGTTCGCGCCCACACGGTCCATCTTGTTGACGAACGCGATCTTCGGCACCTTGTACTTCTCGCTCTGGCGCCACACCTGCTCGGACTGCGGCTGCACGCCGCCGACCGCGCAGTAGAGGGCGACCGCGCCGTCGAGGACACGGAGCGAACGCTCCACCTCGGCCGTGAAGTCCACGTGTCCGGGGGTGTCGATGAGGGAGAGGCGGTAGGCGCCCCACATCACGCACGTGGCGGCGGACTGGATCGTAATGCCGCGCTCCTGTTCCTGCACCATGAAGTCCATCGTCGCGGCGCCCTCGTGCACCTCGCCGATCTTGTAGTTCTTGCCCGAATAGTAAAGGATGCGCTCGGACGTCGTCGTCTTGCCGCCATCGATGTGGGCCATGATGCCGAAGTTGCGCACATGGTCAAGCGGGAAGGGTTTAGCTGCCATTTCTTCTACTCCTGGTGTGTTCAAAAAAAATCGAAGTAATAGTTTATCGCTTTCATTGGGCGAAAAGCAAGGGGGAATTTGAACAAAATGCGCGCGCTCAGCGCTTCGCGGGCGTTTTCCCGATTGGCAGAAGTCCGAGGGGGTTGCGCGCATAGGTCCAGACGGGATCGCCGAGCGGACCCTGGATGCCGAAATCAAGGAGGACCTGCGCAAGATTGGAGAACGGCCAGGTGATCGGCGTCGCGAGCTTGCCGAGGAGCGTGTCGTTCTTCGTGAGCGCGACGCGGGCGCGGACGTCGAGGCGGTCCTGAACAAGGTCGTAGGCGCCCTCCGCGCGCACGGAGAGGAAGCGCCCCGACACGACGGCGTTGGAGACCGCGAAGACGCCGTTCGTGAGCGTGAAGTCGAGCGCGCCGTCCGAGAGGTTCACAAGCTCCGAGACGCCCGGCACGTGCTTCGCGAAGTAGTCCGTGAGGCCCGCGAAGAGCTTCATCTGCGCGAGGTGCCCGTCCCGGCACACGAGGCGGCCCGATCCGGCCAGACGGGCGACGGCGTTCGTCTCAAGCGGCCCCGCAAGCGCCACGCGCCCGGAGACGCGCCCGCGCCGCTCGCCCTCGTCGATGCCGAAGATCTGCGCGAGGTCGGAGAGGGCGAGCGACTCGCCGGTGAGGTCGATTCCGAACGTCGCGAGGTCCCGGCGCGACTCCGGCACGGCGATCACGCCCCCGCCCGCCACGCGCCCGCCCTGCGGCCCGCGCGCGGCGGCGTTCGTGAACGTGACGGTCGTCCCCTCCACGCAGAACGCCGCCGAGGCGTCGCGCAGGGGGACGCCGAAGAGGCTCCCCTGCGCGAACGCGAGCGTGCCGCGGAGGTCGTTCTGCGCGGCGTGGGCCGGATCGACCGCGAGGCGCCCCCGGAGCGTCACCGTCGGGACGCCGTTCGTGACGGCGAGGCCGTCGAGCGTGCCGTCGTTCATCACGTCCGCGATGGCCAGGACGTCCCTGAGCGGCGCGCGCGTCCCCACGTCGAAGTCCACGAAGCCGACGTCGTTCGTGTTCTCGTAGACGAGCGTCCCCTCCACGGCCGAGCCGTCCGCAAGCGCGCCCGCGAGCGGCCCCACGGTGACGCGCGCGTTCTGGTACGTGTCGCGCACGAAGACGCGGATGTCCACCTTGCCGTCCACGCGCTTCAGCGGCACGCCGTGGTGGCGGCCGCCCTGGGGATGGAGGTCGAGGAGGATGCGGAGGTCGTTGTTGCGGAGGTTGACGTCGAAGGTGCAGGTGACGTCGACGGGCTTCTCCACCTTCGTGAAGGCGTCGATGAATTGGTAGGCGTTCGTGATGTCGAGCGCGACGAGGAGCGGACGGATGTTGTGCTGGCGCGCCTGGCCGCCGACGACGCCGTGCAGCCACTGGTCGTTCAGGTCGAGCGTGACATGCCCCGCGACGGTCATCGGCACGTCCGTATCGGGCCAGCGGAGGGACGCCTCCCGCACGCGGAGGCCGTCGCGCGTGACCTCCACAAACGGGATCTCGACGAGCGGCGAGGCAATGCCGAGGATCTCGGGCCGGACGAGCCGCACCCGGAACGGGCGCAGCTCGGGGAGGTCGAGCTTCAGCGGCTCGTCCACCTCCCGGAAGTCCGGCTGCCCGGGGAACTCGATCGAATCGGGGATGTAGTACCCCATCGGCAGACGCGGATAGCGGAAGTCCACGAGCGTGACGCCCCGCAGGATCGTCGCGCGCGACCACGGCAGCCGCCGCAGGTCGAGCGCGATGTCCACCTGCGACGCCGACATCACCGTCACGGCGGGCCCCGTCTTCGGGCCGTAGTGCCGCCCCCGGTCGAGGACGCGCAGGTTCCGGACGCACAGCCGCCTGGGGAAGCGGAACGTCGCGGCATCGGCGCGCACCAGGTAGTCCGCCGTGGACAGGCGGGCCAGGACGCGGTCCAGGAGGGCGCGGGGAACCGGCTGCTCAAAGCACACGAGCGCGCAGAGCGCCAAAAAGAGGGCGAGGAGGCCGACGAGGAGGGCAGACGCGAAAACACGCAGGAGAACCTTGCCGAACACCTTCATTTCCCGCCCCGATTGGCAGCCCCTAGCGGAGTCGAACCGCTCTTACATGGATGAGAACCATATGTCCTAGCCGATAGACGAAGGGGCCACATTCACTTGGTGCACCCGGTGGGAGTCGAACCCACACACCTTGCGGCACAAGAACCTGAATCTTGCGTGTATGCCAATTTCACCACGGGTGCAACGAGGACGTAGTATGCCATAACTTCCGCGCGCCGTCAATGGCGGTTGGAAAGATTTTTGCATAAATCCGTCCAATCGTAGAAACGCCAGGCATTGTGGACGACATCCGCGAAGCGGAACGGCTTCGCGTCGTCGGCGAAGAGCGCCACCTCTCCGGCCCGCTGGCGATCTTCCTCTTACTTGTATTTCCTGACGAGGTCCATAATCCCCTTGTCGAGCCGGTGCCCATGGAAGTCGATCGTCTCTGCACCTTTCCGCCCCGTGTCGAGGACGCCATACGGGCCGCGCAGCGTCCAAAAAGCGAAGCCGAACCCGTTCCGCTCGTAGACTTTCAGCTGATCCTCCATCCAGCGAAGATAGACGTCGTAAGGCGCACCGCCCGAAGCGCCGCACTCGCCGACCATCACGAAGTTCCCGCGCGCCGCGCAGGCGATCCATTCGGAAAAGACCTGACTTTCTAGCCATGCGTCGCCCGACAGCGGCATCCCCTCCTCCGCGAAGGGGATCTCCTCGTTCCACCCCCTGAAAACAAATGGACGCACATTGACCCGCTTGCCCCAGATCGGCTTCGACTGCAGCGAAGCCGTCCGCGTCGCCGCCGTGACGGCGATTCGCCGAACCTGCACCCAATCCCCCTCGGCGACCTCAACGGCAAGTTCGCGCACGGGGCGGGCGAGATCGAAGCGAAACGGCGCGATTGGCGTCGCCGTGACGCGCTTCCACTTCGGACTGTAGGCGGCTTCCGCCCAGTCGCTGCTGTTCGTCGCCGGGTCCAGCTGCCACTCGGCCACCCGAAGCCCGTCCGCCGTCACCGTCAGCCGATTCTTGGACGAGACTTGTCCCAGCAGAAGCTCCCAGCGTCCGGCCGGCGCCTCCTGGATGCGCAGCGGCATGCGCCACGCCGCCTTGGAGAGGCCGTAAAGTGGGCTTGCGAACTCATGCATCGGCCAGCGCGGCGGAAGGCCCTTGCCGACCTCCCCCATCCAGGAAACGCCGCAATGCGAGATCGACATCGGGGAATAGCCGCGCGTCGCCTGGCCGACCAACGCCTGTTCGGATTCAAGTTCCGCCACGGGGTGCTCACCGCAAGCGGAACCGTCGGCGACAATGAACCTGAACGGATCTTCCGCGTGGATCGCCCGGATCAGATATCGCTCGACTTCCGCCAGTTTGGGATCCACAGGCGACTCGTTGAAGAGGTTAAATGACAGGCGTTCGTTCGGGATGCCACGCCACCGTCGGGCAAAATGGCGCCAGTGGCGCGCACAGACGTCCAAGACATCCTTCTCCCGGAAAAGGTTGCGCGTCTCCTTCGGCCATCGGTTCACGGAATAGCCGGGCGCACGGTGAAAGCAGAACTGCACGTGTAGCCCGTATTTCCGACCCCACGCAAGCGCCTCGTTTAGCGGATCCAAGGCGGAGTCGTCAATCTCGTTCCAGTCTCCGTCCTTGATCCAGCACCGATAGTCAAGTGGGAGCCGGATGAAGTTGAATCCCAATTCCGCCGCAAAGCGGAAGTCCTCTTCGTTGTAGCGCGCCTCTTTTCGGACTTCCTTATGGTAGAGACAATACGGCAGGTTGACGCCGATCCACCTTTCGGACGGACGCCAGGCCTTCGAGGCATGGACGAGCCGCCAGCCGGGCGGGGCCGCGAACGTCTCCTCCCGGCGTCCGCCCTTCTTCACCCAGTCGTACGCGATTTCGCCGCCGGGGACGGGCAGCGTGACGCCGCAGAAGTCGAGATCGACGTCCGTCGGGCGCACCGTCACGGTCTTCTTCAGGTGGTCCACCTCCACGCCGAGGACGCTGTGGACGAGCAGCACCGCCGCATACGAGGCGAAGCCGTGGTTGCAGCTCGCGCTCGTCGTATCGTTCTCCCACAGCGTCCCCGTCCGCTCCGCCATGTACGTGAAGTAGCCCTTCGTCTCGTCGAGGATCTGCCGCCCGCGCCCCGCGCGCTCCAGCAGCTTCAGGCGCAGGTAGTTGCCGATGAAGGCGTTGGAGGGCCAGATCTCGGGGTGCTTGAGCATCTTCTTCCTGTCCGACGGGTCGTAGCGCTTCGGGCCGAAGTCCGCAAGCAGCGTCTTCCAGAGCGCGGGATGCGTCTCGGGCGTCGCGACCCGGTGGAAGAAGGCGTAGTACTGGCACGTCTCCGTGCATTCGCCCGAAAGCTTGAGCGAACCGTCCTTCTGGCGGACGGCGTTGTCGCAGAACCACGTGCCCGTCCAGCTCTGGCGGCGCACCTCCGCCCGCACGCGCGCCGCCTCGGCGGCGAAGTCCGGCCGCCCGTAGAGGCGGTCCATCGCGTCGAGCGTGTCGGCCCACGTCATGTTCGAGGGGTAGTTCACGTCCTGCACGAGCTTGTTCGCGCGGCTCCACTCCACGAACACCCAGCTCGGCAGGCGTTCGAGCAGGCCGTCCGCGTTGCGGTACTTCCAGAGGAACGCCACGAACTTCTCCAGACGCGGGCGCAAGGCGTCAACAAGGGTGCGGTCGCCCGTGCGCCGCAGATACTCCTCCGTCTCAAGGACAAACCACATGCCCCAGTTCGGGATGTGGGTGCGGTCGCGGTGGTCGGAGGGATAGCACATCGGCAGCGCCCCGGGCGCGATGTCGTCGAACGCGGGCGGCAGCGCCAGGTTCTCCTCGAAGACGCGCTCCAGCGCGAAGTCGCCCGTCAGGAGCGTGGAGGCGGGGGCCGTGAAGTAGGCGTCGCAGTTCCAGCCCGCGCGCTCGCGGCTCGGGCAGTCCATGAACACGTCCACCGCGTTCTGGCGGAAGGTCTCGTTCGCCGCGTCGAAGACCGCGACGAGCGCGGGGTCGCTCGCGCGGAAACGGGCGCGTTTCGCCGTCGGGTTCTTGTAGCTGCGGAAACGCGGCGCGGAGACGGTCATCTCGCCCGAGACGACGTCCAGCTCCACGTAGCGCATCGTGTAGGGCTCGAAGGCGTCCACCTCGTAGACGCCCGGCGCCGCGAAGTCCCACACGAGCGCGTTGCAGCAGTCCTTGTAGCGGCGGATGCCGCGCGCCTCGCCGTTCGCGGACAGCACCTCGTCAAACTGGAGAACGAGCCGCCCGGGCTTCTTCACCTCCACGCGCAGGCCCGGGAAGCCCGTGTCGTTGAGGCCGTTGTCGAAGACCATCGACGCGCCCGCCGCAAGCGCGAACGACGCGGATGCCTTCTCGGCGTCCGTCGCCGGACGGCGGTCTGAGCAGACGAGGCGCTGGGCGAGGTAGGTGACGTTCAGTTCGAGATCCGCGAGCGGGAAGCCCTTGAAGGTCGGCGACGTCCCCGGCAGCGTGAGTGCGCGGTCGGCGTGGACGGGCGCCGTCTCGTCGTAGCGGACGTTCGCGAACGAGACGGGCGCCATGCGCGGGTTCACCTCGAAGTCCGGGTACGGCGCCCGGCGCTCGATAAGCGCCGGCTCCGGCGCGGCGGCGAGCGCGAGGGCGGGCGGGTGCGCGGGCGCGGGCAGGCGGTACGCCTCCGCGAACGTGCGCTGGAAGGAATAGCGCGGCACCTTCTGGACGCGCGGCTGGCGCGTGGCGGCGAAGGCCCCGCCCGTCCGCTTCGTGGCGGCGCGCACATCCCCGCCGCACACCACCTCCGCCTTGAAGAACGGCGGCTGTTCCATCAGGTAGAAGTTCGGCACGTTGTACCCCGCCACCTCGACGCACAGCTCGTTGCGCCCCGGCTTCGCGGCCTTGGAGAGGTCCCATTCGTCGGGCCGGAAGAACCCCTTCGGTCCGCGCGCCGGGCCAAACCCCACGAACGCGCCGTTCAGCGTCACCCGATAGGAGTACCACGCGACCATCTTCAGGACGGGCCTCTCCCCCACCTTCAGCTCGAAGGGCGCGCGGAACGCGATGAGCGTGTTCATCTCCTCCGCGAGCCCCGCCGGCCAGACGGACTCCGCCGCCTCGAATTTCGTCACCGCCCCCGCCGCGCACGCGAGGCCGGCCGTGAAGGCAACGAGAAGAGCGTTTTTAAGAACCTTTTTCATGAGACGACCTCCTTGCTCCAAGACGATCCCATTCGCCCCCGCTAGCGCAGAATCAGCATCGTCCCCTTCTGGAGGCCGAGCTTCAGTTCGTGGCCGCGCGCGAAGACGCGCCAGGTGCCACTGCCGGGCACGTGGATGGCGGGCAGCGCACCCGCCACCGTCCCGTCCACCGTCGCGATCGTCATCGCCGCGCCCGTCGTCGGAAGGCGGTCGGCCCGCTCGAACGCGAAGGACGCCCCCTCGGGGAAGGCGAGGTCGCCCGTCACGTGCATCACCTTGCCGGCGGCGATCTCGGCCCCGTCGAGGATCCACATCCGGATCGACGTCGAGCCCGCGATGTCGCCGAGGCCGCGATACGTCGTAAACGCATACGCGCCGTCGCCGACGATCACCTTCGCACCCGCCGCGACCGCGATCTCCAGCTCGCGCGGCGCCGCAGGCTCATAGCCGTCGCGCGTCAGCGAGAACACCGCACCGTGCGCGGCGTCGACGAGGTCTACATAGTTGGCGATGTTCGTGGAGGCCGTGCCGTCCGCGTTGACGGGCTCGTCCGTCGGATTCCAGACGAGGCCGCGCCACGCCGGCCACGCGCCGGACGCGGACGCGCCCGCGCCGCCCGTTCCGTTGTACGCCGCCACGTAGAAGCGGTGGGGGCCGGGCGCGACCGTGATGCGGCCGGCCGTCGGCGTCGCCCAGCGACCCGCGAAGACCTCCGTCTCGTCGATGACGAGCGTGATGCCGTCGTCGATGAGGCCCGCGAACGTCCACGTCTGCGCCGTCGCGTTCGTGTTCCAGATGTAGCCGGAGTAGAACACGTTCATGTGGTCCTTCCAAAGGGAGGTCTCGTTCACGCCGTTCGTGTAGAGATAGACGAGCGAGGTCGAGACGGCCTCCTTGAAGACGGGCCGCGCCCTGAACTCCGCCCCGCGCTCCTCCGTCGTCGCGTGGGCGTGCGCGGCCTCCCAGAGGCCCGGGCCGACCTGCGGCAGGCGGAGCGTGCCCTCCCGCACCTCGATTGGCTTCGCGCTGTCAAGGAACGGCTCTAGGTCGAAGACGCCCGGGCCCGTCTTGGTGAACGACGCCGCCGTGAACGCACCCGACACGTTCGCGACGCCGCCGCTCGTCGCCGTGACCGCGCCGAACGTGTACGTCCTCCCGCCGCCGTCGAACGTGCCGCCCGTCAGCGCGAGCGCGCAGCCCGCCGGCAGCGCGCGGTCGTTCCCCGCGATGAGCGTGCCGCCCGCCACCTCCACGGGCCCCGCAAAGGTGTTCGCGGCGTTCAGGACGAGCCGCCCCGCGCCCTTCTTCACGAGGCCGCCGGAGGCGTTCGCCGCCAGCGGCAGGTCCGCCAGCACGATTTCGTTCGTCCAGCCGCCGCGCGCAAGCGTCGCCTTGGCCCACGTGTAGTCCACGCCCGGGCACGTCACCTCGATGCCCGTCACGACGCCGCGCTCGGAATCGAAGACCGCGTGCGCCCAGGCGTTCGTCCCGTCGCCGGAGATCGTGACGTAGGGCGAACCGATGTAGTTCCCCGGCACGGTGCAGGGCTCCGGCAGCGGGATCGACGCGACGCCCTGTCCAGTGGGCGCGACGAGCGGCACGTCGATCGTGCAGTCGTACCCCCCCCCCGTGTCGAAGACGGCCCCGCCCGGATAGACGTACACCGCGTCGACCGGGCGCGCGGCGTCGGCGGCCGTCTGCTTGAAGAGCGTGCCGGACTGAAGCACCTTGAGCGTGCCGCCGTTGAAGTTCACGAAGGCCGTGTTGTCCTCGAACGGCACGGCAACAGAGTTCCCCTCGGCGTCCTTCGGCCCGGAGTGGAGCGGCATGACCTGCGCCATCTTCCGGATATACTTCGTCTGCAGGATGCCGCCGTTGAGGTTGAGCGCGGCCACGCTGTTCGACTGCATCGCAAGGTCGATGCCCCCCTTGCAGGCGACGTTCGCGGCGTCCGTCGCCGTCAGCGCCGCATGCGCCCCGAAGGCCTTCCAGTTCCACGCGCCGCGCCCGACCTGGATGGCCCTGTCCGCCGTGAACGTCCCGCCCGAGAAGTAGGCCTCGCCGCGCCCTCCACCTGAGCCGATGGCGAACGTGTCGCTGGTGTTGGCCGCCTCGCCGCCCTTCTGCACCCACACGCCGCGCCCGTTGCCACCGCCGCCGATGACCGTCCAGCCGGGCATCTGCATCCACCCCGCCATCTCCACGTAGCCGTTGCCGTCGTTCCCGATGTTCATGTCGCTGCCGCCCCCGGTGCCGCCGCTGCGGAAGCGGGCCCCGTCGCGGATGTAGAGCGCCGCCGCGTCCGTCCGCCCCATGCCGGAGCCCACGCAGATGCGCCCCGTCATCGAGGCGCCGTCCTGCAGTTCGAGGACGGCACGGTAGGAAGCGTCCCTTCGGTACCGGGGATGCCCCATGTCCATCGAATAGACGCGCGCGGGGCTCTCGTTCGACGTCATGAAGCAGCCGCCGCTCTCGACGACGAGCTTCGCCGTCTCGGGCCACGCGCATCCCATGTAGGCGTTCGTGTGACAGTAGACGAGCGCGCCGCCGGGAACCGTCATCGTGCCGCCCGCGAGGTCGAGGAACCGCAGGTGCAGCTGCACCCCCTCGGCCACGTCGAGGTTCCCGCCGAGGTTCATCAGGTCGCCCGTCGCCCAATCGCCGCCCAGCCTCAGCGTGCCGGCGCCGGCGTGGCCGAAAGCTCCGTCCGTCGAAACCGCCTCGCCGAAGGTCGTCGTCTCCCCCGCCGCGTTCCACAGCAGGGCCGCCGCGCCCTCTTTCACCACCTGCACCTTGTCCGCCAGCGCCCGGTATTCCGCCACGCTCCACCCCGTCTCCACCGTCCCCGCGTCGTCGCGGGCGCGGGCGAGCAGACGGGCGTCCTTATGGGCCAGCCGGATGTCGCCCGCCCCTTCGCCGTGGGGGAGCGCCCCGGGGCTTCCCAGCCAGACGTCCCCGTTGCCGCTCACGGTGAGGCCACCCGTGAACGTATTCGCCGCGCCCATGAGCCGCACCACGCCGTTCCCCGTGGACGTCACGTTGAGGCCACCCGCGCCCGTGATGCTCCCGGTGAAGGTCAGCGGCGGGAGCTTGGTCTCGGACGAAACCAGCGTCGCCTGGCCCGAGAAGAGTTCCACCGGGCCGGCCCAGACGTTCCGGCCCGCCTCATCCGACCCGTACGTCAGCCGTTCGACCTTCGCCCCGTCCCGCAGCACGAGCGTCCAGGGGAAGTCCCCCTTCGCCCCCTGGAGGATGACGCGCGCGCCGGAGGCGACCGTCAGGCGGTTCTCCGCGCCGCCGTTGAAGGTAAGCCCGCCCTCCAGACAGAGGTTCCCCGACTCGACGGCGATGTGCCCCGGATGCGCGAGGGCCGCCGACGTCAGGGCGAAGTAGCCGCGCACCGTGAGCGTATGGCCGTTCATGTCGAGGGTGCCCGCTCGGACATCGAGGCGGCCGTTCGCCTCGACGCCCGTGTAGAGGCAGTCGCCGCGCATCGTCACCGGACTGATGCCGGGGTACTGGCTGTTCGCGACATTGCGGATGACGCCCATCTCCTCGTCCCCCTCCTTCATGCCCCGCCCGGTGATCGTGAACGGCTCGCCCGAAACGAACCCGGACGTGTCCGCCCCCACGGCAGACCCGTCCACCTCGAAGGTCGCACCGTCCGAGACGACCGTGCCCTTCGCAGCCGTGCCGAGCGCCCCGACTTCCCGTGCGCGCAGATAGCCCTCTTCAACCCGCAGTTCGCCCGCCCAGCCCTGCGCCTTGAGGTTCGTCGCGATGACGAGCCGCCCCGCGCCACGCTTGACGAGATCGACGCCCGTCCCGAGCGCCGCCGCGTCCTCCGCGCTCAGGGTGACGTCGGCCCCCTCGACCGTGACGACATACGCGCCCGTCTCCGCGTCCACCGCGCCGTTCTGCGCCGCCTCGACAAGCACGGGCAGCAGCATCGCCGCACATGCGCTTCCAAACTTCGCCAATGTGTCCATTCGCATCGCACACGCTCCTTTTCGATTCCGATTTTGATCCCCGGCCGACGACGTTCCCCGCGCAACGGGTGCGTTCGTGCCCATGTCCCGACGCCTCACTTTCGCCTCTGTCGCCAGTCTAGCAAAAGCCGTCCCGCGCCGCAACCCCGCACAGGCCATCCTTATCCCGATTTTTTCGATTTTCTCGGGGCACCTTATCCCGATTTCTCGCCCGACCACAAGAGACACTGGGGGGATATTTCCGAGCCTCCCGCTACAGGCACGGCGGCACAGGCCCGGCGCGCGAAGGGCCCGCGCCCTCCGGCCGGTCAACACGGAGACACAGAGATTTTCTTTCAAAGTTGGCGCGCCCATGGTAGGGCGCGACGTCCCCGGCGCGCCGCGCCCACGGGGACGACATCGGGAACGACACAGGCACGCGGGCCGCCGGGGACGTCGGCCCCTACCATCATGCACCATGCACGCCATGCCCACACCCATGCACACGCACCATGGCGCCCATGGTAGGGCGCGACGTCCCCGGCGCGCCGCGCACACGGGGACGACATCG
>CAKUCX010000027.1 GCA_934643865.1 uncultured Kiritimatiellota bacterium
TTGCGACGCATTGTCAAAAGTCAGGCAGAACTGGTACGTTTACTTTCGCGATGGTGCGTTTACTTTCGCGCGCAACGCGCGGCCCGACCGCGCCGTTATCATACTTTTTGGGAAACGCCTCGATAAAATCAGACGGAACGTTGCCGAAATGCGTGCAGCCCGGTTCGTAAAAACCTCCGTGCCGAATCCACGGACGCGCCTCCCTACAGCCCCAACCGCATGCGGATCGTTTCCGTGAGGGCGACGGCGGCGGCGTGGGTTCCCGTTGCAGGGACGGCGGGAGGGACGCAGCTTGCTGCGTCCGCCGGGACGGGAATCGGCTCGCCGACGCGCAGGGTCCAGACGATCGTGCGGTCCGCGAGGTCGTACCAGGGTTGCCCCTTCGCGAGGACGGGCGGGTTGCACGCGATCCGGACGGGCAGGATCGGCGCGCCGACGTGGAGCGCGATCTGCGCGGCACCCCGGCGGAGCGGACGGCGCGGCGCGCCCGCAGGGACGCGCGTCCCCTGCGGGAAGACGACGAGATCCACGCCCTGCGCGAGGACCTTCTTCGCCTCCTCCAGGACGCGCAGCGGATCGTCGTTCACGAGGAACATCCCCCGCACGATGCGCGAATGGAAGACGTTGCCGCGCGCGGCGGCCTTCGCGACCGCCGTCGCGTCCGGCAGAAGCGCCATGAGGACCACGACGTCGAGGAGCGTCGGATGGTTCGCCACGACGACGCACCCGCGCGCGGTCGCGAGGCGGGCACGGTCGGCGGGTGAGATTACGATGCGGAAAAGTCCCGTCCACCGTCCGCCCCACACGAAAAGCCGCCAGCTCGCGCGCACGAGCGCCCGCATCGCGCGACGCGCGCCGACGAACGCGAGCGGGGGGAAGAGGAGGCCCCCGATCGCGAGGCCCCCGAGGCCGTAGCACGCGAAGAAGCAGCCTCCGAGGAGACTGCGCGGCAGCCGTTTCCAAAGCGGCCCCTTCATCGGGACGGCTCCGTGTACGCCAGGACGACGTCCGACGTGGCGAACACCGCGCGCCGCCCTTCCAGGAAATCGACGAGCGCCTCCACGCCGGCCGGCGGCATCGCCGCATGGCGAAACGCCGCCTCGACCTCCCCGTCCGCGCACGGCGTCAGGCGCAGCGCGACCGCGCATCCCGCCTGGGGATCCGGGAAGGCGTCGGCGTAGAGGTCGGGCGTCGCCTCCTCCGCATAGACGAACACGGCCGGGGCGCGCAGGGCCAGCGCCTCCAGGAGCCCCGCCTCCAGCGACCGGTCGCGCGCCGCAATCGCCGTGTAGGGCGCATGGTTCTTCGTAAGGAGCGAAAAGACCCCCGGCGCGGCGTTGTGGACCGAGGCGGAGAAACCGGCCGGGGACATCTCGCCCTCCGCGTGGAACTGCCGCATCAGCTTCGCCGTCACGCCGATTTCGCCCCAGCGCGAGGCGAAGACGACCGGCACGTCGTCCGCCGGACGCACCCGCCAGGCCACGCCGAGCGCCGCCCGTTCGACGCCCGTCAGGCGCCGCCGTTCCAGCGGCGGCACGAAGAAGACGTCCGGCTTCGGCGTCTCCGCCGTCGCCCGCCACGCCGCAACGTCCAGCTTGAGCCTAAAGCCCATCGACGTACTTCCCGATGATCCTGAAATCCGACCGCAGGGAGATGTTCGCCCGCCCGAGGACGCGCCGGCGGCGCCGGTCGACGAGCGAGACGGCAAGCTCCATGTCGTCGCGCGTGCCGCGCCCGCCGAAGCCCACGTCGTTGAACTCCCAGGCGCCGACCTGCACCCTGACGATCACGTCGCACGCCTCCTCCGTCTCCACGACCTCGAAACCGCGCGCCCGCAGCGCCGCCTCGAACGCCGCCTTCACGCGCTTCTCCGTCTTCGCGACGCAGAACGCCACGTCGGACGGGAACTTTTCGGTGCGCCGTGGCAGGCCCGGCGTGACCGTCCCCCGCACCCAGGGCGTCGTCGCCGTCTCGCACCCCGCCAGCAGAACCGCCAGCAGCAGACCTGTCAGAACGCCGCGCATGTTTCCCGATCGTCGAAGTGGAGGACCCGGCTCCCGATGGTCTGCGTCGTCTCGTGCCCCTTTCCGCAGACGACCACCACGTCGCCCGGCGCCGCCCGCGCCAGCGCGAGGTGGATCGCCGTGCGCCGGTCGGGCTCGACGACGACATCCGCGCCGGAGGGGATGCCCGCGACGATCTGGCCGATGATGGCGCCGGGGTCCTCGCTGCGCGGGTTGTCGCTCGTGACGACGAGATGGTCCGCGAAGCGCGCCGCCGCCGCGCCCATGAGCGGACGCTTGCGCGTGTCGCGGTCGCCGCCCGCGCCGAACACCGCCCACACCTTCCCCTT
Source organism: uncultured Kiritimatiellota bacterium (assembly GCA_934643865.1). GTDB lineage: Bacteria > Verrucomicrobiota > Kiritimatiellia > RFP12 > UBA1067 > RUG572. Next base: position 2,354 of record CAKUCX010000027.1, read on the forward strand.
CGCGAATTCCCGCACGGTCGAAAGGACGTTCGCGAGCGCGTCGTCCGTGTGCGCGTAGTCCACGAACACCTCCGCCGCGCTCCGCGTCTTCACGCGCTCCAGGCGCCCCCAGCGCGGCGTGAGCGCGGGGATCTTCGCGCGGATCACGTCGCGCGGAACGCCCGCGCCCTCGGCGAGCGCGGCGGCGAGGAGGACGTTCTGCACGTTGTAGCGGCCGACGAGCGGGCAGCGCGCCTCGACCTCCGCGACGAGCGCCGGATCCGACGCGGCGAACCCGCAGGGGATCGTCGTGAGCGGCAGCGCGCGGCACAGCGCGGCGAGGCGCCGCCCGTAGGGGCCGTCCACGCAGATCGCCGCCGGCGCGCCGGGGTTCGTCTCCGCGAGGCGGCGGAAGAGATCGGCCTTCGCCTCGAAGTACGCCTCCATCGTCTTGTGGTAGTCCAGATGGTCTTCGGTGAGGTTCGTGAAGGCGCAGCCCGCGAAGACCGTGTCGCCCGTGCGGCGCTGGTGGATCGCGTGGCTCGACACCTCCATCACGCAGTCCGCGAGGCCGTTCGCCTCCATCTCGGCGAAGATCTCCTTCAGGGCCTTCAGGGGCGGCGTCGTGTAGCCCGAGGAGAAGCGGCGCGTGCCCGTGTCCACCTCGACGGTGGTGACGAGCCCGCCGCCGCCGAGGAACGCCCGCAGGATCCACGCCGTCGTCGTCTTGCCGTTCGTCCCCGTGATGCCGAAAATCCTCATAGATCCTCCTCTTCCTCCTCCGGCACCTCGTCCGGAACGTCCGGCTCGATCTCCAGGTAGCGCAGCACGACCGAGGCGATTTCGCGGAAGGTCGGCGCGGCGCAGAGGCCGCCCTGGTGGTTGAACAGCGGCACGCCCGTCGCCTCCGACGTCGCGCGGCTGCGGCAGTGGAGCGGCTTCTGGTAGGTGACGAGGATGACGATCTCGGGCCTCGTCGCCGGGACGATGCCGATGAACGAGGCGTTGTAGTCCGTCGACGAGTAGCCGCGCCCCTCCTTCATCTGCGCCGTCCCCGTCTTGCCCGCAACGGTGTAGCCGGGCACGGCGGCGCGCCGGGCGGTGCCGCCCTTCTTCGCGACGCCGATCATCATCTCGCGCACCGTGCGCGCGACGGACGCCGCGATGGGCCGCCCCACGACGTCGCGGTGGTGGCGGTAGATCTCCTCGCCGTCGGCCTGCACGACTTTCTCGACGAGGTAGGGCCGCAGCAGCTCGCCGTCGTTGCCGATGGCCGCGTAGGCCGCGGCGAGCTGGAGCGCCGTGACGGCGACGCCCTGGCCGATGGGCGCGCGCGACCACTTCACCTTGTCCCACTGCCGCCAGTTCGGGACGATGCCCGTCTCCTCGCCCGGCAGCTCCACGCCCGTCTTGCGCCCGAAGCCGAAGGCGATCATGTACTCCCAGAGGCGGCGGGGGCCGAGGTCGCAGCCGAGCTTGCCGAAGACGATGTTCGAGGAGTGGACGAGCGCGTCGCGGAGGCTGATCGTCGCCTCCCAGCGGTGGCCCGCGTCGCCGGGCAGGCGGTAGTAGTTCGGATCGTCCCGCGCCGTGCTGATCTGGGAGTCGGGGCCCAGCATCCCCTCGTTCATCGCGGCGCACGCGGTGATCGTCTTCATGACGCTGCCGGGCTCGTAGCTTTCCGAAATGGCGCGGTTGACCCTGGCGTCGTCGGGCGACTTGTTGAACTGCTCGGGCTCGTAGTCCGGCAGCGAGGCCATTGCGAGGATGGCGCCCGTCTTCACGGCGAGGACGATCGCCCAGGCGCGCGCCGCGCGGTGCCGCGCAAGACCCTCGCGGAGCGCCTTCTCCGTCTCGAACTGCACGTTGTGGTCGATCGTCAGGTAGACGTCGCAGCCCGGGCGCGCGTCGATGTCGAGGTCGCGGCGGCTGCGCTCCTCGCGCCCGACGGCGTCCTTCGCGCCGTGGACCTGTCCGGGCGTGCCCTTGAGATACCGTTCGTAGCGCAGTTCGAGGCCGGCGCCGCCCACGGCGTTTGTGGGGTCCTTGCTCACGAAGCCGAGGACGTGCGAGAGGCGGCGGCCCTGCGGATAGACGCGCACCTGCTTTTCCTGGATGGCGAGTTCGCGGAAGTGGTTGGCCGGGTCCGCCAGGACGTCGTGCGCCCCCTGGTCGTCGCTCGTGGCGAGGTACTGGTAGCGCCGGTTCGTCTGCGCGTAGGCGTCCATGACGGCGACGAGCGGCAGGTTCAGGCACGCCGCGACCGTCTTGATCTTCTCCATCCGCCGCCAGGGCTCAATCGGCTTCTTGGGGTTGACGGGATCCTTTCCCGCCACGACGGCGTCAAGGCGATACTCCCAGACGGGCGTCGTCTTCGCGAACGTGACGCCGCTCGCGGCGATGATCGATCCGCGCTGCCCCTGCAGGTAGCGGGTGAAGATGTAGTTGGGGGCGGGCGGCTTCTTCGCGACGAGGTCGAGATGCAGGTAGACGAGCCGCACCGCGAGGCCCGCTGCGGCGACGCCCAGCCCGGCGAGCGGCAGGACGAACCGCGCGATTTCGTTCCGGCCGGACAGCGCCATGCCCGCACCTCCCTCAGCGGCGCACGGACTTCTTCTTTCCCACCGCGCGCGGCGTGCCCGGCAGCGCGGAAGAGGCGGCATTGTACGCCATCTCGGCGGCCTTCATGCGCGAGGCGGCGCGCGCGACGGAGATCTGCCCGGCGGACGGACGGCCGTCGGCGGTCATCCGCACGATCTGGTCCTGGCGCGGGTAGCGCATCTCCAGCCCGAAGCGGCTGAGCTTCTCGTCTAGGCGCTCCGTCACCTTGAGTTCGTCCCAGCGCGCCGTCTCGCGCACGCACGCGGCCTCCAGCTGCGCGTAGCGCCGCTCGATCTTCCCGATGTCGCGCTGGATGAGATTGCAGCGCGAGTCGAGAACATAGTAGATCATCGCCATGATGAGCGCCGAGACGATGAGCGAGACGATGCCCATCGTGCCCGACTTGAGAACGGCGTTCTTCTTGACTTTTCTGTTCCTGTTCCTTCTCATGTCACATCCTTTCCGCCGTGCGCAGCTTCGCGCTGCGCGCCCGTGGATTCAGCCCCGTCTCCTCGTCCGTCGCCGTGACCGCATGGCGCGTCACGAGCTTCACGCGCGGGCATTCCCCTTCCCAGCGCGCGCCGCCCTGCTGCAGCGAAATCGTCTTTCCGGCGTGTGCGGCGAAGAACCGCTTCACGATCCGGTCCGTGATGCTCTCGAAGGTGATGACCGCGAAGCGGCCGCCCGGCTTCAGCAGGCCGAGCCCGCCCGCGAGCGCCCGCTCCAGCTCGCCCACCTCGTCGTTGACCTCCATGCGCAGCGCCTGGAAGACGCGCGTGGCGGGGTGGTGCGCCCCGCGGCGCCCCACCGTCCGCTCCACGAGGTCCGCGAGCTGGCCCGTCGTCGTAAGCGGCGCCTTCGCCCGCGCGCGCACGAGGGCCCGCGCGATCCGCCGCGCCTGCGGCTCCTCGCCCAACGCGCGGAACATCGCCGCCAGCGCGTCCTCGTCCTGCGCCGCGACGAGCGCGGCGGCCGTCAGGCCCCGCGACCGGTCCATGCGCATGTCGAGGGGGCCGTCGCTCCGGAAGCTGAAGCCGCGTCCGGCCTCGTCCAGCTGAGGACTCGAAACGCCCAGATCAAGCAGGATCCCATCGACGTCATCATAGCCCCGTTCCCGCACGAGCGCCGCGAGGTCGCCGTGCCGCCCGTGGACAAGCACCACCCGCGCGCCGGCGATGGCCTTCAGCCGCTCCGCGCTCTCCCGGAGCGCCTGTTCGTCCCGGTCGATGCCGATGAGCGTCGCGCCCGCGCCGGCGCATGCAAGGACGGCCGCCGCGTGGCCCGCGCGCCCGAGCGTCCCGTCGACGTAGACGCCGCCGGCCCTGACCGCAAGGGAGGCTACCGTTTCCCGAAGGAGGACTGGAATGTGCGTGCCCATTCCGCCCCCCTAGAACTTCAGCTTCGCCATGGCGGCGCCCAGTTTCGCCACGCGCTCCTCGATGCCTGCGCGCGTGGTCTCCTCCGGCCAGATCGTGACCATACGGAAGCCGCCCTTCAGGACGACGGCGCCCTTGAGATGCGCGAACTCAAGCAGCGCGTCGTTGATGCGGATGCGCCCCTGCACGTCGAATTCAACCATCTCCGACGCGGCGCTGATCGCGTCGAGCGCGTCGTTGACCTCGGGATCGCCGAGGGCCGTCTCCTGATAGGCGGCGAGCTTCGCCTCCATGACATCGCGGGGGACGAGCTGCAGGCACCGCCGCCGCGCATCGGGCACGACATAGACGAGATCAGGCCCCAGAGCCGCGCGCCACACGCTCGGAATCGTAAGGCGCTTCTTCGGGTCGAGGCTACGCGCGAACGTGCCCATCAACGCGGTGGGCCGCCGGGTCGCCATCTCGACGCTCTGTCTGCCTAGCTCTGACATTTTTTGACATTATTAAACACTTTCCCCCACCACAAGTCAACACGGAAATATAAAATGTTCAAAATTAATTTATTTTATGTCCAGCGCGCCATGCGGCGCGTTCTTGGGCATGTCGGCCAGCATGCTCTCCGTGGACGCGCCTTCGCCGTCACCAGGGCCCTCCCGGCCTCCCAGCACGGGCGGAGGCCGCCGCTAGCCGCGCGGGCGCAGCGGCACGTCGCGTACGAAGCGGCGCGCGGGCAGGCGCGTGTAGACAACCGCGCCGTTGCGCTCCTCGGCGACGGCGCGGTCGTAGACCGTGAAGCGCGCATGGTCCGCATGGATCTCGACGACGGCGAAGGCGCCCTTCTCGGACGTCACCGTTCCGCCGTTCACGTCCGCGAGCGGCCCCGCGCGCCCGACGGGCCACGCATCGTTGTGTTCGTGCCCGTTGATGAAGAGGTCGCAGCCGTAGCGCGCGCACAGCGCAAGCAGCCGGCGGCGGTTGTCGTTCTGCCGGTTCGACGGGCAGGCGTCGATGATCGGATGGACGAAATCGCGCCCCGCCGGCGCGATCGCCCAGTGGCAGAAGAGGACGATGTGCCGGATCGCCGGATCGGCCGCCGCAGCCGCCATCTCGCGTTCGAGGAAGGCGAGCGTTGCGTCGGAGATCGCGCCCGTCGAGTGGTACTTCTTCCCGGGTGGCGGCGGCAGCCCCACGTAGGAGGCGAAAAACGCGAGGAAGCGCGTGTCGCCGCACGTGAAGGCGCAGTCGCGGTGGAAGTCGGCGACGCCCGTGTCGTGGTTGCCCTGGATCGCAATCGCGCGCGACGTGAGCGGCGGCGGCGTCACGTCAAACGGCTTCTGCCCGCGCCCCAGGTTCTCGCGGCACGTCCACGGACGCGAGACGAAGCGGAAGGACGACAGGTCGCATCCCAGCGACCGCGTGTGGACGTCGAGCGTCGCAAGCGTCCGCCGCCAGATCGCAAGTTCCGCGTCCAGCTCCGCCTGCGCGCGCGAGTAGCCCGTGTTGAGCTGGTCGCCGCAGAAGAAGGCGAAATCGACGTCGCGGCAGAAGGGGTCTTCGTTGATAAAGGCGTAGGTCCGCACGAGCGCGGCGTGGTTGCCCGGCTTCCAGCACGTGTAGACCGGATGGTCGTGTTCCCAGAAGTCGCGCTCGATGTGCGTGTCGCTCATGAAGAGGAACTTCACCGGGCGGCCCGGCGGCACCGCCGCCGCGCGCCCCGCAAGGGCGCCGAACGCCGCCGCGCCCGCCAGGAACCTGCGCCGTCCGGTCATCGCGCCCCCTCCTCCTGAAGGTCCCTGCGGAACGGCACGAGCGCGGAGACGACGCGCAGCGGGCTCGCCCCGCGCGCCTCGTAGCGGCGCGAGAAGCCGTTGCGGTTTCCGTACAGCCGCTTCGTGTCCACCACTTCGCCCGTCGTCTCCGTCCGGCTCGTCCACCCGCCGAAGCCCACCTCCAGCGTGTGCGCGGACGCGCGGATCGCCGTGTGCGTCTCACCGTCGAAGGCGAAGGCCGGCAGCGTGAGCGCAAGTTCCTCGCCGGGCGCGCCCGTGAGCGTGAGCGTCAGGCCCGTCGGGGCGAGGTCGAGGTCCCAGACGAGCGGGGGACGGCCCGCACGCCCCACCTCCACGACCGCGCGCGCGCGGTCGCCCGCCGCCTTGAGCGTGCGCACCGCGTAGGGGCCCGCGTCGGCATACGCCCAGCCCTCCGCCGTCCTCCAGCCCGGCAGGACCGCAAGCGGCGTCGCGTTCGTGAGGCCCGTCTCATAGCCCGGCTTGCGCGCCGCACCGTCCGGGAACGGCACGGAGAGCGCGAGCATCGGCGGCACGCCGCGCCGCTGGATGCGCCCCACGCCGTTCGCGTCGTAGGGCGCGTCGCACGCCGTGTCCAGCTGCACGCCGTAGTCGCCCGCCCGCAGGAACACGCGGTGGAAGGCGGGCGAGGTCTGGAAGACCGTCGCGGCGGGCGTCTCGTCGGCGGCGGGAATCGACTCGTCCGCGAAGAGGCATCCAAGCCACGCCCACGACCCCATCGTCACCATGTACTTGTCGAAGTAGCCGTAGCCCTCGCACCCCTGGCGCGTCGCGAGCGGGAAGCGGTTCTTGATGTGGCGGTAGTCCGGCTGGCCCAGCCAGTAACCGAGCGAATCGACGGCCCGCCGCGCCGCCAGGCGGAACCGCGCCGCCGTCTCCCTGTCGCCCCGCCGCTTGAACCAGGCCGCATACCATTCGCACACCGCCGCGTAGAAGCTCTCGCAGTGGAGGAACTGGTTGCTCCGCCCGCCGTAGGGCAGCTCGCCCGTCGCGGCCTGCATGAGGAGCGTCGGCTCGGCGGCCCGGAGCAGCCGCTCCTCCAGGGCCGCGCGCGAGGGCCCGTCGTAGCCATACGAGAGGGCGGTCATGAACTGGAGGCGCGTGACGGCGTCGTACACCATCGGCTCGTGCGGGTCGCGGTACATGCCGTTCACGTCGAAGAAGCGCAGCTGGTCCGAGATGTGGCGCTCCACGTAGGCGGCGCATCCGCCAAGCCCCGCGAAGACGCGCAGCTGCTCGCTCGCGGCGCCGAAGACGGCCCAGTTGTGGGCGACGGGGTCGCCCGGGCGCGGCTGGCAGCTGTAGGTCGTCTCGGGGACGGCCCGGCGGATGTCCGCCCGCCAGGCCTCCGTCACCGCCGCAGGGTAGACCTTCGCCTTCTCGACGGCGAGGAGGCAGAGGACGATCTCCTTGACGGAGAAGTCGTTCCCGACGCCATGCGCGCGCTTCCCGTTCCGCCGCGCGGCCTCCAGGGCCGTCGCCATCTGCGCGCAGCAGGTGTCCATCATCGCGCGGAAGAGGGCGCGGTCCGCCGGGCGCCGCCCATGCGCGACGAGGACGCCGAGGTTCGCGGCGAGCCGCGGGAAGCCGTGTTCGAGGATGCCCTCCTTCTGCACCCGCGCGTGGTAGGCGCGGATGTGATCCGGCGTGTACGCCCCCACCGCCGCCTCGACGAGATCGAGGTATTCGCCCTTCGAGACGCCCGTCGCCGCCCGGCCCGCCAAGGCAAGGCCGCACAGCGCACCGATCATGACAAGATGCCGCATGGCCCGCATTCTAGCAAATCCCTCCGCGAACCGTCAAAACGCGCGCGCCGCCCCGCCGGATCAGAACTGGTAGGAAACGGTCGTGGCCACGGCGTGCGAGAGGCCGTCCTTCGTCTCGAACTTGTACGCATTGCCGAGGTCGTCCTTCACGCCCAGCGACTCGCCCGCCATGAACACAAGCCCGTAGCTCACCGACAGGTCGAACGGCCCGAGCTTGTAGCCGAAGCCGACGGTGCCGATCTGGCGGTCGCCGGGCGGCAGCATCGTCGTGCCGTGGTACTTGCTGCACGGATCCTGGTCCCAGACGTAGGAGACCATGAACGTCAGCGCCTCGGTGAGGTCGTACGCCGCGCCGAAGCCGATGCGCCAGGTGTCGTTCCACTTGAGCGGCACGTCCTTGTCGTTGTCGCCGGGCAGGTTGAAGTGCAGGTTCTGGATGCAGGACCACTGCGTCCAAACGGCCGCGACGCCCAGGTGGAGCCGGTCGGTCGCGTCGTAGTTGAGGCCCATCGTGAGCGACTGCGGCAGGCGCAGCGCGCAGGACGCCGCCCCGTCGGCGCTGTCCGCGCCGTCCCTGACCTGGCGGTGCGCCTGGGCAACCGCCTCCGGATAGGCCGCGCTGTAGTACTGGTCGTAGTACCGCTGGTAGATCGGCCCCATGCCCGGATTCAGCCCCGCGCCCGCCAGGGCCGCCCTGACGCCCTTGTCCACCTGGGCCGCGACGGCGGCGTCATCGTAGCCCCGCACGCGCGTGTGGTTGTAGCCCTTCACCTTCGTATCAACGTACGACTTGTACATCACGCCGGCGGAGAGCCGCTCGGTGATGTCGTACTTCGTCGAGATCTCCCAGCCCCAGTCGAGCATCCCGTTGTCGCCTTTGAGATGGTCGCGCACCGTGCCGTAGTTTTCGCCGTCCCGCGCCGCCATCTTGTCGGAGTACTGGTCGAACGAGAAGTACATCAGGCGGAAGCCCGCCGCGACCGACCAGTCCTCCGTCACCTTGTAGGCGAGGTTCGGGTTGAGCGTGAGGCCCATGATCGTCGTCTTGCGCGTGTCCCACGCGAGCGGCCAGCTCTGGTCATAGCAGGAGCCGAGGCCGTACTCCGGCGCGAAGCCGAGGCCGAACGCGAAGTCGTAGGGCAGCTCCTGCGCCAGGTAGGCGTGCGGAAGCACGAAGCAGCCTGCATCCATCTTGCGCCCGCGCCGGCCGTTGATGTACGTGTCCGCCGTCGGATGCTCCGTCGTCATGCCGACCGTGACGACCGTGCCCGTCAGGTCGGTGAGCGTCGCGGGGTTGTAGAAGTTCGCCGAGGCGTCCACCGCACGGCCCATCACGGCGCCGCCCAGCGCGTTTCCTCGTGCAGAGCCTTCATAGAGGGCAAATCCAGCCGAAAAAGCCGAAAAACAAAAAGAAAAAGCGACAAATGCCACGATTTCAGATTTCTGCGTCATCTCAATGTCCTTCTCTGTTCAATGATTTGAGACAATATAACAAATTCTGTCGCAATGTTCAAGCGAGATCTGTCGCACCACCGGATGCTTGGCAGTCAATTTTCTGAAGACCTCCAAAATCAGGTCAGACCTAATTTTGGAGGTCGGCCCCGCCGCGCACACATGGTAGGGCGCGACGTCCTCGGCGCGCCGCGCACACGGGAACGCCATCGGGGACAGCATCGAGGGGGGACAGGGGGACTGACCCCTTGCCCTTGCCTCCCACGTCATCCGCGCCATGGGCGTGCCCTTCATCGCCGTCCACGGCTCGGTGCGCTTCTCCCTCTCGCGCTACAACACGATGGAGGAGGTCGACTACGTGCTGGAGAAGCTGCCGCCGATCATCAGGGACCTGCGCGCGCTCTCGCCGTTCGGTCCCGACCGGGACCCGACGACGTACAAGTAGGCTCTCAGCGGAAGATGATGGCCGAGCCCATCCGCCGCGCGTGCGCGACGACGAGCAGGCCATCCGCCACCTCTTCCGCCACAACCTCAACCTTCCAGCCGCGCCCGAACGCGGCGGCGGCGTCGAGCCGCACGCGCGCGAGGGCCGTCTCGGCGTCGGCCGCCGTCGCGCCCTTGAAGCGCACGAGGTTCACCGTGACCTTCGCGCCCGACGCGGCGGACGGCAGCGCCCCCGGGCGGACGTCCAGCGCACCGTTGCCGTCCCCGTTCGGAAGAATCGCGTCGAGCGCCCGCACCGTCATGCCCTCCGGCGCATCGACGCGCCAGATGGCCCCCGCGAACCCCTGCAGCGACGCCTGCGCAACCGCGTCCGCCGCGCCGACGGCCAACACGCCCTGGACGTCCTGGTTGCGGATGACACCGCTGAACGCATTCGTCGGACAGCAGAGCACGAGCGTTCCAGCCCCCGTCTTGCGCAGGGACGTGGTGCCCGAAATGAGGTTCGAGATGACGAGCGTCTGCCCCTCCTCGACGCGGATGCGCCCGCCGTCCATCTGCTGCGCGGCGTCGCCCGCGCCGAACGTGATGCCGCGCGTCGGGTCGCGCATCACGTAGGAGGCGCTGCAGCGGAGCGTCGCGTTCGACGTGAAGAGCAGACGGTCCGCACGGAACGCCGCCGCCGGGCCGCCCATCGCCCGCTCGTCCGCGAAGTCCACGCAGACGGCGCGCTGGAAGAGTTCCACGCCGCCCGTAAACGCCGTGTTGTCGCCCGTCACGCGGTAGAAGGTCGTCGGCATCTCCGCCGTGCCGTTTGACGTGTGGTAGTAACGGAAGCGGAGGTCACCCGTCCCCTTCAGCATCGCTTCGAGGTTGAGCGTGCGCGTCGCCCCGCCGTTCTCGATCTCGAAGGAGAACGGCGTCCCCTTCGCCGCGTAGACCGTCGCCGTGCCGCAGAGGCGGTTCGCGTCGCCGTCGTTGCGCGTGGAGAGGATGCCGTCCGAGAAGAGGCGCAGGTCCTCCACGCGCGCCGTCAGGCCATTGATCGCGAAGTCGCCGCCCCGCGTGATCGAAAGCGACTGCCCGGCGAACGTCTCGCCGTCGCTGCGGACGGAGCGCCGCAGGAGCCTGCCCGCCGCCACGCGGTAGTTGCAGGCGGCGTGCGGCGCGGCCCCGTCGCTCCACCACCCCTTCGACGCCCAGGAGTCCGCGCCGTTGCCGTCCTGGCCCAGCAGGTCCACCACGGGTGCGCTCGTCTGCACGAAGACGAGCGTGGGGACGCCGCCGACGTCCGCCACCTCGAAGTTCCCCCGCACGAGGGCGTTGAGGAATTCGTCGTGGCAGGCGACCGTGAAGTCCGCCGCCGTCACATCCCTCCCCAGGTTCGCCGCCGAGAAAAGCGACACGCGCGTCCCGGCGGGCGTGTCGGACGGATAGCGGTCGAAGACGATCGGGATCGGCCCCGCCGTCCGCTTCGCCACGTTGCCCGCGACGCGCACGAAGTCGTTCGTGACCGTCCCGTCCTCCCGCTTCACGACGCTCAGCACGAGAGAGCCGCCCTCCTCGACCGTCAGGGACGCCATGCCGAGCGCGCCCACGGCGCTTTCCATCGTCAGGAAGCCCAGCCGGAGGCTGCCGCCCGCCTTCAGCGTGACGGGGCCCACCCCGTCCGACGTGTCCACGAGCGCGGCGTCATGCAGTTCAATCGGCAGGTCCGTCTGCCGGTAGCCGGGGTAGACGCGCAGGGAGGCCCCCGCCTCGGCGACGATCTTCTCGACGCCCGAGAACGCCACGTCGTCCAGTGCGACCGCCGCGCCGGGCGCCACGCGGACGACGCTCGCGCCCGTGCCCGTCACCGAGCCGCCCCGCCCGAAGTAGAACCCCTCGCCCGGCCGCCGCCCGCTGATCTCCGCCGCGCCCGTCGGCGCCAGGCGCGCCGCGCCCTCCAGCGCGAGCGCGTAGCCGTTCGTGAACGCAAGCCCCGCGCCGGCGAGCGTCATGCCGTCGCCCAGCGTGACCTTGGCGCCGTCCGCGACGGGCGCGCCGAGGGCGGCGGACGAGCCGAAGCCCAGGCGCCATGCCGTGACTTCGCCGCCCTCCGACGTCGCGGCGAAGCGGCCGCGGTAGGCGGCGTTGTCCCCCGTGAAGAAGCACTGGAAGCCGCAGCCGACCGAATCGCCCTCGCCCTCCGTGCGCGCCATGCGCACATATGCGTCGGCGGCCCCGCGCAGCGCGGCGGAGACGGCGAACACGCGGGTGCCGACGGCGCCGGACCCCGTGAGGACCGTCGGCGCCTCGGCCGTCCCCCGCACGTCCACCGTGCCGCCGATGCCCATCGTCCACGGGGCGCCCGACCGGCCGCACCCGTGCGCGAGGCGGCAGTCGAAGAGCACCCAGTTGGCCGTCGCCGTGGAACTGTCCGCGTGCTTGAGGTTCGCCCTGCCGCCGTTGAAGACGAGCGACTCCCCGGCGAAGGGCGCCGGCGCACGGTTGTCCGGCGTGCGCAGCAGCGTGTTCGTCGGCACGAAGTAGAACCCGCCGGGCGCCGGCGCGCGGCCGTCGCTCCACTGGAGCGGCGTGTTCCACGACGTCGTCATCCCGCCGTTCACGCCCGTGAGCGCGATCAGCTCGGTCTGCGCGTCGGAGGGGGCGACCTTGTTGGACGGCATGATCGCCCTGACTGCGCCAAACCAGGCCTGCGCGAGCGCCGCGTAGCCGGCGTCGTTCGGGTGGACGCCATCCGCCAGCTGGTCCGCCGAGACGGCGGCGTGCAGGTCGAGGAACGCGACGCGCCGGCCGAGTGCGCGGCGGCTGCGCACGATCTCCTCGACGAACGGGTTGAACTGTTCGTCGATGGCGGTATTGTACGCCGCCTCGTCCGTGCGCGGGAGAAGCGTCGTCACGACGACCCACGTGGCGGGGCGGAGCGCCGAGAGGCGGTCGACGAGGCGCGCGAGGCGGTCCTTCGCGTGGGCGAAGTCGTCGCCCTCCAGGTCATTCGTGCCGATGTGGAGGAGGATGATGTGCGGCGTCTCGACCGCGTTCAGCCACGTCTCCACGTGTTCGTAGAGGCCGTCGCGCCCGGGGTTCCCGTCGCGCGCGATGACCCAGCCGCGATGGCCCTCGTGGTCGGGGTCGGAGACGGGGGACCCCGCAGAAGTCTGGAGCGTCCCCACGAAGTCGGGCCGGTACCCGGCGTCCACGAGCAGCCGGTAGAGGGGTTCGCGGTAGCCGGCGAGCGCGCTCTGCGAGCCGTAGGTGATCGAGTCGCCGAGCGGCATGATGCGCACGACGGGCGCCGCGATGTCCTCCGTGGCCGTCCAGACGAGGTGCTTCATGTCGCCCTCCGTCTCGATGGAGAACGTGCCGGGCGAGCGAATGGCGGTCCAGGCGGACGGGAAGCCCGTGATCGCGACGTCGTCCACGCCGAGGCTCCCCGCCTCGCCGAGGTTGGGGGCCGAGAGCAGGCGCACCGACCCGTGCCAGTCGAGCGAGACGGGGAAGCTCGAAATCTGAAAGACGATCCGCCCGCCCTCCTCCTTCAGCAGGGGGCCCGAGAGGGCCAGGCGGTCCGCCGACAGGACGCCCTCCGCGTAGGCGATGTCCAGGACGCCCGTCACGCACCCCTCGACGCGGGCCGACGCGCAGGCGAGCGTCCCGACCTCGCCGACCGCCGCGCCGGGCGCGAAGCGCGCCCCGCCCGCCACGTCCGAGCTCTGGAGCGTCAGCGCGCCCACCGTCGCCGCGCCCTGGATCTCCGCGCCGGGCGCCAGCGTCACGGGGACCGTCCCGTTCGGGTAGTCCGGCCCGAAGGCCACCGCCCCGTTCTCGACGACGAGGCCCGCGATGTTCGCGAGCCGGACGTTCCCGAATGCAACCAGCGCGCCGCCGCGCACGTAGAGCGTCGCCCCCGGCTCCGTCCCGGCGATCCGCACGCCCCCGCCGAACGTCACGGCCGGCTCCCAGGCGCTCCCGCCCGCGCCCATGAGCGTGCCCGCCCGCTCCACCGCGATCGAATAGGCGGGGTTCGTGAACGCGAGGCGGTCCGCGCCGAGGAAGGCCGCGCGGTCCCGGAGCGTGACGACGGACGTCGCCGCATCCGGGTCGCCCGCGCCGAGCGCGAGCAGGCGTTTCGTGCAGAGCGCCACGTTGTGGCCGTAGTTGCCGTCGGCGCCGGCCACCACGAAGCGTCCGCGGTAGGTCTGGGCGTTGCCAGTGTTGTTGAACCAGCAGCGGAAGAAGCCCGCTCCCATCCCGTCCTCTTCGGTTTTCATGACCTTGACGACGTTCTCGGCCTTCCCCTTCAGCTGCGCGTTGATCTGGAACGTGCGGCCCGAGCTCCCCGAGATGCGGGCGGGCACGTCGGCCGTCCCGTACACGGAAATCGCGCCCTCGATGCCCTTCTCGGTGTTCCCCATCGACTGCTCAAGGCGGCCCCCGAAGATGCGCAGGTCCGGGAACGTCACCGACGTCCCGCTCGCATTGCTCGTCTTGATGCGCCCGTTGTCGAGCGTAAGCGACCGTCCGGCGAACGTCCCGCCCGCGTCGCCGACGCGGAGGACGAGGTTGCCCTGCACGAGGTAGTCCCTCTCGCCGCTCGGCGCGGCCCCGTCGCTCCAGCGCCCCGGCGCCGCGAAGGACGCCGCCTGCGCGCCCGGGTCGCTGGCCGTCAGGACCACGTAGGAGGACGTGTCCGAGATGAATTCCCGCACCGGGTCCGGGTCGACGGCCGCCCACGCGGTCCCCGCGCAGACCATCCCCAACCAACGCCCCATCCTCTTCAGGCTCTGTCCGTTCATGCCCTTCTCCTCGTTTTCGATCCCGAAAACCTAAGCATCCATTAAAATCCCGTACATTTTACTCGATTCTCTTGAAGAAGGCAAGGATGCTTGGCAGTCAGCTTTCTGAAGACCTCCAAAATCAGGTCAGACCTAATTTTGGAGGTCGGCCCCGCCGCGCACACATGGTAGGGCGCGACGTCCTCGGCGCGCCGCGCACACGGGGGCGCCAACGGGAACGCCACGAAGACCTCCAAAATCAGGTCAGACCTAATTTTGGAGGTCGGCCCCATCGCCTCCAGGTCCTTCGTAATGCCCGCGCGCGAGATGTTGTTGTCCATCCAGTGCCACCACGTGCGCGGCCGCGACTCGGCGGGCGGGTCCGCGAACCCCTCCGCCAACGCATCCGCGCCACACGCCATCCCAGCAACGCAAAGGGAAAACACGCACACCAAAGACAAAAGAGACGACAATTCTTTCTTCATGTTTCCAAGTATAGAATATCGCCCCTCGGTTGGGTTGGGTGTTCGGTTGCCGTTTCAGGGGGCTGCATAAAGCCGCTCCCCACCGGCCTGTTCCCAATGCAAAAAACCGGATAACCGGCTCTCTGTGCGTCTGAAACCATGGCGGAGAATGAGGGATTCGAAACCCCGAAACCTTTTGTGCATTGAAACACCCCAATGATCCCGCTTCTCATTCTCAACGCACCGATCAGAGAGTTTCCTCTCTTATGAGACCCCTGATTCTATTGGGTTTCTCTGTTTTCCCTCTGCCGCAAGCTTCAATCCTATAGGACTTCAATCCTCTCCAGCCACTCTGGATGCGAACATCTGAAATTCGGATAGTCGATTGAAAAAGTAAGTGGACAGGGGCGACGGGGGAGCCCGCCCGGTTAGTCGTGCAAACGAAGACCTCCAAAATCAGGTCAGACCTAATTTTGGAGGTCGTTGATGATCCACACCGCCGTTTGTACGTCACGGCTAACAATCTTCTTTGCGACAAGATCGTTCACGTAGGCATAGGCCGTTGAAGGCGAAAGGCCGACACACTTCGCCAAGACCCATGGGGAG
The DNA here is from genome assembly GCA_934643865.1 of uncultured Kiritimatiellota bacterium. Taxonomy (GTDB): domain Bacteria; phylum Verrucomicrobiota; class Kiritimatiellia; order RFP12; family UBA1067; genus RUG572. The sequence continues at coordinate 17,625 of CAKUCX010000027.1, forward strand.
GCTTTCGGCTGCCGACGCATCGCCTCGACGATAAGCCGTTCGGCAGCTTGGCGCTTTTCCTCGCTCTTCCTATAGACAAGGGACTGCTCATGAAATGCCGTCCCAGCACGAACAACCTCTTCCAGATGGGCCGTCGCCTGCGCAACGTAGGCTTCGTCCGTAAGGGGATTTTCAGGTACGGGATACCCGGCCGCCCTTCTTCGTGCAACCTCCTGCGCCCACCGGCGTTTCTCGACTTCAAGCACGGCATCCATCTGGCAATGAAGCGCCTCGACCATTTCCGCGACGCTCTTCTCTTCCCCGTAGACGAACTTCAACCCGTTGATTGCCAATGGGTCACCCCTTGTCGCCGCACAAAGACTCGACCACGCATATTCATCATAGTCTGCACAGAGGCCTCCACGAATCGGATTGAGACAGATGTAGGCGAGAACGTTTGACATATCCACAGACTTCAACGTAACGGAACGGTCGATGTAAGTTGATTCCCACAACGTACCGACGTGTGCGGAGCGTCGATTGTACTCTTCCGTGAACCACTGCTTGAGAATCTTCATGAACGACCCCATGTCATACATCCGACGGCGATGACACTCAAGAAGTTTACTGGCCTGCTCTTCTCCACCCACCTCCTGCCGACACAATTCAGTCAACTTTGCAAGAAGGGCTTCGGAGCCTTTCGCCCCTTTCAAAACACCAACACGCCGAACAACCTCCGCCTCGTCAACCTCCTTGCGTTCCGGTAGGTAGGCGAGAATGTGGAAGTGATTGTTCATGACACACCAACCGAGAAGTTGAATACCCGTGAATTCCGCCACACGACGCATCATCTCAATGAAATCATTCCGTTCCTCATCGCGGAGAAAGAAAACGCGATGCGCAATGCGGTTCATGATGTGATGGACAGTAAAGGGTTCCCTCTTCCGAAAGTTTGAAAAGCCCATATCAACCTCCAAAATTAGGTCTGACCTGATTTTGGAAGTCAGTATATCACATATTTTGGGCCACTTGACTTACATTTTGACCTCCAGAATTAGGTGTTTCTTGTCAAACTCAATGCGACTGGGGTAGTCGCATCCACTCGTTCCCAAGCGGGGGGATGCGACCGGTGGCATTGAGTTGTTCCCAACGGGGAAGGAGTCACCGTCAAGGACAGGGGGACAGATCCCTTCCCCCATGGGGGAAGGTCGCATTTACTTTTAGAAAAGGCTTCTCCATACTTGCATGCCCTTGCGCCCGCACGGTGCGGGGGCAATCGGCAAAAGGAACAAGACAAGATGAAGAAGCCAAGGTTGACCGACGCGGACCGGCTCGCGATAGAGACCGGCCTCAGATCGGGAAAGACAGCATGCGGCATCGCGAAGGAGCTGTCACGCCCCGTCACGACCATACACGCGGACATGGTCAACAACCCCGCCCGGATCGAGTTCGACGCCGACGGCGGCAGGCTCACGTCCGTGTTCTGCTGCCGCGTTTAGGCTTAAAGGCCGTAGGCCGACTTAAAGCCGCGAAGCGGCGATTTAATTTAACTACCGCAGGATCAGCATCGTACCGCCGGAGGTGACGGTGGCGACGACCGTCTGCCCTTCGCACGTGAACTTCACGAGGCGTCCCGCCCCCACGCTGCCGCCCTTCCAGGCCACCGCGCCGAAACGCGCGGCGTCGTCGAGGTGCGCCACGGCGGTCCGCGTCCCCACGGGCAGCGGCGCGGCTTCGGCCGCCACGCCGAAGTCCACGAACACCGTTTGGGCCGTCAGGTCGGCGAACGTCAGCGCCTCCGTTGCGCCCGGCTCGACCACCAGCGTCAGGGACGTGAAGACGCCCGAGAGCGTTCCCGTGCCCGCCACGCGCGTCCGCTCGGGCACCGTGCCCGGCAGACAGCGCACCGTGCCCTCCGCGACGACGAGCCCGCCCGCGTTCACGAGCTTCGGCGTCGTCACACCCGTCTCCGCGAAGGAGAAGATCTGAACCCAGTTCTCATCGTAACTCGCCGTAATCGCGAGGTCGTTCGTCAGGACGAGCGTGCCCGCGCCCGTCTTCGTGAACGTGCCCGTTCCGGCGAGCGGAAGGGCGAGCGCATGGCTCACGCCCGCGCCCACACGCAGTTCGCCGCCGCCCGCGTCGGCGCGCAGGCACGTCGCCGCCGGCGTGCCCGCCGAAATGCCGCCGTCCTGCGTGAACGCCGCGAAGCCGCCGTCGAAGACGAGCGCCGCCGGCGTCGTGCCGTTCAGCGCGAGGAAGCGGGATGTCGTCAGGCCGCCGCCGCGCGCGAAGACGACCTCGCCCCGCGCCGAACCATCGAAGTAGACGCACTGGGGCAGGGCGACCTCCAGCGTGCCGCCATCCTCGAAGCGCGCATCGAGCGTGTGCCCGAACCTGATGCCGCCCGACCGCGTCCAACCCGTGCGGCGGATCCGCCCGCCCACGCCGACCCGCACGACCGGCGCCATGCCGCCGTCAACCGAGACGCGGAGCTGCCAGGTGATGTCGAGCGTCCCGTTCGTGATCGTCAGCTCCGGACGGACCGTCTCGGCGTTGCCGTTGACCTTGTTGAAACCGATGTCGAGCCCGTTGCACGTCATGTCCGCATTGTCGAGGACGAGGCGCGCCCCCTTGCTGCCGACCGCCGTCTGCTGGTCCATCAGCAAATGGAAGCCGCCGTTGCTCCCCTGGACGAACGTGACGTCCCGCAGGCGAAGCTCGGGCGCCGTCGCCGACGGCCAGCCGCTGCCGCCGATCGAACCCTGGTGCTCCTGCTTCACGGTCGAGGCCGCCTTGCCCGCGCCGACGATCTCCACGCACCCGTCCAGGACGGAGAACTGCCCCGCGCCGTCCCAGTTCGCGACCTCGCCCGCCTCAGACGGCGCGAACACGCCCTTGACGTCCTCGTTGCCCTTGCGCGGCGACGCCTTCCAGACGCTCAGCGTCGTCGTGCCGGACGGCACCTGTAGCGTGAGCGTCCCCGCGCCCGTCTTGACGAGGCCCGCGTCGCCCTGCGCAAACGCCATCCTGAAGTCCCTGAACGTCAGGTCGCCCACGATGTCGAACACGCACGGCAGCTCGCCCAGCAGCGTCACCGGTCGCCGCACCGCCGCCGCCTCGCCCGTGTAGCGGAACGTGTTGTTGCTGAGCGTCAGCGCGGCGGCGGACGTCGTGTCGGCACCCAGCGCCGCGCCGGACGTGAAGACGGTCCGTCCCCCCACGAGCCGCCAGTCGCTCTGCATCGTCGCCCCCTGGTCGCCGCGCACGGTCAGTTCGCCCGCCCCGCGCTTCTCGAACGTTCCGCCCACGCCCAGGAGCGGAACCGCCCAATCGAGCAACGCACCCTCCGGCACGTCCACGCCCGCGCCGACCTGAATCGGCCCCTCGCCCGTCACCGCCACGGACGCGCCCGCGCCCACCGCGAGCGACCGCACGGCGGCAAGGTCCGCCACTGCCAACGTCGCCGACGCCGCCACGGTCACATCGTCGCCGCCTGTCGGCACGGCGGCGGGATCCCAGTTCCCCGCCTCGTGCCAGGACGTGCCCGCCGCGCCCGTCCACGTCCGCGCACCCGCCACCGCCTCCGTGACCGTCAGGCTCACCGTGCCGTCTTCCGCCCCCGTGAACGCATACGCCTTGCCGTCCTCGCCGTTCACCACGACGAGACACGCCAGCTGCTGGCCCGTCAGCGGCGTCGTCAGCTTCAGGACCGCACGGGGCGTCCCCAACTCGGATGCGGCGGGCGCCATCAGGCACAGTTCCCCGTCGAAGGCAATCTCGTCGGCGGTCAGGCACCCCTCCTCCGGCAGCACGAGGCACACCCCGCGCGCAAAGGAGAGGCGGCGGCCGAAGCGCGTCGCGCCCGCCGCGAAGGCGAGGCGGCCCGCCGCCACGTGCGTGCGCGGGTGGTCCGAATCGCGGCGCACGGTGAGCGTCCCCGGCCCCGTCTTCGTGAACGTCGCCTCCGGCGCGCCGTCCGCCGCCGTGAACGCCTGGTCGATCACCACGTCATGCCGCCCGGTGTCGAACGTGAGGCCGCGCGCGCCCAGCGTCGCGCGGCAGCCGGAGAGGTAGGGGACGGGCAGCGGCCTGGCGCCGGCCGCCACGAGCGTTCCGCCGTCCGCCGCCAGGCCGAGGCCCGCCTCCTCCGTTTCCGGAATCGTGCCGAAGACCGCCCGCATGGAGAGGACGGCCTCGTCCGCCAGCGAGATCGACGCCGCCCCCGCCGTCGGGCATTTGTTCGTGACGTATGACCATTGGCCGCCCTCCAGGCGCGCCCGCCCCGCGAGGGCGATCTCCGCCCGCGCCGCCGCGCTCCCATACGTCATCTCCACGCACGCCCAATCGCCCATCGTCAGCACGGCGTCGTCGGCCATCTCCAGCCGTCCGAAGGCGGATCCCGCCCCCGTCGCGAGCGTGAGCCAGTTGCCCGTCTTGAGGCCGCACGTCACGCGCCCACGGTCCTTCACCGTCATGACGCCCGTCGCATACGGGCCGGAACCGAGCGCCAGCACGCCGCCGCACGCGAAGCGCCCGTCGTCCTGCACGGTGAGGCGCCCGACGGCGTTGGTCCCGACGCCCAGATAGACGCTCCCCCCGCCGGACGCCGTGCTGCGCGTCAGGTAGGCGGCGCCTCCCGCCACCGTCACGATGCCCGTCGCGCACTGCGTACGCCCCACGAACGTTTCGTTATGCGCGTAGAACGTCGCCGCATCGTGCAGCGTGATCGTCCCCTGGTTGCGCAGGTTCGGGAAGATCTCTGAGCCCGCGCCGAGATAGGCCGCATTCGTGACCTCCATCCGGGACGTTCCGAACAAATCAAGCAGGCCGTGGCTGAGGCCGTTCTGGAACCTATCGCTCCGCGCGCCCAGCTGGAGCGACCCGCGCACGGCCACGGCCGCGTCGTTCGTGAGGACGAACCAGGTGGATCCGCCGCCAGAGTTCCCGTCCTTCAACACGAGGTCGGCGAGCGTGTGCCGCCCGCCGAGGAACGTCGTCGTCGTGCGCGCGTTGCCGCGCTGCTGGAACGCCGCCGTCCCCGCCCCCGACTCAAGCCGCGCCCCGGGATGGATGAAGAAGTCCACCGTGCCGCCCTCCGAGCCGAGGTAGAGGCTTTTCGAGAAGGTGAACGTGCCCGACAGGAGGTCGAACGTCTGGCGGGTCGCGGCCTCGGACGTCCAGGTGAACAGCGCGTCCGCGAATTCCCAGACGGGATCCGTGTTCACCACGTTGTTGGCGCAGTTCTCGAAGTTGAACACGTGCTGCCCGCCCACATTGGCCGCAAACGGCGAACACCACCAGCTGTTCACGCTCTTGACGCCCGTCTTCCGCCAGAACGTGCCGCGCGTGTCGAGCGTGAGCGTGTGGCGTCCCGCGCCCGTACCGAGGAAGATGGTGCCGGAGTTCTCGACCAGGCCCTCCGCCGGCGCGCGCACCGTCACATCGTTCTGCTGGAAACTGATGACGCCGTACTTGCCGTCCGCGCCGTTGGCCGGCAACTCGCCGCCCGTCCAGTTGGCGGCATCGCTGTAGACGCCGTCCGTCACGGCGGCCAACCAGGCCACGCGCTTGTCATCCGTCAGCCCCGTATTATCCGCCGCCCGCGCAGCCAGAACCGTTCCCAGGGCCAGAAGCCCGAGCGTCCATGTCCGTCCCGTCGTGTCCATGTCTCACCTCGCCGTTCGTTGTTCCAGATTGCGCACGTGCAATCCACGTCCTTGTGGAGCCAACAGCCAACGAAAAGCAGTATAAACCGCACACCTCCCCATGTCAATTGCGAATCTTGTAATGCGTCACTGAACAGCGGGGTATGGAAACTCCGAGGGTTGGCAAAGGGGCTCCGCTACCGCTGCGCCTGACGCTCCGCGCAATTCAACCGTCCAACCCGCCTCTTGGGGAACAGGAATTCGCGCACGTCCGACTTCTTCCCCGTCGCCGCGTAGATGTCGAGGGCCTGCGCAAGCTTCGCGGCCGGGTCGTCGTGCCGCAGAGCCAGCGTCTCGATGGCCGACTGGTTGGTCTCGCACCCAAAGCGCCTCCTCGGACTGGCCTCCGAAGCTCGTCTTGCGGGCTATGACCAGTCCCCTCACGCCGCGTTCCGCGCGGTTGTTCTCGGCGGGAACGTCCGGTCCCCTCGCCCAGTGGTACATCCTGATCGCCTTGGCCTCCCGCGCGAAGTCCCCGGCGGGGAGTCCTTTCGAGCGAAGCGTCATCGCGGCTTTCAGCTGCCTGGCCATCAGCGGAACGAACGCCTTATACTCCGGGTTGTCCGGCTCCTTCCTGGGCAGCCGCAGGAACTTCCGCAGGATGTGGGCGAAGCAGTACTGCCTGTCCCCGCGCCACGGCCTGTCGTAGCCCGTGTACCTGTCGGTCACGAGGACGTCGTGCGGTTCCCCCGCCCCGAACACGGCGGCGGCGACCAGTCGCATTGACTTGTTCCGAAAAAACACGGTGCGCCTGGGCTGGGGGAACTCTGCCCAAAAACGGCCTCGCGGCGGGAAAAGAAAACCCGACGTCCCGGACGGTGCGGGAGACGGTCTTGGGAACAACTCAATGCACATTCGGAACAACTCAATGTGACCATGTGACATCAAGGCACAGTTTTAGTCGCATTTACTCTGACACGACACCCATCACCTGTTTCGTCCTTAAGGCGGCAGCAAGCAGGACGCCCCATCCTCCGCACGGCCGCGCGCGGAAGGGGAACCGTCCGTCATCTGTTGTTCAGGCCGAGGCGGTCGAGCGCCGCCGCCAGCCGCTCGCGCTTCGCCCGCTCCGCCGCGAGCGGCGAGGGGAAGAGGGAGGGCGCGGCCTCCGCGTCGTCCCCCTCCGTGAAGTCCGCCACGCCGAAGCCGACGAGGCGCACACGGCGGCGCGCGCCCGCCGGCCACTCGCGGTCGAAGAGGTCGAGCGCGAGGTGGCGGAACGTCATGTCGTCGCGGGCGGGCAGCTCGAAGCGCGCCTGGCGGGTCACGGTATTGAACAGGGCGTCGCGCAGCTTGAGCTTCGCCGTGCGGGCGCGGCGCGGACGGGTCCGCACGCGCCGCCCCACGTCCGCGACGAGTTCCAGCAGCGTCGCGCGCACCGCCGCGCGGTCCGCCTCGTCCTCGCCGAACGTGTGTTCGCGCGAGACGCTCTTCTCCGCCTCCTCCTCCCAGGCGACCGCGCTCGCGTCCAGCCCGCAGGCGTGGGCGCGGATCGCACGGGACGCCGCCTCGCCGAGCACGCGCGCGAGGAAGCGCGGATCGGCCTCCTGCACGTCGCCGCACGTGCGGTAGCCGTACTTCGCCAGCAGGTCGTTCGTGCGCCGCCCCACGCCCCACAGGATGCGCACGGGCTGCGGGGCGAGCCAGGCGCGGACCGCGTCCGGCTCGAACGGCGTCACGAAGAGGCCGTCCGGCTTCGCCTCCTCGCTCCCGATCTTCGCGAGGAGGCGGTTCGGCGCGATGCCGACCGAGCAGGTGAGGCCGCAGGCCGCGCGCACCTCGGCGCGGAGGCGTTCGCCGAGCGTGCGGACGTCGCCGAAGAGATGGACCGTGCCGGTGACGTCGAGAAACGCCTCGTCCACCGACACCCCCTCGACGAACGGCGAGTAGTGGCCGAGGACCTCGAACACCTGGGCCGACACCGCCTGGTAGACGCGCATGCGCGGCTTCACGAAGATGCCGTGCGGGCACTTCGCGTACGCCGTGCGGCTCGGCATGGCGGAACGCACCCCGAACGCCCGCGCCTCGTAGCTGCACGTGGAGACGACGCCCCGCTCGTGCGGGCCTGCCCCCACGATGACGGGCCGCCCGCGCCAGGCGGGGTGGTCGCGCTGTTCGACGGACGCGAAGAACGCATCCATGTCAACGTGCAGAACAATCTGCGCCGCCATCCCCCGCGCCCCCCGCTCACGGCCCCGGGGCCGCCGGAGGCGGATCGGGCGTCATCCAGTCCAGGACGCCGCAGACGACGGCGTCGGCGACCTTCTTCTGCCGCGCCGCGTTCCACGACGCCTCCTCGCCTTCGGGGAGGTTGATGAAATCGACCTCCAAAAGGCAGCTCGGCACGGCGGGATTGCGGCACACGGCGAGCGACTTCAGCTGCGCGCCCATATCGGGGACGGGCGCCACCACCTGCGCGACGTGCTTCTGGATGCAGCGCGCGAGGGCGAGGCCGTTCGAGAGCGAGGCGTAGGCCGTCGTGTGGCGCGCGAGGCGCGGGTCGCGCTGCGGCGCCGTCGCGTTGTGGTGGACGGAGATGAAGGCGTCGGCCCGCTCGTCGTAGGCCCGGCGCGGGCGCGCGAGCAGGTCGGGGAAGGAATCCCCGTCCCGCGTCATGACGACCTGGAAGCCCGCCCGCTCCAGCGCGTCGCGGATCGCGCGCGCCTGCAGGAGGTTCGCCTCCTTCTCGCGCCAGCCGTGCGGGGAGACGGCGCCGGGGTCGCTACCGCCGTGTCCGGCGTCGACGCAGATGCGGACGGCGGCGGGCGGCTTCCCGTAGGGCGGCCGGTCGGGGAAGCCGTCGGACGGGTTCGGGGCGATGAGCCCCTTCGGCGGCACGCGCGCGCCCTTCGCCTGCCGCGCGGCGAAGCGCCGGGGCAGGAAGCCGAGGCGGTTCTCCAGCCAGACCGCGAGCCAGTCCGTCCCCTTCACCTCCGCGCCGCGCAGGGCGAAGCCCTTCGGCAGGAAGAAGAGGCTCTCCGAACCCTCGACGGCCGCGCGCACGCGGTTCTGGAAGAGCGAGCCCGTCGTCTTCCACGCCCCCGCCTCGCCGAGCAGCGGCGAATCGTCCGACGCGACGACCGGCGGCGGCTTCGGCGCCTCCTCCGCCGGCTCCGCGACGACGAAGCGCCGCACGAGCCGCGTCCCGCCGCACACGGCCGTCAGCTCGTTCGTGCCCGGCTGCACGGGGACCATCTGCACGAAGGCCCCCGTGCGGTAGACGGCCGTCGTCGCGCCGTTGACGTACAGCGTCTCTGTGCGCCCCGGATCGACCGCGCCGATCACGTAGGTCTCGGCGACGGCCGGCAGGCGCTGCCCCTCCGCCGGGAACGCCACCGACAGGCGCGCGCCGCGCGCCGCGAAGGCGGCGCACGCGAGAAGGCCGAGAAGCGCGCGCCTCATTTCGCGGCGGACGTCCCGAGCGCCTTGCGCACTTCGGCGATGAACTGCGCGGGCGTCACGTCGCGGCCGGGACAGTTCGCGCGCCCGACCTCCTTCTCGCCGCCGGGGGCGAGCAGGACGAACGTGGGGAAGCCGCGCACGCCGAAGCGCGCGAGCAGCTTCTCGTTCTGCGCCCTCGTCTTCGGCGAGACCTTCGACGCCGCGCGCGGAAAGTCCACCGTCACGCAGACGAGGTTCGTCTTCGCCCAGTCGCTCCAGGCCTTCTCGGCGAACACCTTCCGGTCCATCAGCTTGCACCAGCCGCACCAGTCGCTGCCCGTGAAGTCGAGCATCAGCGGCAGGTTCTTCTCCTTCGAGAGCTTCTTCGCCGCCTCGAAGTCGTCCGTCCACGCCCCGGCGAAAAGCGCCGCCGAGGCGAACAGCATGCATCCCAACAGGATTTTTCTCATTTCCACGCTCCTTTCTAGAAGAGGCCAAGGAACTTCTTCCCCTTCACGGGACGGAGCGTCACGCTCCAGGTCTCCTTCTGGACGGGGAAGATGTACTTCTGCATCGGCTTCGGCCCGCAGCTCGCGCCGCCGAGGCCGAGCTGGCGGCAGTCGAGGTTCAGCACCACCTCCTCGCGCGCGCGGAGCGGCGTGCGGTGACGCTTCTCGCCGTTGCGGTGGCGGGCGAACTCCAGGTCCTCCAGACCGTAGTGGAGCGCCTGCACGAACATCGGCTCCTCGCTGCTGAACGCGACGCCCGCGCCCGACGCGTCGGTGAAGCGCACCGTGCGCACGTCGCACTTGTACCCGTTGTCCTGCGGACGCACGTAGGGCTCGTACTGGTCGGCGACCGTGCCCTCCCACCAGCCGAGGAAGGAGCCGGTTTTCCGGTCGACGTAGTTCTCGCGCGGCCCGCGCCCGTAGTAGGCCATGTTCTCAAGGGACGCGTCGAGCTTCCACGTCGTCCCCACGCGCGGTAGGGCGGGCGGCATCGCGCCGTGCGGCGTCGCGACGTTCTTGACCGTCGCCGAGCCGTCCGCGCGGAACGTCCACGTGGCCTCGTGCGCGAAGCCCGCGCTCTTCGAGCCCGTCACCTCCACGGCGGCGACGACGCGCACGCAGTTCTCGCCCTGCGGGAAGACGACCTTGAGCGGCCGCGCGTGGTACCGCAGCTGGGTGAGGCCCGAGGCGTAGAAGCCCCGCTTGCGGTCCTCGCCCCACGGGTTGCCGTCGCGCAGCCAGCGGTCGTTGTCCGTGAACGCGCGCGCGCACGTGAGCTGCGGGCCGGCGGCGATGCCGGGCGCGGGGTCGCGGAGGATCGTCTTGCCGCCCATCACGAGCTCGCAGAGCGTGCCGGACGCGCGGCAGAAGACGGCCTTCGTCCCTCCGCCGCAGACGGTGACGGTCGCGGCGTCCTCGACGACGGTCGGCGCCTTCAGCCCGGCGAGGTCCGCGGGCGCCGGCGGCGCCGCCCGGCGCACGAGCCGCTGGTCGCGGGCGACGGCATGGCCCTTCTTCGCCCAGGGCGCGTCGTCCTTGAGCGTGAAGGCGAAGTTCACGAAGTACTCGCAGCCGGGCTTGAAGACGCCCTCCGGGAAGGCGACCTGGAACGTGCCGCGCGAGAGCGGCGCGACGGACGGCACGTCGAAGGCGGCCGACGCGACGGCCTTGCCGTCCTCCAGCAGCTCCCACGCGCCCGCGAAGGCGTTCGCGTCCGTGAAGCCGAAGCGGTTCCAGAGGCGCGCGACACCCGTCTGGGGGTTGAAGTCCTCGACGACGAGGTCGCGGTAGACGTGGCCGACCTCGACGAGCTTCGCCGTCACGTTGCGGAAGGGGTCGACGACGCCGTTCACGCAGAACGGCCCGTCGTTCGGCACCTCGTCCCAGTCGCCGCCGTAGGCGAGGAAGCGCGCGCGCGCGCCCGTCTTCGGGCAGACGCGGTCTTCGTACTTCCAGATCGCCTGGTCCACCCAGTCCCAGATGCAGCCGCCCATGAGCGCGGGGTAGGCGTAGACGGCGTCCCAGTACTCCTGGAGGTTGCCCACGGCGTTGCCCATCGCGTGCGCGTACTCGCACATGATGTACGGCTTGCCGGCCGCGTGCCCGCTGATCGCGAAGCCCTCGCCGCCGCCTTCGCCCTGGATGGCGCCCTTCCCGACGTTGCCGAGCCGGCCGCGCTTCTCCAGCCATTCGACGGACGGGTACATGGAGGAGTCGACGTCCGCGTCCGCGTTGCCGCGCTCCCAGTGGAGGAGGCGCGTCGCGTCGAGCGCGCGGACGTCCTTCAGCGCGAGGCGGAAGGCGTCGCCGTGGCCCGTCTCGTTGCCCATCGACCACATGAAGATCGCCGCGTGGTTGCGGTAGTTCAGCACGTGGTTGACGTTGCGCTCGCGGATCGTCGCGAACCACTCCTTGTGGAGGCCGAGCCCGTCCTTCCCGTAGCCGGGCTCGTGCCCCTCGACGTTCGCCTCGGCGATCACGTAGACGCCGTAGCGGTCGCAGAGGTCGTACCAGCTGTGGTGGTCCGGGTAGTGCGAGGTGCGCACGGTGTTGATGTTGAAGCGCTTGAAGAGCGTGATGTCCTTGAGCATGTCGTCCATCGTGACGGTGCGCCCGTTGTCGGGGCTGCACTCGTGGCGGTTGACGCCCTTGAACTTGATCGCCTTGCCGTTGAAGCGCACCTCGTTCTTCACGATCTCCACGTGCTTGAAGCCCACGCGGCAGGCGCGCACGTCCTCGCCGGCCTTCATGACGAGCGTGTAGAGGTAGGGGTCCTCCGCGCTCCACGCACGGGCCTTCTTCACGACGAGCGCGCCGTCCTTGACGTCGCCGACCTTCTGGAAGGCGGCGTCGTAGAGCGTGGCGGAGACGGGGGCGTCGCCGCCCACGACCTTCGTCCTGAGCTTCAGCTTCCAGTCGATGAACGGACGGTCCGGCACCGTCTCGACGAAGAAGTCGTCGAGGCGCACCTTCGGCGTGGCGAAGAGGCACACGTCGCGGTAGATGCCCGAGAAGCGGAACATGTCCTGGTCCTCAAGGAAGCTGCCGTCGCACCAGCGGTAGACCTCCACCGCGAGCAGGTTGTCGCCGTCCCGGAGGTACTTCGTCACGTTGAACTCGCTCGGCAGCTTGGAGTCCTCGGCGTAGCCGACCTTCTGCCCGTTCACCCACACGTAGTAGGCGCTGTACACGCCGTCGAAGCGCAGGAAGACCTCGCGCCCCTTCCACTCCGCCGGCACGCGGAACGTGCGGCGGTAGGAGGAGACGGGGTTGTAGTTGCCCTTGTCCGTGTCGCGGTCGCGGATGGTCGGATGCGCGACGTCGCGCTTGGGATCCCAGGCGTGCGGGTAGCGCACGTTCGTGTAGCCGGGCGAGCCGAAGCCGCGCAGCTCCACGCAGCTCGGCACGTCGATCGTGAACCACTGCGAATCGTCGTAGTCGGTCTTCCAGAAGTCGAGCGGGCGCAGCGCGGGGTCGCCGCACCAGCTGATCTTCCAGGTCCCGTTGAGGGAGAGGCGGTACGGCGTTTCGGGCTCAAGCGCGTCCGTCAGCGCCGCCTTCTCGTCCGCGAGCGGCATCGAGTAGGCGCGCGCGCGCTCGCGGTTGATCGCGTTGACCGCCGGGTTCTCCCAGTCGTTCGCCGCCGCCGCGGAAAGCACCGCAACGGCCGCCAGGGCCAGAATGTGACTCTTCATATGCGGACCTCGCTCAGCCGAAGAGCTTCGAGAAGAAGCCGCCGCCCGTCGCCGTGGACGCATAGCCGACGAACGGCTTGCCGTTCACCATCACCTGGCGCTCCTTCTCGCAGAAGGTCGCGCGCATGCCCGTGCGCGCGGCGGCGTTCGCCATGATGAGGGCGATCGCGTGCGAATAGCCGGCCTCGATCGGCGCGTTCGGGTTCTTGCGCGCGCGGACGCACTCCATCCAGTTGCGCATGTGCGCGGAGGTGAGCGCGTCACCGCCCGTGTTCGCGCTCGTGACAACCGTCTCCTTCGGCGCGGGCAGGTCCGTCTCCTGCCACTTCACGCGCTCGACGCCCTCGTTCGTGACCTTGCCGGTGCCCATGTCGATGCAGCCGTTCGGGCCGAAGTACTTCTCGATGGGCGACTCGCGGTTCGGGTTCGCGCCGCCGCCGCAGTTGTGCTGGTGGCTCTGGAAGACGCACTGGAAGCCCTTGCCCTTCACGCCGCTCTCGCCGTATTCGAGGATGGTCGTGAACGTGTCGTAGCTCATGCGCCCGTCGGCCCACTGGTAGAGGCCGCCCGAGGAGACGGCGCTCTTCGGGTAGGGGATGCCCATGAACCAGGCGACCGTGTCGATCTGGTGGCACATCCACTGTCCCGGCGTGCCGGAGCTGAACGGCCAGAAGAGGCGGAACTCCAGGTACTTGCGCGGGTCGAAGGCGTACGCGGCGGGGTCGCGGTCGAGCAGCCACATCTTCCAGTCGATGTCCTCAAGCTTGAGCGACTTGATGAGGTCGTCCGGGCGGCGCCAGCGCTTGGGCTGGTTCACGTTCCAGCGCAGGTCGACGTAGGAGATGTCGCCGAACTTGCCGGCGTTGATGTACGCCTTGGCGGCCATGTACTTCTTGCCCGAGCGGCGCTGCGAACCGATCTGGAGGACGGCGCCCGGCGCGAACCCAGCGGAGCGCTTCGCGTCGACGGCGTCCTTGAGCAGGTTCGCGCTGTACATGTCCTCGGCGAGCGGCTTCTCGCAGTAGGCGTCCTTCCCGGCGTTGACGGCGTGGGCGGCGTGCTGCGCGTGCTGGAAGTCGGCCGTCGAGATGATCACCGCGTCGATGTCCTTCGCCTGCTCATAGAGGGCGACGTCGCTCGCGTAGGCGGCGACCTTGTGGCCGAGTTTCTTCTCGATCTCCGGCACGGCCTTCTCGTTCAGGCGCTTCTTCCAGAGGTCGGCGACCGCCACGAGGTCGAACTTCAGCTCCTTGTTGTGGTGGAGGAAACACGGCAGCAGCGAACCGCGGAAGCGGTCCGAGTAGCCCACGCAGGCAACGCGCACGGTCTCGTTCGCGCGGTAGTACGCGCCCGCCGCCTGGGCCGGCGCCTTCTGCGCCTTGAGGATGCCCGGCAGCGCCGCCACGGCGGCGGCACCGGCGCCGATCTTCACGAAGTCACGACGATTGGTCTCACACATGTCTCTTCAAGCCTTTCGCTTTTCGTTTTTGAAATGGGAATACCTGCTCCAAGTACCGCGTTATTGTACAGGAAACGGGGGCGGAACGCAAGACGGCGCCGCGCCGTCCGACGGCACCTGGCGCGCAGAGCCCCCCTGCGTCCCGGAGGGAAGCACAGCCGCCCTGCGGCGGGTTTGCCGCAGGGATTACGGCTTTTCGCCCAAAAGCCTAAAGAAGAGATGGGCACATGCCCGGGCATCGTCGCGTGCATCGTGGCTGTTGACGCCATCGATCCCGAGAACGGCGATTAGGTAAGCAAGCGCATGGCAATCAAGATGAGGCAAGAGCTGTCTGGCAAGTGCGAGCGTGTCGCACGTCTCAATGCCCTCTGGGGAAAGGCAAATGTCGAACTTCTCACACTCCTGGCTTAACATCCGCATGTCGAATTTGTTGTTGTGCGCCACGAGCAGTGCGTCGCCTCCAAGAAACTCGAAGAACCGCCGCATGGCCTCTTCCGGCGAGATCCCATGCCCGGCGAGGAAATCCGCCGAAAGACCGTGTACGCTCTCCGCATGCGGATTCATCTCGCAAGTAGGGCAGATGTATTCACTGAATGTACGCGTCAATTCACCACACGTATATTCCATGGCGGCAATCTGGCAGATTTCATCGTAGCGAGAGCAACCGGTCGTTTCGGTGTCAAACACGACCACCCGGCCGCTCGCCGCATACTGGCGAAACTTTTCCAGGCTGGTTCCGTTCTTTCTCATGTCTACCTCATCGCACATTCCATTGCCACGAGCGGCTTTCGCTGCGCGCAAGCTCCCCGCGCGGGGCCTTGGGGCCGCTTCGCCGCGCGCGCGACGCGCCCATCCGACCTGACCGCTGCGGCGGCGGGCGAGAGGACGAACGAGAAGGAATACGTTCCCTCGGCGACAAGTTCCTGGTCGGCGTGCAGGCCCGCCCCCGAACCGTCCACGCCGCGCTGGAAGCCGTCAAGGTGGACGATCAGGTCGCCGCACGGCTCCAGCTCGGCCTGGTGCCGCCGCCGCTCCAGCTCCTCCGCCGTGTAGGCGAGCAGGTTAACGTGGAGCGGACGCCCCGGCGCCGTCACCGCGAACCCCTTCCCCGCCCCGTCCGTCACGGTCAGCTCGTAGACGTCGCCGCGATTGCCGCTCTCCTGCGGCTTCGCGTAGGGGAAGAGGAAATCCGCCGCCGCGCGCGCGTAGCGCCCGAAGAACGCGCTCGCCGTGCGCCCCGGATAGTTCTCGTGCGGGCCGCGCCCGAACCACCGCGCGCGCCCGAACGCCGGCGACGTGCGGAACACCATCCCGATGCGCGGGATCGGCGGCGGCACGGGCTCGGGCGGACGCATCCACCCCTTCGAGACCTGAATCGGCTTCAGCCCCTTCGGCTCCAGCGTGAACGCGACGCGCAGCCCCGTCCCGTCGAACCGGTACACGGCCCGCCCCGTCGTCGCACCCGCCGTCGGAAACGCGAAGTCCACCCGCACCGTCGCCGCCGTCGCGTCGTGCCGCACCGCGCACGCGCGGACCTCCCGCCGCGCGCCCGCCTCCTGCCACACGCCCCGCACCTGCTCCAGCGCGTCCCGTTCCTTCGAGACGGGCGCCCGCCAGAAGTACGGCTCGATCGGGCTCCGTAGCATCTCCTCCCCGCCCACGGTCCAGCCCGTCACGACGCCCGCCGTCTTCGAGACCGTCCACGTCTGGGCGTCCGCCGCGAGGCGCAGACGCACCGTGTTCGGCGTTTCCTCCACACGGAGGGTGGACGCGGTCGCGCAGACGCGCAACCCTCCCGGCTGTTCCGGCTCGGCCACCTGGTCGCGCGCGCACGCGAACCCCGCCTTGCACCAGGCCGTGTCCGCCGCCGCCGTCCACACGAAGGTCCACGTGCGCCGCCGCGCGCCCGGCGTCGGGGGCGGCACGGGGAGGCGCAGCGTCCGCCCGCCCTGCGGCGGCACGTCGAGCCGCCCGAGGTCGCCGCCCGCCACCGCGCGCCCGTCGTCCTCGCACGTCCACCGCATCCCGTACTTCGCAAGCGACGTGAAGTACGCGCGGTTCGTGACCGTGAAGACGCCGTGCGCGGGGTCCGAGGCGACGACGTGCGCATCCTGGTAGATGTACGAGAGCTCGGGCACGCCGGGGGACGGCGTGCGGTCGGCCCGCACGGCGCCGTTGCAGCAGCCCGTGCCGTGCCCCGGCCGGTCGCCGAAGTCGCCGCCGTAGGCCCAGCGGAACGCCGGCTGGCCGGGCTTCACGTCCTTCGCGTCGCGCTTCTGCGGGAAGTCCTGGTCGGCCCAGTCCCAGAGGAAGCCGCCCTGCAGGACCTCGGAGGACCAGAAGGCCCGCGCGTAGTCCATGAGGTTCCCGTAGCTGTTCCCCTCCGTGTGTTCGTACTCGCAGGGGATGAAGGGCTTGTCCACGCCCGCGCCGCGCGCATAGGCGAGGAGCCGCCTGGGGGGCGCATACATGTCGTCGACCACGTCCTTCTTCCCGTTGCGCTGGTTCATGACGGGGCGCGTCGGGTCGAGTGCCTTCAGCGCGTCGTAGGCTTCAGTGAAGAAGTCCGACGTCACGAAGATCTCGTTGCCGAGCGACCACATCACGACGCAGGGGCGGTTGCGGTCCCGCAGCACCATCCCCGTCTCGCGGTCGAGCGCCGCCGCGCGGAAGCGCGGATCGACGGCGGGGTTGCGCGCGCCGCCGAGGCCGTGGTGGAACTTCCGGCGCCGGAAGCCGTTCCACCCGTGCTGCGAGAGGCCGTGCGACTCGAAGTTCGCCTCGTCGACGACGTAGAAGCCGTATTCGTCCGCCAGCTCGTAGAACCGGGGATCGTTCGGATAGTGCGCGAGGCGGATCGCGTTCACGTTGCTGCGCTTGAGGAGGTCGAGGTCGCGCCGGAGAAGCGCCTCCGTCATCGTGTAGCCCGTCTCGGGGGCGATCTCGTGGCGGTTGACGCCGTTGAACTTGACGGCGGCGCCGTTCACGCGGATCGTCGCGCCGCCCCAGGCGATCTCGCGGAACCCCACCCGGTCGCCAAACGCCTCCAGCGTGCGCCCCTCCCGGTCGGCGAGCGTCAGGACGAGGCGGTAGAGGTTCGGCGTCTCCGCGTTCCAGAGCGCGGGCGCCGTGACGGCGAGCGGCAGGGCGGCCGTCGCCCCGGCGGCGGGTCCGCACGGCGTGCGCGCCTCCGCCACCTGCTTCCCCTGCGCGTCGTAGAGCCGCGCCGTCAGCGTCTCGCCGCCCCGCGCCCCCGCGACGACGGCGCGCACGTCGGCGCACCAGGCGCCGCCCGCATACGGCTCCGCCTCCGTGGCCCGGCGCGTCACGACCGTGAAGTCCGCCACGTGCGTCGCGTGTTCGGCCCGCAGCCAGACGCTCCGGAAGAGACCCGAGAGGCGGAAGTAGTCCTGGTCCTCCATGTAGCAGCCGTCGCAGAGGCGGTAGACCTGCACGGCGAGGAGGTTCGTGCCGGCCTGCAGATGCGGCGTCACGTCGAACTCCGCGCCGGGCCGCCCGTCCTCCGCGTAGCCGACCTCGCGCCCGTTCAGCCACACGCGCACCGCCGCCCCGAAGCCGTCGAAGACGAGGATCGTGCGCAGGTTCCGCCAGCCCTCCGGCACCGTGAACGCGCGCCGGTAGTTCACCGTGCCGTTCGGCTCCTTCGCGACCGTCCAGTCCGGCGGCGCCGGGCGCGTCACGAACGGCGGATCGACCGTCCACCAGTACCCGAACGCGCAGAAGAGGGGCGTGCCCATGCCGACGATCTCGGACGTGTTCGGCACAAGGACGCTGCGCCACGCGGCATCGTCGAACGCGCGCTGCTCGAACCCGGCGGGCGCGGCGTCGGGATGCGGCGTGAAGAGCGCCTTCCACGCGCCGTCCAGGGAGAGCCACCGCCCCGACGCCGCGCGCCCCCGGTTGTCCCGCGCCGCCGCCTCCGTCTCGTACGCCACCGCGAAGGCGTGGCGCGGCAGGCGGTTGCGCTCGAAGACGAGCGGGTTCTCCCAGTCGCGGTTCCCGACGATCTGCTCGCGGCGGTACGTCGCAAGCGGGTGCATCGCGTCGATCTCGCGCCCGGAATGCGGCCATTCCGCGCGGTTGCGCACGAAGTCAAGGTCGCGCCACGCCCCCGTCCCCGTCCCGCGCGTCCGGAACGTGACGAGGGGCTGGTCTTTCACGTCGACGGCGAAGCGCGCGCGCGCGCCGGCCTTCAGCGGACCGCTCGACCAGAGTTCCCGTCCGTCCTCGGCCGTGAGCGCGAACGTCAGTTCGCCCGCCGTCACCTCCGCCACGCCGCCGAACGCCGCCGCCTCGCTGCGGATGACGTCAAGCGCGCCCGCGCCGGCGACGGGGTAGAAGTTCGTCATCTCCGTCCGCCCCCGCCAGTTCTCCGGCAGGGCCGTCTGCGGCACGACGAAGGACGGATCGAGGCGCATCGGCAGCACGTCGCCCGCCTGGACGGCCCCGCCCGCGTCGACGAGCGCCGCCGCGAAGCCCGCCATCTTGTCCTCCGCGTCCTTCTCCTCCACCCCGGTCTCCAGCGTGACCGGGCCGAGAAGCCCCGCCGCCTCGAAGGGGTACTTCGACGCATCGAGCGGCTTGTAGTCCTTCGAGACCATGTTGATGTCCGTGAAGATCTTCCACGCGACGCCGCGCCGGTCGAGGTCACGCAGGCGGTTCGAGCCCGTGTTCGTCACCTCCACGTCGAGGACGTTCCCCTTCGCGCGCAGTGCGCCCGGCGGCACGGCGAACACGTAGGGCTTCATGAAGCGCGTGCCGAGGTCCCGTCCGTTGAGACACACCCGTGCCGCCTCGCGCACGTCCCCGAGGTCGAGCGTCCCGCCCGCCGCGCTGTCCGCCGCGTCGAACGTACAGCGGTAGCGCATCGTGCCGCAGAACGGATTCTCCGAGCCGTCCGCGTTCCGCGACCACGGGCCCGTCTTCGCCAGGGTGCGCGGCGCGGGCGTGCCGGGCCCGCCACAGACCGGCACGAGTTCCCACGGGCCGTCGAGCGACGTGCGGCGGACCGGCGGACGGGCCGGCGGCATAACATCCGCCGCCTCCGCGCCCGTCTGGAGGAAGCAGGCGTGCCCCGGCTCCAGTTGGATGGGTCCCGCCACTGCCGCGATCTCCCCCGTGAGCGGGTCGAGCCGCCACAGCTGCGGGCGCGGCAGCGTCACGGTCCGCGGCGCCTCGTTCGTGTTCACCGCAAACCACAGCGTCTCGCCCTTGCGGCGGAAGCGCACGAACCCCACGCCGGACGCCGCTAGCGCCGTCTCGCGCCGCGCCGCCTGCGGAAGCCCCCCCTCCCACACGACCTCCCAGCCGTTCCGCGCGAGATCCGCGAGCCGCCGCCGCGTCGCCTCCGGCATCTCGCGGCAGGGCGGCACGACGAGGGACCGGTACCGTCCCGGCTTCTCCGGCAGCGCGGCGATCATCTTGTCGGACACATAGTCGAAGCACACGCCCGCCGCCGCAAGCCGCCGCGCCGTCGCGCCGATCGGCTGCGCGCCGAACCAGCGCGCCGCGTTGTGGACGCTCATCATCTCGGCGAGCCCCGGCCGTTCGGCCCAGAAGTCGCGCACCGGCCAGTAGACGAGCGTGTCCTCCCCCGGCTCGCTCGCCTGGGCGAGCGCCTGCACGCGCGAGACGTAGCCGTTCAGGGACGGCATAATCCGCCAGAGCGGGCTGCGCGGGTTCATCTCCAGCGCGGCGTAGAAGCACCAGCCCGGCCAGGCCGCCTCCGGGGGCGAATAGCAGCAGCCGTGGTAGAAGACGTGGTTGACGCCCGCGAGGAAGAGCAGGTCCAGGAAACGCTTGATCTCCCCCGGACGCTCGCGGAAATGCTCGCCGATCCACGTGCAGCTTTCGGCCGAGACGAGGCGCGTGCCCTTCACGTGCGCCGCCGAGGAGGCGAATTTCGAGACAAGGACGTCGCGGCAGTCGTCGAACATCTCCGTCTCCGGGATGTCGGCGAGCGCGTAGAGGTCGAGCCAGTTCGCGGGCGCGCCGTGCGCCTCGTTGCGCGTGAGGATGCCGCGCGCACGGCACCAGTCCGCCCACACGCCGAACGTCTCCACGGCAAGCTCGGCGAGCGTCTCGCGGTAGTCGAGGCGCAGTTTCCGCAGCTCCGGCGCCTGCCCCGTCCCCGCAAGCTCCCGCCACCGGGGCGCGAGGTCGTAGCCGCGCCGGGCCTTGAACGCCTCGAAGAGGCGCGGCGTCCAGGCCGCCCCGAAGTACTCCCAGGAATCGTGGTAGAACGCGCGGGGCTTTTCGTCCAGCACCTCGAACGCCTTCAGGTAATCGCGCATCGCCTGGGGCGAGTAGGGGTCGAGCATGAAGCCCCTGTCCTGCGCGGGCGCGCGCTTCACGAAGATGCGTCCCGGCTCCGGGCGTCCCTGCGCGTCCACGCGCCAGGCGCCGTTCGTGAGCGGCACGCCGCGCCCGCCGAAGCACCAGCCACAGCCCGTCGTGAGGTCGATGCCGAGTCCGTGCCGCGCCGCCGCGCGCTTCGCCGCCGCCCACTTCTCGCGCCATTCAGGAGAGAGGTAGCGCGGTTCGTTCGCCGCATTGCCCTTCACGCCGTAGATCGGGATCACGTGGAAGCCGCCAAAGCCCCCTTCCGCAAGCGCCCGGGCCTGCGCCTCCAACCCCGCCTCCGTGACGGCATTCCCCATCCACCAGTTGTAGACCCACGGGCGCGTCTGGGCCGACTCCGCCTTCCATGTCGGCTTCGCCGCCGCCGCGCCCAGTGCCATGCCTCCCGCCAGAACCGCGCACAGCAGCGCGCGTCCCACGCACCTCCGCATCCTCAAGCCCATCACGGCCCTCGCTTCCTGATTCCTGTCCATGGGCCCGTGATTATACAGGAACACGGGCCTTCATGGCAAGAATCGGCGGCCCGGCGCGCGATGTCCAAGCATCTCTTCACGCCGCGTCCGCTCCCCGCCTCCTCCCCTCCGGCCTTTTCATTCCGCCCCTCCTGCGGATTTCACCACGGCAAACGGCGTCTCCGCCGCCGCGCGGCGCGGGACGTCCAAACGGGCCCGGCACGGGTACGGCCGCGACACGCGCGGCCTTCCCGTGTGGCCGTGCGATTTCACTTCGGAACGACCGCAGCGGGAGGGTCGCAACTTGTTGCGACCGCGCCTCTTCTACAATTCTACATCTCTACACGAAAAATTTACCAATTTCTAGATTCTGCAACGAAACATGGTATTTTTGCCACAAAGAAACGCAAAGGCTTTGCGTCCTTTGCATCTGAATTCTTTGCGGACTTTGCGTTGAAAAAGGAGTACGGGATATTTTAACGCAAAGAACGCAGAGGGAACGCAAAGACCGCAAAGGCTTTGCGAGCTTTTCGGCCTTTGCGTCCCACAAGATTTGATTGCTGGGGCGATGAGGTTTTCGGAGATGACGGTTTTGGCAATGGATGAGATTTTATTACGCACTGAAATCTCACGCATGAGGGGGAGAAGGAGACGCGGCGTAGGGCATCCGAACGGGCCCGGCACGCGAAGTACCCGCGCCGCCCTCGGCGCGGGGCGTCCGACGGGCCCGGCGCGGGTACGGCCGCGACACGCGCGGCCCTCGCGCATGACACCGCACGATTTCACTTCGGAACAGGACGCAGCGGGTGGGGCGCAACTTGTTGCGGCCGTGTCCTATCTACAATTTTACACGGTCAATTCCTCAATCGGTCGATTCGGCAACGAAACATGGTATTTTTGCCACAAAGAACACAAAGACCGCAAAGGCTTTGCGTCCTTTGCGTCTGAATTCTTTGCGAACGTTGCGTTGAAAAAAGGAGTACGGGATGTTTTGACGCAAAGAACGCAGAGAGAACGCAAAGACCGCAAAGGCTTTGCGTCCTTTGCGTCAGAATTCTTTGCGAACTTTGCGTTGAAAAAAGGAGTACGGGATGTTTTGACGCAAAGAACGCAGAGGGAACGCAAAGACCGCAAAGGCTTTGCGAGCTTTGTGCGGCCCACAGTATCTGCTTGCCGAGGCGATGACGTTTTCGGAGATGACGGTTCTGGCAATGGATGAGATTTTATTACGCACTGAAATCTCGCGCATAAGGGGAAGGAGGAGACGCGGCGCAGGGCGTCCGACGGGCCCGGCACGCGCAGGGCGTCGGCGAGGGCGCGCGCGGCGGCGAACAGCGCCGTCGTGCGCGGGTTGCCCGCCTCCTGGCAGAAA
>CAKUCX010000028.1 GCA_934643865.1 uncultured Kiritimatiellota bacterium
TGCCTTACCTCTTCCTACTCCCCATTGCGGAAGTAACCACACCTAATCGGGTGCGTTTACTTCCGCAATCTACAGCGTTAACCTAGAGCACCCATCGGCGATCGTAATGCAAGTGCAGAATTGATATAATGTTCACCCACGATGACCAAGAGATTCACAGACTTTTCCCAACTCACCAAGGCGATCATCAAGCCGAAGGACGAGCCGAAGCCGATCCCCGCACCTGAGCCCGAGGAGGAGGTTCAGAGCCGTGAGGATGCGGATGCGGCGGCGGTGCTGGCGTACTTCTCCCGCCCCGCGCAAAACGCGCCACGACGCCCCTCTGTCGCGTCCAATGCCGATTCTGCGAAGGATCGGTCGGTCGCCACGGAAGCCGAACTGAAGGCGAAGGACGCCGCACGGGCGAAACTCGTCGGGGAGAATGCGGCGGCGAACCGGCCGACCGGCGAACTCGAACGGCGAAGGGCGGATCTAAAGCAGATTCTGAAGGATGCCGGGGGATTTACCGATGCAAGCACACTTGCCGCCCTGGAGCGGATTGGCATCAGATGCATCTCGGGAAGAAAGCACTGGAAGCTCGAGTACGCCGACATCCGAATGCCGATGTCGAAGACGCCGTCCGACTGCCGCTCTGCGCAGAACTGCGCCACCGACATGGCGAACAGGTGTTTTTGAGGAGTGCAAAGGGTGAAGGTCTGTCTGATACAGCCCAAGATGCAACGGCGTCCGATGGACACGTCCCTCAAAGCGAGGATGTCGCCACACCTCGGTCTCCTGACGATTGCCGGGATCGTCGGGCGGGCGGGGCATGAGGTGACGGTCCAGAACGGGAATCTGAAACCCGTGGAGATACCCGCCGATGCCGACCTTGTCGGAATAACGGTGACTGTCGATGTGTTGCCGCTGGCGATCAGGCTTGCGAAGGAGTGTCGTGAGAAGCACATCCCGGTCGTGGCGGGAGGCATTGGCATTGCATCCGATCCGGAATCGGCGCGTATGCATTTCGATGCGATCTGCATCGGGCCTGCCGAGGGGCATTGGCCGCGCCTGCTCGAGGACTTGGGAAAGGGGGAGCTGAAGAGCGAATACTTCACCTCTCCCGATTTCCGGGGTGACGATCTGGCTGCGCCCGAGTTCCGCTATGCCGATGCTGCGCAATGCCTCTACGGGAACGTGATCGCCGCCAGCCGGGGGTGTCCGTTCGCCTGCGACTTCTGCTACAACAGCGCACCGGGCCTTCGCGGGCGTTATATGCATCGCTCCGTCGAAGAGGTGATGGAGGAGATCCGCTCGAAGGGCGTCCGTCACATCATGTTCATCGACGATAACTTCATAGGCGACCTTTGCTTTGCCCGTCGCCTCATCAGGGCCATGCGACCGATGCGCTTGCGGTGGAATGCGGCGGTATCCGCGAACATCGTCGATCATCCAGACGTTCTCGACCTCATGGGCGAGACGGGATGCCGGAGCCTCTTCATCGGTTTCGAGAGTATCAACGGGGGTTCGCTTGAGGGCGTTCACAAGCGGCAGAACGACGTGTCGCGATACGAGAAACTCGTGGGGATGCTGCACGACCGTGGAATCATGATAAACGCGAGCTTCGTCTTCGGTCTCGATTCTGACGGGCCGTCCGTGTTCAAGGACACGCTCGACTGGATCGTCAGCAACCGCATCGAGACCGTCACCTCGCACATCCTCACGCCTTATCCGGGGACTGCGCTCTACGAGCGCATGAAGGCAGAAGGCCGGCTGACCGACGGCGACCTTGCGAACTACGATACGGCCCATGTCGTGTTCAAGCCCAAGGGAATGACGGCGCAGGAACTGTACGAGGGGTATCTATGGATTTACCGAGAGGTCTACAGCTGGCGAAACATCCTTCGGCGGACCCCGAAATCGGCCAGGCAGCTCGTTCCGTACTACCTCTTCAACCTCCTCTATCGCAAGTACGGCGGTTTAACCGAACGGCTCGGCGAGAAGATCGGCTTCGACCGAGTTGGCGCATGGGCTCGGCGATTGAGCTACTTGAGATGAGGGATGCCATGTTTGCTATAATGTTAAACACGAAAAGGAGAAATGAGATGATGAAGCATTGTGTTGTGCTGCTATTGCTCGTTTTAGTGGTTATAATGTTTAATGGAGAACGGGGGGACTGGCCCGCTGCGCGGCGGGCGGCTTCTGCTGCTGGCGGCGGCCCTGGCGGGCGCAGGGGCGCTCAAGGCCGAGATCGTCGAGTACTGGGTGCCCGGCGTGAGCGGGACGAACGGCTGGTACAACACCAAAAGCGTTGTTTTGCGTCAAATGCAATGAAAAGCAAAGCGACACCGGCATTTTATGCGGTTATTGCGTGTTTAATGAGTGTGTTTTTAAATAGGCGATTGTTAGAATCTTCCCGTTTTGACGCGAATACGGACGAATTTCTTGTGATTTTCTTGTGACTATCTGCGTCGCGCGGAGCGGATTTTCTCAATCAGCTTTGCCTTGGCGGTCGCGATCTCTGAAAGCAGGTCTGCGTCAGGCTCGTTGCCATCCTTTTCGTCCTTCCGTCTCGTCCCTGCGGATCTGCGCAATGTCGGCGGCGATGTCCTCGCGCACCTTTTCGCGCATGAGCGGATTCTCCGAAACGATGCTGTCGAGCATCAGCTTCCTGTTCGCCTCGTCGAGAAGGGTATCTCGCTCGATGGCGTCAAGCAGCCTTGCAGGTCGCTCTACTTGAAGACTTTTGAAAGAACCACTCCAAGGACAGCACCAAGAACCGTTAGTCCAATGCTCCAGAGAACGCCAAGAACCACACCTCTCTTGCTCCTGGCTGCCGCACGAGCGACCTTCTTGCTCGCGGCCCATTCCGAGAACTTCTGTGCGTATGGAACAATCTCGTTCCACTTGTCGAAAGCAGCATGCCAACTCTCGGTGTTGATGTCGCCGGAAGCGGTCTCAAGCCGACGCGCCTCCTTTGCAATTTTACTCGATTCAATCCATGCCGCATGAACATCGGAAAGAAACTCGCCATTGTCAACGTCGGCGTATGCCGTCGTGTGAAGCCTGTCGTACTGTTCGCGAATCTCGCGCTTGAACAAGACCTTGAACGCATCGAACGTCGCGCGCTTGATGTGCGCTATCACCTTCGACGCATCCGTTCCGCACAGGGACGTCTCACCACCAGACGAGAACCTGAATAGATGGTCGAATGCCGCTGCGACTTCTGCATGAAGTTCCTGCGGCACTTCCCCGTTCGTGACGAAATGGTCGTACAGTGGCCGGTATTGCGTCAGATAAAAATCTCGGACTTGAAGAAACGGGGTGTCAGACGGCATAAGGAACGAACCTCCACCCGCTGAAGAAGTTCCGAATCCGCTCAAAGACCGTCGGATTCAACGCATTGTCGAACATGCGCTCAACTTCGGAATGAGACGGCTGATCATGATCCACGCCGCCACGCCCGATTTCAGGGTAGGCCTTGTAGATGAGAAGAGCCTTGCCCGTGCGCAACTCATACTCGCGCCGAACATCGGCAATTCCCCTCTGCTCTTTCGTTTCGCTCATGTTCGTCTCCTGTTGAAGACACTCTGCGTGTCTTTGGGCAAGAAGTATATCAAATCCGGCGGCGGAATGCACCGGTGAAAATTTTGCTGAAATGAACGATTCATCGTTCATTTCAGTAAGTGCGGCAGTATTTTACCGTTTTGGACATGGGTTGTCAAGCGGAATCCGGGAAATTTCGGATTTTTCATTTTCCCCCTTGACACCGAAACGCCGTCAAGGGGGGGGGGCGAAGTAGGGACAAAACAAAATGCTACCGTTTCTTCCTCCCCTTGTACCAGACAAAGGTTCCAACCACCAAGCAAAGCACCACGTCGAATATTGAGAACTTATGGGAGAACTTATGTTTAACAATCAACTCTATGACGGCGCCTCCCGCCACTATAGCCAAATAACAAAAGACACAAGAGTAGAACCACGTGAAGAAAGAGGTTACGCGCGGCATAGGAGATTCACCAATCGGAGGAGGCTTCGGGCCACCAATCTTATCTATAGCCCTGGAAATTTCTTCCTGTATGAACTCGTAAGCTTCATCCGAAACTTCGTGTCGATTGGAGTAAACCGCTTCTCTGATGGCAAGCAAATGCGCGTAGTCGGAATATGGCAAAAGAACAGATAGCATGAAAAGGACTATAAGAATACCAATCGCGATAAGCGCACATCTCCAATCAAGAAAGAACAACACGAGCACCATAACGAATTTGAGATGCGTAAGACGAAACAACTTCAGCATCAACGCCGGATAGAATACTTTTTGAATTTCCGCAATAGACTTGCCCAACAACACTTCCAGGTGCAGTTGAAGCCTTACGACCAAGACTCTGACTGTCCTCTTAGAAGAATACACGCATGGTGTACAACTCGCAGAGCAACACTGTTGCCAGCAATGTGACTGTAGTAGGTGTGAACAAGTTTTTCATGCGCGTAATTATACCACATTCAGAGACGGTGCTATGATGCGTTTGAAAAACCTTGACTGGACAGGTTTGTTCGGACGTGTGCGGGTGTGGTATCATGAAACCGCCAATCATGGGAGAAGACAAATGAACGTGCTTGCACTGGCGTTTATCGCCGCCGTGGCCGAGATGCCGTCTGCCGGACCGTCCAACGAGACGGTGCTGCGATTTACGCCGGCGACGCCGGTTGCGCACATCCGCGACCGCGTGCGCGCCGCGCGCCGTCTCGGCGGCGACCGGCGGCTGCTCGTCTCCCTCGCGGAAGGCGTCTACCCCCTCCACGAGACCGTCGCGCTCGACGTGCGGGATTCCGGGACCGCAGCCCACCCGATCGTGTGGCGCGGCGAGGGCGCGGGGGCGGTGTTTTCCGCAGGCGTCGACCTGAAGGACGGTCGCCGGGACCCTTCGGAGAAGGGCGTCTGGCGCTTCCCCGTCCCGCGCGACGCCGCCGGGCGGCCGCTCTGGGCGGACTGCCTGTTCGCCAACGGCGTCCGGCGCGACGTGGCGGCCTATCCGGCGGCGGGCGGCTTCATCCACGCGACGAACATCACCGAGCGGATCCTGGCGCGGAAGGGGTCGTACCATGACCGGGACTACACGGTGCCGGCCGAACACACCGTCTACCTCGCGGATGCGGATTTCGCGCAGGTCGCCGATCTGGCGGCGGTCGACCAGCCCTATCTGCGGGTGCGCATCCACTCGAAGTGGAACTCGGCGCGGCATGTCGTCACGCGCATCGACAGCCGGGAGAAGTCCGTGAGCTTCCGGGGCGTCCGCTGGCCGCCGTGGAACCGCTACGTGGCCGCCGAGTGCCCGCTGCGCTTCGAGAACCTGCGCCCGGCGTTCCGGCGTCCCGGCGAGTGGTTCTACGACGCCCGCCGGAACGAGATCGCCTACCGCCCGCTGGCGGGCGAGGACGTCGCGGCGCTCCGGCTGACGGTGCCGCGGGACGGGCTGGAGACGCTCTTCCGCTTCTCCGGCGACATCGACGCGCGCGCCTGGGCCGGACACGTCCGCTTCGAGAACCTGACGTTCGCCTACGCCGCCCCGATGGGGACGCGCGGCCCGGCGGACGTGCCGGACAGCCTGATGCTCAACGGGTTCGCCGATTCGATGTTCACGCTGGACGGCGTCCGAGGCGTGACGTTCGACCGCTGCCGCTGGGAGCATACGGGGAGCTACGGCGTCTGGTTCCGCGACGGCTGCATGTCCAACGCCGTCCGGAACAGCGTCTTCACCGACTTGGGCGGCGGCGCGATCCGGATCGGCCGCATGGGCGGGCTGCGGGCGGTGAAGGGCCTCTCCGCCGTGGCGCCGACCGGCGCGGTGGCCTTCGCCGCCTACGTGCCGCATTCGACGGCCTTCAACGCGGTCGAGGACAATCTCGTCGAGAAGGGCGGGCGCTTCCTCCCCGGGGCGGGCGCCATCGTGCTCAGCGCGGCGAGCGACTGCCGGATCGTCCACAACCGGATCGACGACCTCCACTACTCGGCGATCGTCTGCGGCTGGAACTTCGGCTACGGCGGTTCGCCGTGCCAGCGCAACCTCGTCGCGTTCAACCACATCTCGAACGTCGGACGCGGCGACCTTTCCGACATGGCCGGCGTCTACATGGCCGGAACGGGATTCGGCAACCTGGTCACGGACAACGTGATCCACGGGGTGAAGGGCATGGTGTACGGGGGATGGGGCCTCTATCCCGACGAGGGGACGGAGGGCGTCGTCTACCGCAACAACCTCGTCTACGACACGAAGGACGGCGCCGTCCACCAGCATTTCGGGCGCAACAACGTCTTCGAGAACAACATCTTCGCGTTCGCGCGGGAGGGGCAGCTGGCCGTCACGCGCGCGGAGCCCTGGCGCTCCTATGCGATGGTTGGCAACATCATCGTCTGGGAGCGGGGGCCCGCCTTCCAGAAGTACCGCGGCACGCTGGACGAGACGGCCAGGATCGACTGGCGGCGCAACCTCTGGTGGCGGCTGGACGGGAACGACCGCGTGTTCAACGGCAAGACCTTTTCGGAATGGCAGGCGAAGGGCAACGACGGCGACGGCGCCTTCGCCGACCCCCGGTTCGTCGACGCGGCGGGGCGCGACTTCCGCCTGCGCCCCGACTCGCCGGCGCTCAAGCTTGGTTTCAAGCCGTTTGACTTCACGCGGGCGGGCCGCCGTGCGTCAGGCGGGAAAGGAGAGGGACCATGCCAAGGAACAGAACCATGTCGATGAGGGGGCGCGTCGTTCTTCGCCGGCTGGCGCTCGGCGCGCTCTGCGCCTGTTCCGCCGCCTGGACGGCGGCGGCCGATACGCTGATCTGGTCGGGCGGCGACGCGGGGGCGTTGACGGCCCCGGCCTGGACGTGCGGCGGCACGACGCGCGCGCCGCGGGCTGGCGACCGCCTGGTGGTCCCGGCGGGGACGGCCGTGACGGCCGGCGACGGCGACGGCGCGCTGCTGGCGTCTCTCTCCGGCATCGACCTCTCCGGCGCGTTCGTCTGCGACGGCGTGGGCGCTTGTACCCTGCCGCCGGCGTTCTCGCTGTCCGGCGACGGCGCGTTCGCCGTCCTGAACGGCGGCGCGGCCGTTTTCCGCGTCAACGGATCCAATGCCGGATTCGGCGGAACGCTCGTTGTGTCGAATTCGTTCTTCGCCGTCGGCCATGAACAGGCCCTCGGGACGGGGCCCGTGCGAATCCACCGGGGTTCCTTGCCGGCCTCCTCCGAATTCTTCCGGATCGAAGCGGCCGGAACCTACGCCAACGCGCTCCATTTCGACGCGGAGGCGGGGTGGTTCGGCCTGACATGCCACGCATCGCCCGTGATCTGGTCTGGGCCGGTCACGTGTACGGCGGCGACGGCGAGCCACTGCCCCCGCTTCAACAGCAACGGCTACGCGCTGACGCTGGCGGGGGGCATGTCCGGCCTCCGGGGGCGCGTCGATTTCAATGGCAGCGTCCGTCTGTCCGGCGAGGGGGTGGCCTATCATGCCGCCGAGGACATCTTCTGCGACAACGGTTCGCTGGTGATCGGCGCGCCCGTCGATCCGAGGACAAAGTTCGTCCAGGCGACGGCGACGGTCGCCTTCGGGAAGGCGGACGTCCTCAACGGCGTGCCCCTGAAGCTGGGCGGCAGGTCGGCGCGCATCGATCTGGACGGTTTCAGCCAGACGGCGGCTGCGCTGACGGCGGTCGATCAGGCGAGCGCCTCCGAGAGGCCGACGCTGATCTCCTCGTCCGCGCCGGCGACGCTGACGCTTTCGGGGGGCGCGTCGCAGGCCCTGGGCGCATCGCTGGACGGACACGTCTCGCTCGCGTTGGACAACGCGGCGGCGTCGCTCGTCCTGACGAACTGCGCGGGCCATGTGTCCACGACGGACGGCGAGCTGGTCGTAAGGGCCGGCACGCTGCGCCTGGGCGCGACGGCGACCTTCGTGGCGCTGGCGGCGCTGAGGGCTGAGGGCGGCACGCTCGCCGTCGAGGCGGGCGCGTGCGTCCACCCTGGCGTCTCGCTGGCGCTCTCCGGCGACGGCGCGGTCGATCTCGCCTCGGGCGTGGCGCTGAAGGTGGCGTCCTTGACGTTGGACGGGAGGCCCCTGGCGGCGGGGACCTATTCGGCGGCGGATCCGGGGGCCTTGGCCGGCCGGCTGACGGGCGCGGGGGAGGTCCAGGTCGCCGCGCCCGGCGGCGAGCCCGCGACGCTGGTGTGGCAGGGCGGGGACGGCCGCCTGCTCGACGCGAACTGGAAGGCCGAGGGCGAGGCCGCCGCCCACGTGCCCTATGCGGGATGCCGGCTGTCCATCCCCGCAGGATCGAAGGTGACGGTCGAGGGCGACGACGGTGTTCTGCTTGCACGGTTCAGGGGCGTGGAGCTGGACGGCGAACTGGCCTGCCGCGCCTTCGCGCGGGGCTGCACGCTCGACGAAACGTTCGTCCTGAGCGGAAGCGGGACGCTGTCCGTCGACGCCTGCGAAGGGGACTTCCGCCTGGCGGCGGACAACAGCGCGTTCACGGGCGCGTTCTCCTTCCTGAAGACGCGGGTCTACGTCGACCATGTGCGGGCGCTTGGCATCCGGAACAAGGTCACCGCCAGCTACGGTTCGGAGTGGCCAAGGGGCAGCGCGGCGTATTTCCGCGTCAATGCCAGCGGCACGTTCGAGAACGACCTGTCGATCGACGGCGGCACCGGGTTCTGGGCCTATGCCGTCGTCGGCGACCACCAGGTCGTGCAGGCAGGAAAGGTGACGTGCCTGAACACGACGGCAAGCCCGTGCCCGCGCTTCGAGGCGCTGGGGGGGAGCGCGCTGGTCTTCACCGGCGGCATCGTCGGCGCGTCCGGCGCGACGGCCGGCCGCGCCGTCTTCAACGGGAACGTGACGCTGGCCGGCACGGGCGCGCCCTACCGCCTGCCGTCGTATTTCCTCTGCGACTACGGGAATCTGCGCGTGTCGGCGGTGGTCGGCCCGGCGACCTGCCTCCGCGCGAAGACGACGATCTCCTTCGGCAGGGAGAACGCCGTCGCGGGCGTTGCGCTCTTCGTGGACGGGACGGGCACGTTCGACCTGAACGGCTACGACCAGACGACCGACGCGCTCGACGGCGAGAACGCCGGTGCGCCGGCGTTCACGTCCGAGGCCGGGCCGGCCATGTTGACCCTGAACGGCGCGGCGGCGGGCGGCTGCCTCGGCGCGGCGCTGAAGGGGCATCTGTCGTTCGCCTTTGACAACGCGGGCGGCGCGGTCACGCTGACCAACGGATCGGCCGGCGCCTCGACGACCGACGGGCGGATCGTCGCGAAGGCCGGCGTCCTGCGCCTGGGCGCGACGGCGCGCCTGCCGTCTGTCTCCGCGCTTTGCGTCGCGGGCGGCACGCTCGCCGTCGAGGCGGGCGCGCGCGTCTCCAATGCCGCCCGGATGGAGTTCGCCTCCGGCGCGGGGACGCTCGACCTCGGCGAGGGCGTCTCGCTGCACATGGACTGCCTGACGCTTGACGGCGCGTTCCTGCCGAAGGGGACGTACAGCCGCGCGAGCCCCGGCGCCCTTGCGGGGCGCCTTTCCGGCGACGGCGAGCTCGTGATCGCGCATTCGACGGGTCCGGCCGCCGAGATCCCGGCCTTCCACTGGGTCGGCGGGCACGGCCCCGCGCTGACGACGCCGGAGAACTGGCGGGAGAACGCGGCGCCGCAGCTGCTGGGCGGGGAGGTTCTTGTCTTCGAGGGGGACGCACCAGGGGCGACCGTCGAGGGCGAGATCGCCGTGTACGGCCTCGTCTTCGACGGCACGGGCGACTTTACGCTGGGTGCGGGCGCGGGTGCGGGCGTCACGCTGGGCGCGGGCTGTTTCGCGGTCACGAACCGCGCCGCATCGGGTTCTGCGACCTTTACGGTGCAACCGCCGGTCGTCCTCCGCTCAAGCCGGCAGGCGTGGTCGGTCTCCGCGCACGCGACCCTCTCCCTCCCGGCGACGCTTTCGGCCGCGCCGGACGTGAACGATCCGGACGTCTTCGTGGAGGTGTCCGGCGCGGGGACGCTGGACCTCGGCGGGGACAACGCCGCGTTCCGGCCGACATGGCGCTTCCTGGACACGGCGTTCGTGCCGGTGGTGCGCCATCCTGCGGCGCTGGGGGCGTCCGATCGCGCGATCGAGGTCCGCGCAGTCCCCAATGCCAAGGTGGCGATGACGAACGGCGTCCCGTTCAAGCTCTATGCGTCGCATTACGAGCCGCTTTCGCGCCATGCGTTCAACGTCGGGGGGACGCACTATGACCAGCGCGGCAAGGTGACGATCATGCGCGGCGACTCCACCGCCTATCTGTCGCTCTACGGGGGCACGATCTCCGGCGGCATCGAAGGCGTTCCCGAGAACAAGGGACGCGGCGTGTGGCTGCAGGTTCTGGACCCCGAGCGCCCGTTCCGCATCGAGGGCGCCCCGGTCGACCTGCCGGGCAGCATGGTGACACTCGACAACCGCGGCACGTTCCGTCTGGCGGTCGCGGGCAACCACTGGAACGCGCTCCGCCTCAACAAGACGATCCTCGTCTGCGAGCGGGACAACGTGCTGGCGGCGGACGGCGACCTCCTGTTCAGCAGAGAAGGCCAGGGCGCAACCGCCTATCCGGGCTTCCAGGGGCCGGTCTACGGCGTCCTGGACATGGATGGACACCCCCAGTCCGTCCGCATGCTGCGGAGCGAATGGACGGCGGCATACGACGAGAACCCGGCCTATGCCGACCGCCGCGCCTACGTGACCAGCCGCGCGCCTGCCGCGCTGACGCTGGCGGGCGCGTACACGAACGACAGCGTGCGCTGCGCGTTCTGCGGCGCGGCGGGGCTGACGTTCGCCGGCAGCGGGAGAATGCGCTTCACGAAGTGGACGTCGACGACGGCGGGACGCCTTGAGATCCGAAGCGGCGAGCTGGCGCTGGACGCAGACGGCGGATGGGGCGGCACGAATGCGGTGGTCGCCGTGTCGGGCGGGACGTTGACGGTGACGGCGACCGCCGCGCGGACGGCGTTCGGCGGCGCCGACAGCCGCGTGAGCCTGGAACTCTCCGGCACGGGCCTCATCGACGTGGCCGACGGCTGCGTCGTGGACGTCGGGCGGATGTGCGTCAACGGCGTGCCGGCCTCCGTCGGCGAATACGGCGGCGTGAACGCCGAAGGCAAGAAGCGGTTTGCCGCATGGTTCGGCGCGGGGCGCGGGCTTGTGCGCGTCCGGCGCGGCAGCAGCCTCGTGATCGTCGTCCGATAGCCGCCAAGGCCGGGCTCGCGGGAGGACGCCGCAAGCGGGAAAGGCGGGCGGCGCCGCAGATGTGACAAGACGGAGCGGGCCATATCGTCACGGCGTGTGCCGTTGTGGCGCAACTCGGGCGGAGTGGGACGGGCTGGCGGGGTTGGCACGGTGTTTGCTATCTCTTTTGCGTTGGCATGTGAAAAGCGATACGCAAACAATTGGAAAGGAGAAACAAGACATGAACACGCTGTATATGAATCCGCTGAGCATTCTGGACGACTTCTTCGGCATGGACAGCCGGGTCTTCCGGAACATGAGGGCGCGCGCCGCCGGACGCTTCCCGCCCGTGAACGTCTATCTGGACGAGAACGCCGCCTTGGTGGACGTGGAGTTGCCGGGGCGGACGGCGAAAGACGTCGCGCTGACCCTGGAGGCGCAGGCGGTGGTCATCGCGGATCGGCCCGCGACGAAGGACGCCGACGGCAAGCCGGTTGAGAACCCGACCCCGAAATGGTCCCGTCGCCTCGATCTGCCGTTCCGCGTCGATGCGGAAAAGGCGAACGCGAAGTTCGAGAACGGCATTCTGCGCATCGAGCTTCCGAAGGCCGAGGCCGAGAACGTGCGCCACATCGCGATTGCCGGATAGGCGGCCGCGAACGGGAAACACGGACAAGCACATGAATGAAATGAAAGGAGATTTGAAATGAGCGAAGAGAAGTATGTTGTTCCGACGGCGACGATGAACGAGCGTCCCGAGGATTACGAGCTGGTGTTCGAAGTTCCGGGCATCGGCAAGGGCGAGGCCGACCTCCATGTGGAGAACCGTTCGCTGATGCTGAAGACGCATGCGCAGTACCAGGCCCCGGCCGGGTTCAAGCCCGTCGCGGCGGAGTTCGAGCGCGTGAACTACGCCATCAGCGTCGACCTGCCGGAGACGGCCGATCCGTCCACGGTCACGGCCAAGCTTGAGAACGGCATTCTGCGCGTCGTCGTGCGCAAGCGCCCCGAGACGCAGGCGCGCGCGATTGCGATTGCCTGAGCGGCGGCAGGGCCGCCCGATACGTCACAGACATATGTCCCGCAAGGGAGCCGGCAACATGGAGAGGGCGGATCCTTCGGGGTCCGCCCTCGTTTCCCCGGCCTCCACCGCTTTCTTGCGGACGGAGGAGGATTGGGGTATAATATCTTCGCTTGGAGATTTTTTGCATTCGCGAGAAAGGACGTGTGGCATGCAGGTTTCACGCAGAGCGTTTCTGGGGAGCGCCGCCGCGCTGGCGCTTCTCCGGGACGGGTTCGCCGCCCCGGGCGGCGACATGAAGGTCTTCGCGCCGAACGGCGGGCAGGCTGCGGACTTCCTCATCTGCCGCCGCCTCTACCTC
Organism: uncultured Kiritimatiellota bacterium; assembly: GCA_934643865.1. Lineage (GTDB taxonomy): Bacteria > Verrucomicrobiota > Kiritimatiellia > RFP12 > UBA1067 > RUG572. The sequence goes on from CAKUCX010000028.1 coordinate 12,598, forward strand.
GACATCTGCGGGCGCATCCCGACGCCCGAGGAGGTGGGCGACTACACGGCGTCGCGCGACGTGAAGAAGCGCGAGAAGCTCGTCGAACGGCTCCTCGAAACGGACGACTACGCCGACTACTGGGCGATGCGCTACTGCGACGTCCTGCGCGTGAAGAGCGAGTTCCCGATTAACCTCTGGCCCAACGCCGTCTACGTCTACCACCGCCGCATCCGCGATGCGATCCGGAACGACGAGCCGTGGAACGACTTCGCGCGCGCGCTGCTCTTCGCGCGCGGCAGCAACTTCCGCGTGCCGGAGGTGAACTTCCTGCGCGCGACGGCGGAGAAGACGCCCGAGGGCATCTCCGAGGCCGTCACCTCCGCGCTCCTCCTCGACCCGACCGACAAGTACGCGCGCTACTTCTCGCGCGTGGGCTTCAAGTCGACGCGCGAGTGGAAGGAGGTCATCGTCTACCTGAAGCCCGGCCCGGAGGACGCGACGCCGAACGCCTTCATGTCGCTGCTTGAGGGTCCGCTCGCCGAGAAGTTCGTCCAGACGCCCGTCCAGCGCGTCCACTGGTGGGTCTACGGCACGCTCGCCAAGGGCGGCGCGCTCGACCGCTGGGTCTCCGTGTTCAGGAACGGCGGCTATCGCCTGAAGCCGCTCCTGCGCCACGTCTTCAACCAGCCCGACTACCGGCGCGGACCCGGCAAGGGCGGCTTCCCCGCCCGCCGCCTCGACGCGGAGGTGCTCGACGACGCGATCTGCTCGCTCACCGGCGCGGTGCGCGACTTCAACTCGATCGCCCCGGAGCCGTACTCCTTCCTGCCGCCGACGCGCAAGGCGGTCCTCATCGAGGACGGCTCGATCTCGAGCGCCTTCCTGCTGCTCTTCGGGCGCCCCGCGCGCGACTCGGGCCTCCTGGAGGAGCGCAACAACACGATCACCGCCAAGCAGCGCCTCTACCTCTACAATTCGAGCAAGCTCTGGCGCGACCTCGGCGCGATGGTGGCGCGGCCCTCGTTCAAGGGCCTTTCCCACAAGGACCAGATCGAAGACCTCTACATGCGCTTCCTCTCGCGCCCGCCAGTCAAGGACGAGCTGTTCTACCTCGACCAGAAGAACAGCATCAACGCCCGCGACGTCGCGTGGTACATCCTCAACTCCCGTGAATTCCTCTATCGCATATGAACACGTCCGCAAAATCAAAGTCCGCGTCGCGGAAGTTCGCCAAGAGCGTCATCGAGATCTGGCTCTGGGGCGGCCCCTCGCAGCTGGAGACGTTCGACCCCAAGCCGGACGCGCCGCATGACTACAACAACGGCCTGAAGACGGTCAAGACGAACACCGGCATCGAGCTCCACGAATGGATGACCGAGCTGGCGAAGTGCGCCGACCTCTACTCGATCATCCGCTCGATGACGCATCCGTTCTTCGGGCACGAGACGGCGACGTACCTCATGCAGACGGGGCGCAACCCCGGCGGCGGCGTGACGTTCCCCGCGCTCGGCGCGCTGATCTCCTCCTCGCGCGTGAAGGGCCCCGGCCTCAAGAAGAACACCGTGCAGACGGGCATGCTCTACGAGGGCGAGCTGCCGCCGTTCGTGATCCTCACGAGCGCGAAGGGCCGCTTCTCCGAGGTCGGCTTCCTCGGCGAGGCGTACGCGCCGCTCGTGACGGGCGGCCGGGCGAGCGCGAAGCAGTTCGACGTGGACGGCATCGTGCCGCCGGGCGGGATGTACCCGGCCGGCCTGCGGCCGACCCAGCTCAAGCAGAAGATCCAGGAGCGCTTCTCGCGCTGCGGCGCGCTCGACCGTCTGCCGCCGGATGCCGCGTTCGAGGCGGCCGGTGCGGCCGCGCGCAACATCATCCTCGGCAAGGCGGCGGAGACGTTCGACCTCTCGCGCGAGAAGGACGCGCTGCGCAAGCGCTACGGCACGACGCAGGGCGGCGGCTACACCGAGATCGGCCAGCAGCTGCTGGCGGCGCGCCGCCTCGTCGAATACGGCGTGCCGTACGTCTCCATCAACTACAGCGGCTGGGACTCGCACAAGCGCCACTTCGAGACGATGCGCCGCCCCTCCGCCGAGATGGACCAGGCCGTGGCGACGCTCCTGCAGGACCTCAAGGAACACGACCTGCTCGACTCCACGATCGTGTGGGTCTCGGGCGAGTTCGGCCGCGTGCCGAAGGTGGACCGCCAGCCGCCGTGGAACGGCGGGCGCAACCACTTCCCGCGCTGCTTCTCCGCGCTCGTGGCCGGCGGCGGCTTCAAGGGCGGCTGCGTCGTCGGCAAGAGCGACGAGACGACCGACAACGTCAAGGAGCGCCCCGTCACGCCGCAGGACTTCCTCGGCTCGATCATGGAGCTGGCGGGCATCGACCCCGACGACCGCCTGCCGAACGCGAAGTGGCTGAAGGAGTACGGCCCCGTCATGAACCCCGCCACCAAGTCCGAATGCGGACGCCTGAAGGAAATCTATGCCTAGCGCGCACCGTCTTGTCGCGGCGGCGGTCGCCCTCGCCGCCGCCCTCGCCCCGGCCGTCCCCAAGCCGGGCTACTACCATCCCTCCAGCGTCCAGGCCGGCGCGACGACGCGCGTCATCATGGGCGGCGACGCCGTCTGGAACGTGCAGGGCGCCTGGGTGAGCGGCGGCGGCGTGAAGGTCACGCGCATCGTCCCCGTCCCCGGCTTCCCCCGCGCGGCGGGCAGGACGGAGCGCCCCTTCGTGCGTACCTGGCTCTACGACCTCCTGGAAAACAAGCTGCCGACCGACAAGCGCCACCGCAAGCTGCCGCCGGAGGCGACGATCAAGGAGACCGACTGGGAGGAATGCGCCTGGTGGTTCTTCCTCGACGCCCTCGACAACCTGGAGCTGCAGATCGTCGCGCGCGACCTCTACACGCCCGAGAGCTACCCGCAGGACACGCCCGCGCTCAACAAGCTGCTCATCCTCGACGTGGAGGTGGACGCGGACGCGAAGCCGGGGCGGCGCGACATCTTCCTCTACGACAACGCGAGCATGAGCGCCCCCCATCCGTTTTACATCACGAAGGAGCCGCACGTCTGCGAGCCGTTCTTCGTTTTCCCTCCGCGCGACAAGCACATCCCCCTGCCGCACGTCCTCCACCTGCCGCCGGACCTCAAGCCGCATCCGCTCCCGGTCCACCTCGACGGACAGATCTGGCCCGGCGAGGTCGACGGCTACACGCTCCGCCTTGAAGAGGGCCAGCAGCTCGTCTGCTCCCTCCTCGGCCGCGAGCTCTGCCCCTACCTCGGCGACGCCGTGCCGGGCTACTTCAACCCCGTCCTGCGCCTCTACGATTCGCGCGGCAAGGAGGTCGCCTTCGCGGACGACTTCTACTACCTGCCCGATCCCGTCCTGACCTACAAGGTCCCCGAGGACGGCTTCTACATCCTGAAGGTCCACGACAACCTCTTCCGGGGCGGCCCGAACTTCGTCTACTCCGTCTTCTGCCGCGACGCGCGGACGGACCGCCCGCTCTACGCGCCGCGCGACCGCGCCTTCGCGTGCTACCCGCAGCCGGCCTCCTTCGTGCCGCCGAAGGCCGCGCCCGGGCGCATCGTCCGCAAGGGCTCGATCGACATCCCCGGCCGCGTCGACCGCCACACGTTCACGGTCAAGGAGCCCGGCACGTGGCACTTCGAGCTCTACGCGCGCCGCGAAGGCTCGCCGCTCGACGGCGTCCTGCAGCTCTACGGGCCGATGGGCGACCTGCCGCTTTCCGTTGCGCCGCTTCTCGCGACGTGGGACGACGCGCCCGGCCGCCTCTTCGTCGAGAAGAACGTCGGCAGCGACGACCTGCCGATCATCAAGAAGTTCATGCTCTACGAGGGCAGCATCCCCCAGGCGGAGTGCGACCCCTCCGGCACCTTCACCTTCGAGACGCCCGGGACCTACTGCGTGACGGTCGCGGACCAGCCGGGCCTCGGCGGCGAACACTACGACTACACGCTCGTCATCGCGCCGGCCGAGCCGTCGTTCGAGGTCTTCGCGCTTGAGTCCGCCTGCCTTGTCCGGGACGGAACCGCGCGCTTCACGGCGTGCGTCCTCCGCAAGGACGGCTTTGCGGGCGACATCGCCTTCGACAGCACGGACGACTACGAGGTGAGCGGCGGCTTCTCCGGCGACGAGCGCGAGGTCGACGTCTCCATCTCCTTCGGCGAGAAGATGAAGTGGACGGGCCTCACGAACCTCCAGCTCACGGCCTCCGGCGAGCTGCCGAGCGGCAAGACGCTCACGGTGCGCGTGACGCCGACCGACCCGGCGGAGCAGGCCTTCGCCTATTCGCATCTGCTGCCGGCGCGCGGCTTCACCTTCGGCGTCGCCGAGGCGCCGACGCGCGAGAAGTTCAAGCATGCCGGGCCGCACCTCACGCCCGTGAAGACGCAGCACAGCGGCGGCAAGAGCTGCATCTCGTGCCACGACAAGAAGAAGGCCAAGAGCCACAACAAGGGCAAGGCGTGCAATGAGTGCCATCAGGATAAGGAATAGCGCCGCCGCGCGCCCGGCCGCCCCCGGCGCACCGCTCTCGAACAAGCCCCCGAAGCGACGGGGTTCGCCGTTTCCGGTCCTCCTCCTCCTGGCGCTCGTGGGCGTGGGGGGCTACTTCGGGTGGAAGGAGTTCGACCGGCGCCAGAAGGCGCGCCGCGCGCGGGAGGCCGAATACGCGCGCCTCCTCGCCGAGCAGGAGGCGCGCGAGAAGGCCGACGCGGAGGCGGCGAGGCAGACGGGGAAGAAGCCGTCCGGGACCGATGCCAAGACGGAACGTGAGGCGGCGCCGGAGGTGCCGAAGAAGAAGTCCGCGACGGAGATCTGGCAGGCGCGCGAGGCCGGGCGCAAGGCCGCGCTGGAGAAGGTCGCGGAGGCGCGCAAAAGGCCCGACGCGCGCCCGCTCAACGGCTTCGCCGGCATCCGTTTCGGCGAGCCGCTGAAGGACGGGTCGGCGGTGCGCTGGGGGACGGTGCTGGACGATGACGCGGGCGGCTCCGTCGCGGCGCGAGGCGCCGCCTTCGCCGTCTACGGCCCCACGCTCAAGAAGCCGTTCATGTCCCTGGGCGCGCGCCCGCTCGTGTGGGTGACGCCGAAGACGCGCCGCCCCTACCGCATCGAGTTCGCGCGCGCCCTGGCGCCGAAGCCGGGCCGTCTGCACGACGCCGAGACGACGAACCTCGTTGCGTTCCTCTCGAAGCGCTTCTCGGCCGAGCCGTTCGCCACGCTGCCGCTCGACCCCGACGTGGCGGGCTGCGAGTACGTCTTCCCGATGGGAAGCGCCACGGTGACGGTCGCCGAGAGCGGCGAGCGGCTCGTCTTCTCCGTCGAGCGCGAGGACTTGCGTGCGGAGGCGCTGGCGGAGTCCGAGGCGCTGCGGGCCGCCGAGAAGAAGGTCGCCGCCGAGGACGGCGAGGCCCTCGCCTCCCGCCGCTATCCGCGCCGTCCGGTCGACAAGAAGCTGTATGCGGGCGTGCGCTTCAAGGACGAGACGCCGCGCGCGTTCTGCGGCGTTGTGCTGCCGAGCCGGCCGCCGGAGAGCGCGACGCTCGTCGTGCCGCAGAAGGGCCCCAAGGGCTTCTTCCTCGACTACGAGTGGGCGAAGTGCCGTCCGTTCCGGGGCTTCACGCGCGGGCGCGCGGACGTGGATTCGAAGCGCGGGGGCGTCTTCGCCGTCACGCTCTTCAGCGAGGGCGGTAGCGGCGGCCTTGACGACGCGGACTACTTCGCGTCCGTGCGGACGGCCCTTTCGGAACACTACAAGGTGACGCCCGAGGAGAAGAAGGCGGCGGAGGGCGAACGCTTCCCTCAGCTCGTCTACCGCATCGGCGATCTCGTCGTGGCGTTCGGTCCCGACGCGCGCGGCGGCTTCCGGCTGCGCGCCGAGAACGAAGTCCTCGCCGCGCTTGCCCAGGAGGACGCCGCCACAAGTCCCCACGGGCCCGCGCGCCGGTAGGCGCGCCGCACGCCGTGAAGCAAACACCTCCTTTGCCATGAAGAAACTACCGTTTACGAACGCCCAGCTTGAGGCGATTGCGCGGACGTATCCGACGCCGTTCCACATCTACGACGAGGCGGCCATCCGCGCGAATGCGCGGCGGCTCAAGAACGCCTTTGCCTGGAATGCGGGATTCCACGAGTATTTCGCGGTGAAGGCGACGCCGAATCCCCACCTGATGAAGATCCTGCGCGAGGAGGGCTTCGGCAGCGACTGTTCCTCGCTCGCGGAGCTTGTGCTTGCCGAGGCGGCGGGCAACGTGGGCGAGGACATCATGTTCACGTCGAACGACACGCCGGACGAGGAGTTCCGCAAGGCGCAGGCGCTGGGCGCGATCGTCAACCTCGACGACATCACGCACCTCGCGGCGGTGGAGCGCGCGTGCGGGGGCCTTCCCGGGCTGATGTGCTGCCGGTGGAATCCCGGGCCGCTCAAGGGCGGGAACGCGATCATCGGCAAGCCCGAGGAGGCGAAGTACGGCTTCACGACCGAACAGCTCTACGACGCCTACGCGCAGATGAAGGCGAAGGGCGTGCGGCGGTTCGGCCTCCACACGATGGTCGCCTCGAACGAACTCGACCCCCAGTACATCATCGACACGGCAACGCTTCTCTTCGACCGCGTGGTGGACCTCTCGCGAAAGGTCGGCATCACGTTCGACTTCGTGAACATCGGCGGCGGCATCGGCATCCCCTACCGTCCGGACCAGGCGGCGCAGCCGCTGGAGAAGATCGGCGCGGGCATCGAGGCGGCCTATCGGACGCACCTTCGCGCGCAGGGCCACCCGGACCTGAAGCTCTACATGGAGTGCGGGCGCTGCATCACGGGGCCCTACGGCTACCTCGTCGCGCGCGTGCGCCACGTCAAGAAGACCTACCGCACCTACGTGGGGCTCGATGCGTGCATGTCGAACCTGATGCGTCCCGCGCTCTACGGCGCCTACCACCACATTTCGGTACCGAAGTACGGTCCGGCCGGGACGGCCTACACGGAGACGCCCGCCGTGCCGCTCATGCGCTGCGACGTGACGGGCTCGCTCTGCGAGAACAACGACAAGTTCGCGATCCAGCGCGACATCCCCGTCGTCGCGCCCGGCGACCTCGTCGTCCTCCACGACGCGGGGGCGCACGGCCACGCGATGGGCTTCCAGTACAACGGCAAGCTCCGCAGCGCGGAGCTGCTGCTGCGTCCGGACGGCTCGGTGACGTGCATCCGCCGCGCGGAGACGCTGCGCGACTACTTCGCGACGCTCGACTTCCCGGGGCTATGAAGCGCCTCGTCGCGGTCGCCCTGTTGGCGGCGCGCCTTGCCGCCGCCGCGCCGCCGCCCCTCGTGCTGGCGGCGCGCGGCGCGCCGCCCGCCGCGACGATCGTCGTGCGCGCCGGGGCGACGGCGTGCGAACGGTATGCGGCCGACGAGCTGCGCGCGTTCCTGGAACGGCAGACGGGCGTCGCGCTGCCGGTCGCGACGGACGACGGGCCGCTTCCCGCGCGCGCCATCCTCCTGGGCGAGACGCGCCAGACGGAACGCCTGTTGGGCGCGGCCGGCGCGGCCCGCGACCTTGGCGACGAGGGGTTCCGCCTGAAGGCCGTGCCGCCGCATCTGCTGATTCTCGGCGGGGAAGGGCGGGGGCCGCTCTACGGCGTCTACGAGCTGCTGGAGCGCTTCGGGGGGTGTGCGTGGTACGCGCCCCGCTTCGAGGTCGTGCCGGCCCTCGCCGTCTTCTCCGTGCCGGGCGACCTTGACGAGACGCAGCGCCCCGCCTTCGCCCTGCGCACGGAGAACTGGGGCGCGTCCTCGGCGGAGGGACGTGCGTTTGCGGCACGCAACAAGCTCAATCTGCGGGACTTCGACGCGAAGCTGGGCGGAAGCCGGTTCCGCTTCGATCCCGTTCTCGGCATGTGCCATACGTTCAACCGCCTCCTCCCGCCCGAAGCGTGGTTCGACGCGCACCCCGAATACTTCTCGCTCGTGAACGGGCGCCGTCTCAGGGTGAGGACCCAGCTCTGCCTCACGAACCCGGACGTCGTGCGCCTCTGCACCGAGAAGGTGCTGGCGCGCATCGCGGCGTCCTACCCGAAGGGCATCCGGTACTACGGGGTCTCGCCGAACGACTGGCTGAATGCGTGCGAATGCCCGGACTGCGCCGCGCTCGACCGCCGGGCGAAGTCCCGGAGCGGGTCGCTGATCGCGTTCGTGAACACGATCGCCGAGGCCGTGGAGGCGCGCTATCCCGATGTCGTCATCCAGACGCTTGCCTACTCCTACACGCGCCGTCCGCCGGAGGGGATCGCGCCGCGCCGCAACGTGCAGGTGTGCCTCTGCACGATCGAGTGCGACTTCGCGAAGCCGATCCCCGTGAGCCGGGCGCGCGAGAATCGCCGCGTGCGGCACGCCTTCGGCGTCTGGGCGGCGGGGGGATGCCGGCTGGGCGTGTGGGACTACGCATCGAACTTCGGCTGCTACCAGCATATCTGGCCGAACTACGACGCGCTGCGGGGAAACCTCGCGTTCTTCCGCGACCAGGGCGTGCGGGAGGTGTTCACGCTCACGAACAGCGGAGGGGCGAACGACGTGTGGTCGAACATCCGCTGCTGGCTGCTCGCGAAGTGGATGTGGAATCCGGGCCTGGACGAGGGGATGCTCCTGGCGCGCTGCTTCCGGGACCATTTTGGCCCGGCCGCGCCCGACGTCCAGGCGTATTTCGACTTCATCCGCGCCCTGCCGCGCGACACGAAGCGCTTCCCGCTGACGTGCTTCGCGAACGTCTATGCGGCGGGCATCGAGACGGCGGACCTCGTGCGGGCGGATGCGCTCCTGGCGCGCGCGGCGGCGCGCGTGGCGGGGACGGCATGGGAGGAGAACGTGCGGCTCGCGCGCATCCCCGTCGACTTCACGCGCGCCCTGCGCGGGGCGGCGCGGCCGTCGCTCTCCCGCCGGGCCGTCGATCTGGCGCGCTGGCGTGCGGAGCGGGCGGCGGCCCGCCGACTCGTCGCGGTGATGGACCGCCCGGGCGGGCTCGCCCTTGCGGACGACCGCGCGGGGCGCACGGCGTTCGCCACGCGCCTCCGCGCCCTCGCGGCGCAGGAGGCGCCGCCCGCGCCCGGTGCGCGGCGGCTCGTTCTGGAGGAGACGCACCTGACGGGCGATTACCCCGCCACGCGCTTCGCCTACGTGGACGACCCCGCCGCGCGCGACGGGCGGGCGATCCGGATGCCGGGCGCGGACGGCCCCTGCACGGCCTGGCTCGACTTCCGCTCGCTCGGCCTCGACGCGGAGGGCGTCTACCAGGCGCGCGTGCGCGTGCGCACGGGGGCGTGCGTGCCGGGCGTGCGTCCCTTTCGGATGGGCATCTACAACCGGGTCTACCGGCGGGTCGTTTCCTCCTATGTGCCGGACGGGGAGGAGGTGCGGCAGGGGACGACGACGTATCGCTGGTACGCGCTCGACGCGCGGACGCTCCGTCCGGGGGACGCGCTCTGGATCGGCCTGGGGGGCGGCGACGACCCGAACGAGGCGGCGCCCGACGTGTGGATCGACCGGGTGGCACTCGTCCGCCTCGCCGCCGCCGCGCGCGTCAATTGACGCGCGCGGCGGCGTCTGCTATACTTTGGCGCGTTTTCCCTTGCGGGCGTAGCTCAATGGCAGAGCGTCGGCCTTCCAAGCCGATGACGAGGGTTCGATTCCCTTCGCCCGCTCCACCTGTGCCGGAGTGGCGTAATGGCAGCCGCAGCAGACTCAAAATCTGCCGCAGGAAACTGCGTGAGGGTTCGAGTCCCTCCTCCGGCACCATCCGGAAAAACGATAATCCCGCATCGACATTCCAAAGCGGTTGTGGAACGTCTCCTTAGCCGCGTTGACGCTGGGGAAACCGCATTCTCGTGTCAGCGCGGCCATGGGACGGCATGTGTGACGAAGAAGTTTTGCGAGGGCGGCGAGTTTTGCCTCGCGTATCCGATCGCCGGCGGAGGTTTCCTTCATCTCCCGCAGCCGAAGGTCCATCAGGCTGCGCGAGATTCCCAGATGTCTTGCGACATCGTCAGGCCGTATACCGGATGTTGCGTTTTTGTCGATGAAGGAGAGAGCCCGTTGAACAAGCTGGGCGGCAGGCGGCGGCGCGTGCGTGGATGTCCGCTCGACAATGGACTTGACCGGGGTAAGGATGATGCGCGTCTTCGGATCTTTGCACCCTGTCATGAGATCGTCAAGCAGTCTTGCTCCTTCAAATCCGGCGCTTTCGGTGTCGGGCGCGATGCTGGAAAGGGGCGGGGTCGTGTGTTCGCAGATGATCTCGTCGTTGTCGACGCCGAGCACGACGGCTTGCCGGGGAACCCGGACGTGGGATCTTCGACAGGCTTCAAGCACCTCGACGGCCCTTCCGTCCCAAGCGGCGAAAAGAGCGGTCGGCTTGGGAAGTTCGCCGATCCACTTCGCAAGAATGGAGAGATCCTCTTCTGGGTCGGTTAAGGGACTTTCAAAGGTTTGCGCCTGAAGGCCGTTTTTCTTCAGATGAAGGGAAAAAGCCGCGCCGCGGCGTTTCGACCAGAACCGATCGCCATGGGCAGGGATGAAGCCGAAGCTTCTGAACGAACCAAGGCCGAGGAAATACCGCGCAGCAGCGAATCCAATGGCTCCGTCATCCACATGGACGAAGGCGTGATGTCTGTTGACGGAGGATGTCTGCATCGTGTTGAAACGAACGACAGGCACCGCCGGATTAAGCTGATTTCCGATTTCGTCGGAAAGATGGTCGACGAGAATGCCATCGGCCGCCGGCATCAAGCGCAGGAGCTCCTTGAGACCGTAGGCAAACTGAATGTCCCAGCCGCCGGTTGTGTCAAGGTACCGCAAGATCCCAGAGAGGATTCTGCGGCCGATGACTCCTTCGAGCCTAAGGCCGATGATGATTTTTTTCCGTACGTTCACGGTCATAGCATATCATGGTTCTGCGTTGGCTGCAAACTGAGAATATTGTTATTGTTAAACTGATGTTGTGCCCTTGCGTTTCCGGACGGATGTGATACGATACCTGCCAGTCCAAAGAAAGGGTCGAGACGATGACGAGCAACCGAATTGTCAAAGCGAGCAAGTTTGCGGTATTTGTCGCCAGCGTGATCGTGTCGTTCGTCGGCAGCTCCGTCACGCAGCAGGGCGACATCACAGCCGCCGCCCGCGGAAAGGTGACCGTGGAGGCCAGTCTCGCCGATTACTATAACGACCCAGGCAAACTGGTGAACGGCCACTGGAAGAATGAGCGCTATCTTTCGGCGTCTCCGACGGGGCCTCTGTCGCTTGACTTCACGTTCGGCGACACGTTCATTCCCGGCGAGGACATCGTTGTGACGGGACTCACCTTTATCGTCGGCGGCAATGGCAGCAACCTCTGGGGGTCGTTTGCCGAACGCATGCCGAAGGTGTTTACGGTGAGCGGTTCTAACGATGGCGGAGCGACCTGGACGAGGATCGCCTCGTACGCATCGTTCACGTCCTATGCCGTGTCAAGCGACCCGGCCGAGCTTCATACCTACTCGGGCTCGATGTCGTTCGCCAACTGGAAAAGCTACCGCACGTATCGCATTGACATTGCCGAGGCAACAGGTTCCACGGATTACTTCGTCCAGTTGGGCGAAGTGGCGTTCCTTGGCTTTTACGGCGGAACGGTCGTCCGGCCCGATCCCGTGAAGATTGACATCACGGCGGCCGCGCGCGCTTTCATCGAAATGGGCAACCAGATAATCTGGTGTGACCGCAATCTGAGCCGCAAGGTTGACCTTTCCAAGGCCCTGCGCGTGACGGGACTTGATCCGAAGACGTTTCTTTCCTGCCGCGAGGCGGTCGCCCATGAGCTGACGGTCCTTTCCGAGCGCCCCGACCTCGTCGCGCGTTTCGATACGCCGCGCGCACGGGAGATCAGCGCGAAGACCGACGCCTACCTGGCGTCGCGTGGAGGCGCAGCCCGATGAAGCGCCGCAACTGGATTATGTTGGGGCTGCCGAGCTGCGCGTTCTTCTTTCATCAGGCGGATCGCGCGCTTTTCAGCGTCGTGGCCCCTGCTTGCCGCTCGGCGGCCGAGGGCGTCATGAACCTCATCACGTTCCTGTTCGCCTCGTATCGTCGTTTCGTCATCCGTTATCATGTGCATGAGGAGGAAAGGTAGTATGGACTTAACAAGAGGAGTCGTCTTGTCCGGCGGCCGCGGCCTGAACCGGCGTCAATTCATTATCGGAACGGCGGCGCTGGCGGGCAGCCCGTGGCTGCCGGCCTTTGCTGCGGCGAAGCCCAATCTGCGGCTCGGGCTTCTCAGCGACGTGCATGTTTCCAGTCCCCGCGGGCCGTCGCCGGACGCCTATCGCAAGGCGCTGGAGAGGTTTCGCGACGCGCACGTCGACGGCGTCTGCATTACGGGAGACCTGGCGATTTGGGGGCAGGTCAAGGAGCTGGAGTTCGGCGCCCGGATCTGGTTCGACGTCTTCCCCGACGACAAGTTGCCGGACGGATCGCCCGTTGCCCGGCTCTTTTGTACGGGCAATCACGACGATGACGGCTGGTCGTATCAGGGCGCCTACTCGTGTTATGCGAAGCCGTGCCTGGAGGAGGCCCGCAAGACCTCGTATTTCTTCCACCGGCAGGAGACGTGGAAACGCCTGTATCGCGAGGATTGGGCGCCGATCTGCTTCAAGGAGGTGAAGGGCTACAAGTTCGTGCTGTCGAACTGGCTGTGCCGGGTCGAGCATGCGCCGATCGCCGAGGGAAAGGTCAGGAACGAGAAGAGGGCCGTCGGCGACTGGTTCGCCGTGCATGGGTCCGAGCTGCCGTCCGACCGTCCGTTCTTCTTCCTTCAGCACGATCCGCCGCGCGGTACGTGCAACGCGCCGGATTCGAAGGGCGATGACTGCGCCGACACGTTCGAGGCGCTGAAGCCGTTTCCGAACTGCATTGCGCTTTCGGGACACACCCATTTCCCGACCGTTGACGCCAAGTCGATCTGGCAGGGCGAGTTCACGGCCATCAACTGCGGTTCGACCTGCGGTTGGGCGTTCACGGGCAAAGGACGCGAAAACGGGCACAGTGCGCAGGACGGTACGGAGGAGATGCCGTTTCTGCCGGATGTGAAGAACTGCCGGCAGGGGCTTCTGATGGATGTCTATGACGACCGCATCACGGTCAGCCGCTTCGAAGTGCTTTCGGGGCGTCCGTCGGGGCCCGATTGGGTGATTCCGCTCGGTACGTCGGCGGCGAGGCCCTATCGTTTCGAGACGCGCGCGGCAGCTTCGCGGCCGCCGGTCTTCCCCGCAGATGCGGTGGTTTCCGTTCGTCGCCTTGCGGACGGCCAGAACCGCAAAAAGGAACCGCGCGCCCAGATCGAGGTGCGGTTCCCCGCTGTCAACGGCCTGACGACGAAAGGCGATCGCGCGTACGACTATTGCGTCGACGTGACGGTCGGCGAGCGGGTCGCCGCCTCGCGCCGCGTTTTTTCGCCGATGTGCCTGCGGCCGGCGGACGAAGACATCGGGGATGTCGTCTGCCTGTTTGCGGCCAAGGACGTTCCTGATGCGGGAGAAGTTCGTTTTGTCGTGACGCCGGTCAACGAATGGGGCAAGCGCGGCGCGCCGATCTTCGGGAAATACACGGGGGAATCATGAAAATGAAGAGCATCTTGTTGGCGGCAATGGCCGTGTCGTTTCAGGCGCCGGCGTCGGAGGCGGCGGCGTGTCGTCCCGAAAAGACGGGGTACGAGCTTCTCAAGGGGTATGAGGCCGGCGTCCCGCGGACATGGGAGGTCGCGGACGCGGGCGTCTCCAATGCGACGGGGCGCGTTGCCGGCGTCAAGCCGATCTGGATCGAGGGCGAGATGTGGAAGGGACGCCCAACGCGCATCTTCGCCTGGTGGGGGCTCCCCAAGGACGCGTGCGCCGACAAGAACGTGCCCGCCATGGTGCTCGTCCACGGTGGCGGCGGCACGGCCTTCGCCTCATGGGTCAAGCTTTGGAACGATCGCGGTTACGCGGCCATCGCGATGGACACCTGCGGGGGCGTGCCGCGCGGGGAGCGAGACGGGGCGTGCCATCCGCGCCATCCGTGGTCGGGCCCCTACGGCTGGCATGATGCGCGGGGCTATCCGGACGGACCGCTCGCGGACCAGTGGCCCTATCAGGCGGTGACGGCCGTCATCCGTTGCCACTCGTTCCTGCGGTCGCTGCCCGAGGTCGATGCGGCGCGCACGGGCATGACCGGCATCAGCTGGGGCGGCTACCTCACCTCCATGACGATGGGCGTCGATCATCGCTTCAAGTTTGCCGCGCCTGTCTATGGCTGCGGATGGTACGATCTCAATCAGCCCGTCTGGGGAAGCGTCGCCGGCGGCGGTGACAAGTTCCGCCAGTGGCTTGAGAACTGGGACCCGAAGCACTTTATCGGAGACACGCGCTGTCCCGTCCTGCGCTGCAATGGCAACCTTGACATCTTCTATACGGTGGAGATGACGCGGCGATCGACCGAGGCGTTGCCGAAGTCGACGCCGTCCTATCTCTCCATCAAGCACAAGATGGCGCACGGACATCCGCCGGCGGGAGACCCGAAGGAGATCACGGCCTGGGCCGACCACTATCTCAAGGACGCGGCAAGGCCGCTGGCAGTCGTGGAGTCGAAGCTGTCGGACGGATGTCTGACCGCGCGCATCGAGCCGGGCGTTGACGAAGCCGTTGCCGCCGAACTCCTTTATACGACGGACGTGCGGCCCCAGTCTCCGTTCCAGAAGTTCTCGAACGTACGGAACTGGACGATCGTGCCGCTCAAGGATTTTTCACGCGGCGCGAGATCCCTGTCAGTCCAGGTCCCGCCGGAGGCGCGGATCTTCTTCGCCAACGTCAGGACGGCGTCGGGGTTCGTCTTCTCGACGTCAATCTTCGAGCGCGAGGGGGCGGCGGCGGCTCGTGGCGCGCACCCGCCGGAAATGCTATACTCTCGCCGTTAAGCAAAGGACTTGGAATGCGCGCACAGATCATCGATGGAAAGAAGCTCGCCGCGGAGACGCGCGCGGAGATTGCGGCGGGGGTCGCCGCCCTGAAGGCCGAGACGGGCGTCACGCCCGGCCTCGCCGTCGTCCTCGTGGGGGACAACCCCGCCTCGGTCAGCTACGTGACGGCGAAGGAGAAGGCCTGCCGCGAGGCGGGCATGTACTCGCGCGAGATCCGCCTGCCGGCGGAGACGCCCGAGCAGGTCGTCGTGGAGACGGTAAAGGCGCTCAACGCCGACCCCGCCATCCACGGCATCCTCGTGCAGCTGCCGCTCCCGAAGGGCATCTCCGAGAAGAAGGTCGTCGACGCGATCGCCGCCGAGAAGGACGTGGACGGCTTCACGCCCGTGAACGTGGGGCGGATGCTCATCGGCGAGGACTGCTTCCTGCCCTGCACGCCGCACGGCATCGTGAAGCTCATCGAGGTGACGGGGATGGACATCTCGGGCAAGCACGCCGTCGTGATCGGCCGCTCGAACATCGTCGGAAAGCCCGTCGCCGCGCTCCTCTCCCGCAAGGGTCCGCACGCGAACGCGACCGTGACGCTCTGCCATACGGGTACGCCCGACCTTTCGGTCTACACGAAGACGGCGGACGTGGTGGTGGTGGCCGCCGGCCGGCCCGGCACGCTCACGGGCGACATGCTCAAGCCCGGCGCCGTCGTCATCGACGTGGGCGTGAACCGCGTCCCCGACGCGACGAAGCCGAAGGGCTACCGCCTCTGCGGCGACGCGGACTTCGCGTCCTGCGCCGAGGTCGCCGCCGCGATCACGCCCGTCCCCGGCGGCGTCGGCCCGATGACGATCACCATGCTCCTCTGGAACACGCTCGAAAGCGCGCGTGGCAGTGCGCGAAAGGCCTGACAACATGAAGATTCTCGGCGATCCCCTTTTCGCGAAGAACCCCGACGGCACGCTGAAGTCCCGCATCGGCACGCTCTTCTTCCGCACGCCCGGCCTCGTCACCTGCCGGGGCGTCCACGCGCTGCAGCGCATCGCCTGGACGAACGAGCTGAACCGGCTGCGCGCGGAGGCCGGGGAGCCCGCGCTCACGGAGAGCGAGGCGATGGCCGAGTGGACCGACTCCGCCGACCTGCTCTTCACGGACGACTACGTGCTTATCCGCCCCGACCCGACCCGCATGGACCTCGCGATCAAGGCGGACGAAGTGCTGCAGACCCTCGTCTCGAAGCGGCGCATCCGCTTCCTCAACACGAGCTCGGCGAAGGTGCGCGACGCCCT
The DNA here is from genome assembly GCA_934643865.1 of uncultured Kiritimatiellota bacterium. Classification (GTDB taxonomy): domain Bacteria; phylum Verrucomicrobiota; class Kiritimatiellia; order RFP12; family UBA1067; genus RUG572. The sequence goes on from CAKUCX010000028.1 coordinate 28,850, forward strand.
GCGCGCGCGCGGCGAGAACTGGCGCATGGCGCGCGCCGCGCAGAGCGCCGAGGAGATCGTGCGCGCGATCGCGTCCGCCCGCGTCGCGATTGCCAACGAGAAGATCTACTACTACAACGGCAATACGGGCACGCGCTGGCTCACGGCGGGCGCGTTCGCGCGCATCGACGCCCTGGAGCCGACGGCCTACCGCGCGCAGGTCTCCGAGATCGCGCGCGGCCTCGTGGCGCACAACCGCCTCGGGCAGAGCGAAATCGCGCTCTTCCCGCCGTCTCTCGACGCCGACGTGACGGTGGCCTTCAGGGCCATCCAGCCGGACGCGCTCGACGACGCGGCCCTGCGCGCGGCGGTGGACGCGGCCGTCGTGAAGTGGCGCATGGCGCTGCCCCCGGCCCTCCGCGAGGAGACGACGGAGAACTTCGCGTGGCGCGCCGAGATGGACGCCGCGCTCACGCGCGTCCCCAACGAGACCGAGGTTGGCGACAAGGACCTCATCCAGGGCATTTCCCCCGAGTTTTTCCGCCAGATCGAGTGGCTGCCGGGCGGACGCATCGAGAAGGGCGAACTCATCTTCGACTCGCTCTACGACGAGGCCTTCCGCACGCAGGACCCCGAGCTGCGGGCGTTCTGCAGCCTGCGCGTCCGCTCGATCCTCTTCAACGTGGTGCGCCTCTTCGGGACGATCGAGTACGTCAACATCGGCCGCATTTCCCGTTCGCTCGCGCGCCACCCCGTCGCCGGCGCGCACCGGGGCGGCGTCTACATCATGCAGACGAAGATGGCCGAGGAGGATGCGCCGCGCCTCCACATCATCCGCTTCCAGAAGTGGGGCATCGCCGAACACCTCGACGAGGGCAAGGATCTGCTGCGCGCCATCCTGGAGGCGGACGAGTACGCGGACTATATCCTCGACCGTCGTCTCGCCTGCCGCCAGCTCGGCATGAACCTGCCGGCGAAGCTCGGCATGGGGCACGTCGCCGAGAAGTACACGGCGCGCAACCAGTACCAGGGCACGACCGTGCGCGCGGCCTACTTCGTGCGCGCCTACGTGCCCGGCACGGCGTCCGACAAGATTCCGCCCGAGCGCTTCCACAACCCCGCCTTCGCGAAGGCGTTCGCCTACCTGATGGGCCAGGCGGCCGCGCGCGACCTCGTCGTCGGGCGCGCCGCGACGGAGACGGGCGAGGCGATCTTCGACGCGAACTTCGAGGTCGTCCAGTGCGGGCCGGACGGCCTGCCCCTCCGCATCGTCGTGACGGACCACGCGGGTTCGTTCGTCAAGTACCAGGAGCCCTTCGAGGACCTCGTTGCCCCCTATGCGCGCGCCGTCCTGCGCCGCGAGCGGTTCGTCGACGACTTCGCGGACTTCGCGCGCGTCTACGTGCTCGCGTTCGAGCGCACGCTCGCCGAGACGCAGGCCGCCTACCGCGAGCGCCGCCGCGCGTTCGACGAACTCTTCCTCCACCGCCCCTACGACGAGGCCGGCAGCGGCGCCTACCGCTGGGCCTGTATCCTCAAGCGCCTCGACGCCTGCGACCCGCACGCCGTCGCGGACGCCCTCAAGAAGGCCATCCAGACGCAGTCGTAGGCGATGTTCCGCTACATCGCCAGACGCCTCCTGGAGCTGGTTCCGACGACGTTCGGGATCCTCGTCCTGACGTTCGTGCTGTTCCATGTCGTGGGCGGGTCGCCCGCCCTCGCCGTCCTCGGCAAGAACGCGACGAAGGAATCGATCGCCGCGTTCAACGCGCGCTACGGCTACGACAAGCCGCTCCTCGTCAACACGGCGAAGGGGGCCTCGCCCTTCGATTCGCAGTTCTGCCGCTTCGTGGGGAACCTCGCGAAGGGCGACTTCGGCATCTCGACGCAGTACGACGAGCCGGTGGCGGACATCCTCGCGCGCGGCGTGGGGCCGTCGCTCTCGCTGACCGTGCCGATTCTCGTGGGGGGGACGGTCGTCGCCCTCTCCCTTGCGCTCCTGTGCGCCGCGTTCCGGGGGGGCGTCCTCGACCGCGCCGTCCTCGTCGGTTCGACCGTCCTCATGAGCGTCAACTACGTCGTGTGGGTCCTCGCGGGGCAGTTCTTCCTCGCGTTCAAGGCGCGCCTCTTCCCCATCTGGGGCTACGCGGGCTGGACGTACCTCGCGCTGCCCGTCGTGATCGGCGTCGTCTCGGGGCTCGGCGTGGACGTGCGGTTCTTCCGCACGGCGATCCTCGACGAGATCTACAAGCCCTACGTGCGCACGGCCCGCGCGAAGGGGCTCTCCGGCGCGGCGATCCTCGTGAGGCACGTCCTCCGCAACGCGCTCATCCCGATCATCACCTACGTCTCCCTCGCGATTCCCTACCTCTTCACGGGCTCGCTGCTCCTCGAGAGCTTCTTCGGCATCCCGGGGCTCGGCAGCGTCTCCCTCAACGCCATCCACTCCGCCGACATGGCCGTCGTGCGCGCCGTCGTCGTCCTCGGCGCGCTCCTCTACCAGGGCGTCAACCTCGCAACCGACCTCTGCTACGCGGCCCTCGACCCGCGCGTGCGGCTGGGGTAAAGGACTTTCAACCACGAATGGAGAACGAACGATGAACACGACACTTCTGGCCGCCTCGGCGTCGGGCCTCCTCGCGCTTTCGGCCCTCGCCGGCACGGCGACCGTCAAGATGAACCCCGGCGAGAACTGGTGGGGCGCGGCGAACTTCTTCGGCACGAAGATGCCGTTCACGGAGAAGACCGAGCTGCGCATCGACCTGCGGCGGGACAACTACCACAACCAATGCGCGTCCCTCCTCGTCTCCGACCAGGGGCGCGTCGCCTGGGCGGACGCCCAGGCGCTCTTCACGCTGAAGGACGGCACGATCACCGTCGAGGCCGCCTCCGACGTCGTCGTCGAGACGGCCGGTGCCTCCCTCCCGGAAGCCTACCGCCACGCGATGCGCAAGTGGTTCCCCGCAAGCGGCAAGATGCCCGACGCGCTCTTCTTCAGCGCGCCGCAGCTCAACACCTGGATCGAGCTGACCTATCACCAGAACGAGAAGGACATCCTCGCCTACGCGCAGTCCATGCTCGACAACGGCGTCCCGGCGGGCGTCCTCATGATCGACGACACCTGGCAGGCCGGCTACGGCGACTGGCGCTTCGAGCCCACGCGCTTCCGCGACCCGAAGGGCATGATGGACAGGCTCCACGCGATGGGCTACAAGGTGATGCTCTGGATGTGCCCCTACGTGGGCATGGACATCCCGGCCTTCCGCCGAATCGCCTGGGGCACGAACCCCGACGACGTGAAGGGCTATCCCGTCAAGGGCGGCTTCCTCGCCGAGAAGGGGAAGCGCCCCGCCGCCAACGGCCGCGTCGCGGCGAAGCCCTGCCGCTGGTGGAACGGCATCAGCGCGTTCCTCGACTTTTCGCACCCGAACGCGAACGCCTGGTTCACGGAGACGCTCGACGGCCTCGTGCGCGACTACGGCGTGGACGGCTTCAAGCTCGACGGCGCCGACCTCACGGCCTACAACCTGAACACCTGCGAGGCGCTCGACCCCAAGGCGACGAACGGCTCGCTCAACAACGGCTACGCCGCCTACGCGCTCAAGTACCCGTTCTGCGAGATCCGCAACCTCTGGCGCCTCCAGCAGATGCCCGTCGTCGTGCGCCTCCACGACAAGCCGCACACGTGGGAGGCCCTGCGCCGCATCACGGCCGACATGATCGCCGCCGGCCTCATCGGCCAGCCGTTCATCTGCCCCGACATGGTGGGCGGCGGCGAGTGGACGGCGTTCATCCCCGGCTCTCCGTTTGAACCCGACCTCTTCGTGCGCAGCGCGCAGATCCACGCCCTCTGCCCGATGATGCAGTTCTCCGCCTCCCCCTGGCGCATCCTCGACGCCGAACGCCAGAAGATCGTGCGCGACACGGTCGCCCTGCGCCAGAAGTTCGCGCCGCTCTTCGTCGAGCTCGCGCGGAAGGCCGCCGTGGACGGCGAGCCGATCCTCCGCAGCCTCGAATACAACTATCCGAACCGGGGCTACGCCGCCGTCATCGACGAGTTCATGATGGGGACGGACCTCCTCGTCGCGCCGCAGATGGACAAGGGCGCCGCCGCGCGCACGGTCGTGGTGCCGCCCGGCACCTGGACGGCGGACGACGGCACGACGGTCGTCGGGCCGGCGACTGTCACGGTCCAGACGCCCCTCGCCCGCCTCCCCCACTTCGTCCGCGCCAAGTAGATGGCGGCGGTCTGGACACTCTTCCGGCGTCTGAAACGGGGCGGTCGGCTCTGCCTCCTCGTCATCGCGGCGTACTTTGCGCTCGCGCTGTACGGGGAGGTGCAGTACCGCGTCGCGCGCGCGCGCGACGTCACGCCCGCCTACAACGTCGTCCGAGAGGACTGCCGCTACCTGCCGCCCCTTACGCGCCGTGTCCCCAAGGGTGGGACGGAGGCTGCGCGTTTCTTCCTCCTCGGCACGGACAACCTGGGGCGCGACGTCGCCGCGCGCCTCGTGCAGGGTGCGCGCATCGCGTTCCACGTGGGCATCATGACCTCGCTCATCGCGATTCCGCTCGGCGTCTTCCTCGGCCTTCTCGGCGGCTATTTCGGCGGGAAGGTCGATTCGGTCGTCGTGTGGCTCTGCGCGACCGTCGCCTCCATGCCGGGGCTCCTCTTCATCCTCGCGATTTCGCTCGTCGTCGGGCAGGGGCTGCTCGGCATCTACCTCGGCATCGGCCTCACGACGTGGGTGGGGGTGTGCCGCACGATCCGCGCGGAGGTGATGAAGCACAAGGGCCGCGCCTACGTGCAGGCCGCGCGCGTTCTCGGGTATTCGCACCTGCGGATCATGTTCCGCCACATCCTGCCGAACGTCGCGCACATCATCCTCATCCAGTTCTCGATCCGTTTCCCGGGGGCCGTCGCGACGGAGGTGTTCATCTCGTTCCTCGGCATCGGCGTGCAGGGCGAGCCGAGCTGGGGCATCATGATCAACAACGCCCGCCTCCGCCTCTGGCAGGGCATCTGGTGGGAGATGACGTTCGTCACGCTCGCGATCTTCACGCTCGTCCTCGTCTTCAACCACCTCGCGGACGAACTGCGCGACCTCCTCGACCCCGCCCTCCGCAACGCGCGCGCCTAGGAGGGGGGGCGTGCCGCCCATTCGGGCGTTCCCGAAAAGGGAACACGCGCCCGCGCATTTGTGCTATCATATCCGAAAAAGTTTTGGAGATTTCAACCATGTCTGATTGCTGCGTATTTGCGGGCCAAGGGGCCCAGGTGCCTGGAATGGGCAGGGACTTCGCCGAGGCGGACGCCGCGGCGATGGCCCTCTTCGACAAGGCGAACGCCGTCCTCGGCTTCGACCTGAAGAAGATCTGCTTCGAGGGTCCCGCCGAGGCGCTGACGAAGTCCAACGTCTGCCAGCCCGCCATCTTCGTGACGAGCTACGCCGCCTACCTCGCGCTCCAGAAGAGGCGCGCGACGCCGTTCGCGGCGGCGGCCGGCCTCTCGCTCGGCGAGTGGGGCGCGCTCTGCGCGGCGGGCGTCCTCGACTTCGACGCGACGCTGACGGTGCTGGAGGCGCGCGGCCGTTTCATGCAGGAGGCGTGCGAGGCCACGCCGAGCGGCATGATCGCCATCGTGGGCGCCTCGCCCGCGCAGCTGGACGAGCTGTGCGCGAAGACGGGCTGCACGCCCGCGAACATCAACTCGGCGGCGCAGGTCGTCCTCTCCGGCGACAAGGCGCAGGTCGCCGCCGCCGCCGCGACGGCGAAGGAACTCGGCATCAAGCGCGCGATCCCGCTCGCGACGGCGGGGGCGTTCCACTCGAAGTTCATGCAGCCGGCGCGCGAGAAGCTCGCGCCCGTCCTCGACGGCATCACGTTCCACGCACCGAAGATCCCCGTGATCTCGAACGTGACGGGCAGGGTCCATTCCTCCGATCCCGCCGAGATCAAGGACGTGATGCTCCGCCAGGTCACCGAGACGACGCGGTGGGCGGACGACATCGCGGCGGCGAAGGCGCTCGGTTGCACGCGGTTCATCGAGTTCGGTCCGGGCAAGGTGCTGTCGGGCCTCATCAAGAAGATCGACGCCGCGCTCACGACGCTCAACGTCTCCGATCTGGCGACGCTGGACGCAACCGTGTCCGCACTGTAAGGGCATTTAAGGAATAGGAGTTGGAAATGGGTAACTTGGACGGCAAGGTCGCCATCGTCACCGGTGCGGGGCGTGGCATTGGCCAGCAGATCGCGAAGAAGCTCGCTGAGGCGGGCGCCAAGGTCGCGGTGGTGGACCTCCAGGCGGATTGGTGCCGGGAGACGGTCGATCTCGTCGAGGCGGCCGGTTCGACAGCCCTCGCGCTCGGCTGCAACGTGGCGGAGAGCGCCGAGGTCGATGCGTGCGTGAAGCGCGTCATCGAGGCGTTCGGCACCGTGGACATCCTCGTGAACAACGCGGGCATCACGAAGGACGGCCTTCTCATGCGCATGAGCGATGCGGACTGGGACGCCGTGCTGAACGTCAACCTGAAGGGCACGTTCCTCTTCACGCGCGCCGTCGCGCGCCCGATGATGAAGAACAAGGCCGCCGACGGCACGCAGCTCGGCGGCGTGATCATCAACCTCGCCTCCGTCGTCGGCATCATGGGCAACGCCGGCCAGGCGAACTACACGGCCTCGAAGGGCGGCGTGATTGCCCTCACGAAGACGACGGCCAAAGAGCTTGGCTCCCGCAACGTGCGCTGCAACGCCGTCGCGCCCGGCTTCATCCAGTCCAAGATGACGGACGTGCTGCCGGACGACGTGAAGAAGGCGTACATGGACACGATCCCGCTGAAGCGTTTCGGCACGGCCGAGGACATCGCCCAGTGCGTCGCCTTCCTCGCCAGTCCCGCCGCCGCCTACATCACGGGGCAGGTCATTTCCGTCAACGGCGGCATGATTGGCTAAGTCGCTTCGCTTCTTCCGTCATTTCGTGATTTATTTTTAAGATATGACGGAATTTCCGGACGGGGGACGTTGCCCTCTTGCACAGGGGGCGAAGTTTTAGTAAACTAATCATTGTTCCAACCATAAGGAGAAAACAAATGGCAGGCAAGCTTGAAGATCGCGTGAAAGAGATTATCGTTGACCAGCTCGGCGTCAATGCGGAGCAGGTCAATCTGGAGGCGTCGTTCATCGACGATCTGGGCGCGGACTCGCTCGACTCCGTCGAGCTGATCATGGCCTTTGAGGAAGAGTTCGGCGCGGCGATTCCCGAGGAGGATGCCGAAAAGCTTACGCACGTGGGCAAGGTCATCGAGTACCTCAAGAGCAAGGGCTACGGCGACGACGGTTCGGCGCCGGCCAAGTAAGAAAGCGGACAGCCGTTCAGGAAGAGAAGGGACAGGCCCGCGGCTTGCCCCTTCTCTTTGTCTAGAATGAAGAACGAGCGTCCGAGCGACGAGCTGAACAGGCGGAACGCGGCCTTCGACAACACGCTGCGCCCCGGGCAGTTCGCCGACTTCGTCGGCCAGCGGAAGATCCGCGACCGGCTGGAGCTTGCGGTCGAGGCCGCGAAGGACCGGGGGGAGACGCTGGACCACGTGCTGTTTTCGGGCCCTCCGGGGCTCGGCAAGACGACGCTCTCGTACATCCTCGGCGACGCGATGGGCGTCCACGTGAAGACGACGAGCGGCCCCGTCCTCACGAAGCCGGCAGACCTCGCCGGGCTGTTGACCTCCCTGGAGGCGGGCGACATCGTCTTCATCGACGAGATCCACCGCATGGCGAAGACGGTGGAGGAATACCTCTACTCCGCGATGGAGGACTTCGCCATCGACATCCTCATCGACCAAGGCCCGAACGCCCGCAGCGTGCGCCTGGAGCTGCCGCGCTTCACCCTCGTGGGCGCGACGACGCGCATCGGCCTCATCGCCGCGCCGCTCCGCGCCCGCTTCGGCCTCGTCAACCGCCTCGGCTTCTACGAGCCGGCGGAGCTTGCGGCCATCGTCACGCGCTCGGCGGCGAAACTGAACGTCGGCATCGATCCCGACGGGGCGCTGGAGATCGCGGCCCGCTCGCGCGGGACGCCGCGCATCGCCAACAACCTGCTCCGCCGCGTGCGGGACTACGCGCAGGTGCGGGCGGGCAACCGCATCACGAAGCAGGTTGCCGTCGCGTCCCTCTCGCTCCTGGAGATCGACCCGCAGGGGCTTGACGAGATGGACGTCAGGATCCTCGAAACCATCTGCGAGAAGTTCGGGGGCGGCCCCGTCGGCCTCTCCACGATCGCCGTGAGCGTGGGTGAGGAGCCCGACACGATCGAGGAGGCCTACGAGCCGTTTCTGATCATGGAAGGGTATCTCGACCGGACGCCGAAGGGGCGTGTCGCGACGGCGCGCGCCTGGCAGAGGCTGGGCCTCGACGCGCCGGCGGCGCGGTAGGCCGTTGGCGGGGGATTGGATGTTCAGGAGGAGCGAGGACATGAGGAGGAGCGAGGACATGAAGGTTGCGGGGTTGGTTGCTTGCGTGCTTGCCGGCGCGCTCGGTGCGGCGGAGCTGCCGCAGGGCGTGTCGTTCTCGGAGGACGGCGCGTTCCGTATGGGGCAGACGCAGGTCGGCGTGCGCCTCGTACCGGCCGAAGGCTGGCACGCGCAGTACCGCAACGGCGCGTTCAAGGTCCTGCGCAGGGAGGCGACCGCCTCGCGCCGGACGCTGCTGGCGGAGCTGCCGCAGGCCGGCGGCCTCGCGGAGCAGGAGATCGCCGCGAAGCCGGACGGCTCGGCCGCCGTCTCGTTCACGGCGTCGTTCACGAACCGCCCCGCCTTCCTCGCGGCCTTCATTGAAATCCGGATGTCGACGCAGCTGAAGGGCATCGAGGTGGACGGGCACCCCGTCGCGTTCCCGGCTGAGACGGGCGCGGCCGGGCTTGGCTCGTTCCCGCGCGTCGAGACGTTCTCCGTGATGGCCCTCGACGGTACGCGGACGACGTTCCGGGGGCCGTTCCCGCTCACGCTGCAGGACAGCCGCGTCTTCGGCGAGACTTGGTTCGAGGCGCGCATCCCGCTTGCGCGGCAGGAGGGCGAGGAGGGGCTCGCGCTCACGCGCGCGTTCTCCTTCTCCTGCGCGAAGGCGGCGCCGGACGGATTCGCCTTCTTCCATTGGGGGAAGGGGCTGCCCGTCTACACGAACGCCGTCTTCCGCGAGGGCCCCGAATGGGTGAAGGCCGACTTCGCCCGCACGACGAAGCCCGGCTCGCCGCTCGACTTCTCCTTCCTGCAGGACGCCCCGGCGGGCAAGCACGGCTTCCTCACGCGCGGCGCCGACGGGCGCGCCGCCTTCACGGGGAAGCCCGGCATGCGTCCCCGCTTCTACGGCGGCAACTTCGCCTGGGACGCCTCGCTCCTCGACAAGGACGTCAGCGCGCGTGTGGCGGCCGAGATGCCGCGCCTCGGCTACAACCTCGTGCGCGCGCACCAGCACGACACGAAGTTCCTCCCGAAGGGCGCCACCGACTCCGCCGCGCTCGACCCCGCTGCGCTCGACCGCTGGGACTGGTTCGTCTACTGCATGAAGTCGAACGGCGTCTACTTCACGACGGACTGCTATTCGAGCCGTGCGTTCCTCCCGACGGACGCGGGGCTTGCGTCCTACGCGGGCCCGCTGCGCGCGATGAAGGAGGCGCTCTTCGAGACGCCCGCCGCGCTCGCGAACTGGAAGCTCTTCACACGCCGCCTCCTTACGCACGTCAATCCCTACACGGGCCTCGCCCTCGTGGACGACCCCGCGCTCGTCTGCCTGAACCTCGTGAACGAGGAGAACGTGCCCGACGCGAAGCGGCAGATGGAAATCCACCGCGAGCAGCTGCGCTTCCTGCGCGAGGAGCTGAAGGTGAAGTGCCTTCTCACCTCGCTCAACTACGAATCCCAGCCGGACCTCGTCGTGCGCCGTTCCCTCTTCGACGTCGCCGACCTCCACATGTACTTCTCGCATCCCAACTCCGACGGGAAGAGGAACTGGTACAGCGGCGTCTTCGCGTCGCAGTTGACGGGCCGTTGGCCGGGGGGCATCTGGGGGAAGCAGTTCCCGAGCCGCATCTGGGGGATGCCCGTCCTCACGACCGAGTTCCGCCACTGCTGGCCGAACGTCTTCCGCTGCGAGGCGGGCCCGATGATCGGCGCCTACGGGGCGTTCCAGGACTGGGACGCGCTCGTGGGCTACGGTTACGCGGAGGGGGCGGCGAGCCTGGGCGCGCGGAACTTCAACGCGAACCCCTTCGACACGTGCAACGATCCGTTCGCGCTCTTCGGCGAGAAGATTTCCATCCTCATGTTCCGGCGCGGGGACGTACGGCCCGCGCGGCACAAGGTGTGCGTGACCGTGCCGCGCACGCTCGTCGACCTGCCGCCGGTGAAGCGGCCGCATGCGTTTCCGGAACCGGTCTGCTCGCTCGGACTCCTGACGGGCGTGGGGAGCGCGGTCGAACGCGCGCCGGAGGGGATGGACCAGGTGCTTCTGCTCGCCGGGGCGGCCGCGCCGAAGGGCCTTGCGGGCGACCTCCTGAAGACGGCGGCAAACGGCGTGTGGCGCGGCGACACGGGCGAGACCGTGCTGGATACGCGCGCGCAGACGCTTCTCGTCTCGACGCCGCGCACGGAAAGCTGCACGCTCGCGGAAGGCGCGCTCGCCGGGGCGTTCCTGCGCGTCTCGGATATCCGCCATCCCACGACCGTGAGCGCACACGCGCTCGACGGGAAGCCGCTTGCGGAAAGCCGCTCCGTCCTCGTCTTCCACCTGACGGACAGCGCGAACGACGGCGAGTCGTTCACGGATCTCACGATGCGCCATCCCGTCGCGCGCGGGAAGGGGCCGATGCTCGTGCGGCGCGACACGGCGCGCGTGGCGTTTCCGGCGGGCTTCACGGTGACGGCGCTGCGCTGCGACGGCAGTGCGGCGGGTATGCTCGCCCCCGATGCGGACGGCGCGTTCACCCTGCGCACGGACGCCTACCCCGGCGCCGTCCTCGCGTACCACCTCACGCGCGCGCAGACGAGGTAGCCGTCCGCTACGTTTTACGTCGTTGCGCGCGAAAGTAAACGCACCATCGCGAAAGTAAACGTACCAGTTCTGCCTGACTTTTGACAATGCGTCGCAA